>NZ_JAGPYQ010000001.1:3012674-3313942 GCF_018070025.1 Streptomyces liliiviolaceus
GGAAGGCAGCGGCCTCGTGTCGGCCTACCTGCACTGGCACCTGGAGCGCGGCCTGCGCTCCCTGCGGTACGTCGAGAAGAGCACCTGAGCGGCACACGACCGGCTGTACTTGCTGTACGAGATCTGAGGAGACGAGAAGCAGATGGTGGTACGCGGGATCCTGGGGCGCCAGCGCCGCGAGTACAAGACGCCGGAGCCGCACCCGTCCGGTGCCCGCGCGCCCAAGCTCCCCGGCGAGCTGATCCCGAACCACGTGGCGTGCGTGATGGACGGGAACGGGCGCTGGGCCAAGGAGCGCGGGCTGCCGCGTACCGAGGGGCACCGGGTGGGGGAGGGCGTCGTCATGGACGTCCTCAAGGGATGCCTTGAGCTGGGCGTCAAGAACCTGTCCCTGTACGCCTTCTCCACGGAGAACTGGAAGCGGTCGCCCGAGGAGGTCCGCTTCCTGATGAACTTCAACAAGGACGTCATCCGGCGCCGGCGCGACGAGATGAACGACCTCGGCATCCGGATCCGGTGGGTCGGGCGGATGCCGAAGCTGTGGAAGTCCGTCGTGCAGGAGCTGCAGGTCGCGCAGGAGCAAACGCAGGGTAACGACGCGATGACCTTGTATTTCTGCGTGAATTACGGGGGGCGGGCGGAGCTGGCCGACGCGGCGAAGGCGATGGCGTTGGATGTCGCCGCGGGGAAGCTCGACCCGGAGAAGGTCAGCGAGAAGACGATCCAGAAGTATCTGTACTACCCGGACATGCCGGATGTGGACCTGTTCCTTCGCCCCAGTGGGGAGCAGCGGACGTCCAACTACCTGATCTGGCAGTCCAGTTACGCGGAGATGGTCTTCCAGGACGTGCTGTGGCCGGACTTCGATCGGCGGGATCTGTGGCGGGCGTGCGTGGAGTACGCGTCGCGGGACCGGCGGTTCGGCGGGGCGGTCCCGAACGAGGACCTGCTCACCATGGAAGCGGACATGAGGGGCCGCCCGGACCCCAACTGACGCCCCCTGAGGAAGAGCTTCGGCTGCGGGCCGGTGGGGGTCACCCGCGCAGTTCCCCGCGCCCCTAGGTACCTAGGGGCGCGGGGAACTGCGCAATCTTTGGCGTCGACCCCCACCGGGCCGAGGTTCATACTCCCTGGCCGCGCGCAGCGCAGTCCGCGCAGGTGCCGAAGATTTCCACCGTGTGGGCGACGTTCACGTAGCCGTGTTCCGAGGCGATCGCCTCCGCCCACTTCTCCACAGCCGGCCCCTCCACCTCCACCGCCTTGCCGCACACCCGGCACACCAGATGATGGTGATGGTCCCCGCTCGCACAGCGGCGGTACACCGACTCCCCGTCGGACGTACGCAGCACGTCGACCTCACCCGCGTCCGCGAGCGACTGAAGCGTGCGGTACACCGTGGTCAGCCCGACGGAGTCGCCCTTGTGCTTGAGCATGTCGTGCAGATCCTGCGCACTACGGAACTCGTCCACCTCGTCGAGCGCCGCCGCCACGGCGGCACGCTGCCGGGTGGAACGGCCCCGTACGGGCGGTCCAGCGGTCGTCACCGTTGCCTCCAAACGTCTGCGGCTTGCCGGGCCATTGTGCCAGCCCGAGCTGGGCGCGGTCAGACGCCGACCTTGCCGGTCGGTGTGCGGGAGCCGGGAATGGCACACTCCGCCGGGTCCCCGCCCTCGCGTGCCGCGGCCTGCGCGGCGGCCCGCGCCCGCCGCCTGGCCAGCGGCGTCGCCGCCACCGTGAGCAGCATGAACGCCCCGATGGTCAGCAGCACGATCGTCGCGCCGGGCGGCACGTCCTGGTAGTACGACGTCACCGTGCCGCCGATCGTCACGCTGACGCCGATCGCCACCGAGATCGCGAAGGTGGCGGCGAAACTCCGGCTCAGCTGCTGCGCGGCGGCCACCGGGACCACCATCAGCGCGGAGACCAGGAGCAGGCCGACGACCCGCATGGCGACCGTGACGGTGACGGCGGCCGTGATCGCCGTGAGGAGGTTCAGGGCGCGGACGGGCAGCCCCGTCACCCGCGCGAACTCCTCGTCCTGGCTCACCGCGAACAGCTGCCGGCGCAGACCGATCGTGACGAGGACGACGAAGGCGGCCAGCAGGCAGATCGCCGTCACGTCCGACTCCGACACCGTGGAGAGCGAGCCGAAGAGGTACGAGGTCAGGTTGGCGTTGGAGCCGCCGGGAGCGAGGTTGATGAACATCACGCCGCCCGCCATGCCCCCGTAGAAGAGCATCGCCAGCGCGATGTCGCCGCGCGTCTTGCCGTACCAGCGGATCAGTTCCATCAGGACCGCGCCGACCACGGAGACGGCCGTCGCCATCCATACCGGGGACCAGGAGAGCAGGAAGCCGAGGCCGACGCCGGTCATCGCGACATGGCCGATGCCGTCGCCCAGCAGGGCCTGGCGGCGCTGGACGAGGTAGATGCCGACCGCGGGCGCGGTGATGCCGACGAGGACGGCCGCGAGCAGGGCCCGCTGCATGAAGGCGTAATCGAGGATTTCGAGGTTCATGGCGGTCAGCTCAGCAGTCCTGTGCGGAGGGGTTCGGCGTCGTGGGCCGCGTGGGGGTGGACGTGGTCGTGGCCGGGCAGCGCGTGCTGGCCGAGCGCCCGCGGGGGCGGGCCGTCGTGCAGCACGCAGCCGTCGCGCAGCACGACCGCGCGGTCGATCAGCGGCTCCAGCGGGCCCAGCTCGTGCAGCACGAGGAGGACGGACGTGCCCGCCGCGACCTGCTCCCGCAGGGTCGCCGCGAGGACCTCCTGGCTCGCCAGGTCCACGCCCGCCATCGGCTCGTCCATGATCAGCAGTTCCGGTACGGAGGCCAGCGCGCGGGCGATCAGGACGCGCTGGTGCTGGCCGCCGGAGAGGGCGTCCACGGAGTCCTTGGCGCGGTCGGCGAGGCCCACCAGCTCCAGGGCGTGCCGGACGGCCTCGCGGTCCGCCTTGCGCAGCACGCCGAAGCGGGCGCGGGACAGCCGCCCGGAGGACACCACCTCGGTCACCGTGGCGGGCACGCCGCCGGCGGCCGTCGTGCGCTGCGGTACGTATCCCACGCGCGCCCAGTCGCGGAAGCGGCGCCGGGGCGTGCCGAACAGCTCGATCTCGCCGCCCGTGACCGGGACCTGCCCGATGATCGTGCGGATGGCGGTCGACTTGCCGGAGCCGTTGGCGCCGAGCAGCGCGACGACCTCACCGCGGTTCACGGTGAGGTCGATGCCGCGCAGGACGGGGCGTGAGCCGAGTTCGGCCGTCACACCGCGCAGGGAGATCACAGGCGGGTGCGGTGTGCCGGTCGAGGTGTCGGTCGGTGTGTCGGACCCGTTCGTCATGCCGACGTCCTCCGGAGGCTGCTCGTGCTGCTCATGTCGCTGTCATTTCACGGTCACTTCGCTCCCAGGGCCGTCTGCAGCGCCTTGAGGTTGGCGTCCATGACCTGGATGTAGTCGTCGCCCCTGGACTTCTCGGTGATGCCCTCGATCGGGTCGAGCACATCCGTCCTGAGGTCCGCGTCCGCGGCGATGGTCTTGGCGGTCTTGTCGCTGACGAGCGTCTCGTAGAAGACGGTGGAGACGCCGTCGGCCTTGGCCATCTTCTCAAGGTCCTTGACGCGGTTGGCGCTGGGCTCGCTCTCCGGGTCCAGGCCGTTGATGGCCTCCTCGGTGAGGCCGTAGCGCTCGGCGAGATAGCCGAAGGCCGCGTGGGTGGTGATGAAGACCTTGGTCTCCGTGTTCTTGAGGCCGTCCTCGAAGCGGGTGTCGAGCCCGTCCAGCTTCTTCACCAGGGCCGCGGTGTTCTTCTTGTACGTGGCCGCGTTGTCCGGGTCGGCCTTCTCGAAGGCCTTGCCCACACCCTCGGCGACCTCGGCGTACTTCACGGGGTCGAGCCAGATGTGCGGGTCGAGGCCGGAGCCTTCCTCGTGGCCGTGCTCGTCCTCGTCCTCGTCGTGCTCGGCCGCGTGGCCGCCGACCTCGTTGCCGTGCTTCTCCAGGCTGGTGAGGGTGGCCGCGTCGACCTTCGCCTTCACCTCGGACTGGCCTATCGCCTCGTCGACGGAGGGCTGGAGGCCCTTCAGGTAGAGAGCCACGTCGGACTCCTGGAGCTGCGCGGTCTGCTTGGCGCTGATCTCCAGGTCGTGCGGTTCCTGACCGGGCTCGGTCAGGGTGTTCACGCTGACGTGGCTCCCGCCTATCTCCTCGGCGAGGAACTGCAGCGGGTAGAACGACGCCACGACGTCGAGCTTGCCGCCCCCGCCGTCCGCCGCGCTGGAGTCGGACGAGCAGGCGGAGAGGGAGCCGAGGGCGAGGGCGGTGGCCGTCGCGATCACACCGGCGGATATGTGGCGTCGTCGTACGTTCATGACAGTCATTTTCAGCTGGTGTGGAAACGATTGTCAATAAGCGGCCCTGTGATCTGGACTTCATCCCGGTATGCGAGGGGTGTGCCGGTGGGCGGAGGGCCGGTGTCCGGCCCGTACCCCAACCGATTTGATCCGAGGGGCGGGGCCGCCGGTAATCTGAGGCATTCGCTCTGAAGCAATAGCTCTGTAGCAGTAGCCGTGAAGCAATAGCTGTGAAGCAACCCGCTTCAACGCCCGTCGTCGTAATGAAGAGAGCACCGTGGCCGCCGACAAGATCGACACCATCGTCAGCCTGAGCAAGCGCCGTGGCTTCGTCTATCCGTGCAGTGAGATCTACGGCGGCCAGCGGGCCGCCTGGGACTACGGGCCGCTGGGTGTCGAGCTCAAGGAGAACATCAAGCGTCAGTGGTGGCGCTACATGGTGACGTCGCGCGAGGACGTCGTCGGTATCGACTCGTCCGTGATCCTGGCGACCGAGGTCTGGGTGGCTTCCGGTCACGTCGCCACGTTCTCCGACCCGCTCACCGAGTGCACCTCGTGTCACAAGCGGTACCGCGCCGACCACCTTGAGGAGGCGTACGAGGCCAAGCACGGCCGCCTCCCCGAGAACGGGCTCGCCGACCTCAACTGCCCCAACTGCGGCAACAAGGGCACGTTCACCGAGCCCAAGCAGTTCTCCGGCCTGCTCTCCACGCACCTCGGCCCCACGCAGGACAGCGGCTCCGTCGCCTACCTGCGCCCCGAGACCGCGCAGGGCATCTTCACCAACTTCGCCCAGGTCCAGCAGACTTCGCGCCGCAAGCCGCCGTTCGGCATTGCGCAGATGGGCAAGTCCTTCCGCAACGAGATCACGCCCGGCAACTTCATCTTCCGGACCCGCGAGTTCGAGCAGATGGAGATGGAGTTCTTCGTCAAGCCGGGCGAGGACGAGAAGTGGCAGGAGTTCTGGATGCAGGAGCGCTGGAACTGGTACACCGGCCTCGGCCTCCGCGAGGAGAACATGCGCTGGTACGACCACCCGGCCGAGAAGCTCTCGCACTACTCCAAGCGCACCGCCGACATCGAGTACCGCTTCCAGTTCGGCGGCAACGAGTGGGGTGAGCTGGAGGGCGTCGCCAACCGCACGGACTACGACCTCTCCGCGCACTCCAAGGCCTCCGGCCAGGACCTGTCCTACTTCGACCAGGAGGCCGGCGAGCGCTGGACCCCGTACGTCATCGAGCCCGCCGCCGGTGTCGGCCGCGCGATGCTGGCGTTCCTCCTCGACGCGTACGTCGAGGACGAGGCGCCCAACGCCAAGGGCAAGATGGAGAAGCGGACCGTCCTGCGGCTCGACCCGCGGCTCGCGCCGGTGAAGGTGGCCGTGCTGCCGCTGTCGCGCAACCCGGAGCTGTCCCCGAAGGCGAAGGGTCTCGCGACCGCGCTGCGGCAGAACTGGAACATCGACTTCGACGACGCCGGGGCGATCGGCCGTCGTTACCGTCGCCAGGACGAGATCGGTACGCCGTTCTGTGTGACCGTGGACTTCGACACGCTCGACGACAACGCGGTGACCGTGCGTGAGCGGGACACGATGAAGCAGGAGCGGGTTTCTCTCGATCAGATCGAGGGGTATCTGGCCAGCCGGCTTGTCGGCTGCTAGTCGCTCCGCGGGGGGTGGGCCGTTTCGGCCCGTTGTCGGCTGACGGTTCGTCGTGGCTGGTCGCGCAGTTCCCCGCGCCCCTAAAAGCGAAAGACTGCGCCGTTCCCCGCGCCCCTAGGCAGTAGGTCTCGGCCCCCTCTTGTGTGTGAGAGGGGGCCGAGGCTTTTTTGTGTGCTCTCCCTGTGGCAGCTGACAGATATTGAAATCTGTCAGCTGTCATGTCAAGGTTGAGGGGTTGCTTCGTCGTCGATGTGTCGGGAGATTCTGATGCTCAGTCGCACCCTTGGAACCGCCGGTCCGCAGGTCTCCGCTCTCGGGCTCGGGTGCATGGGGATGTCCGCGCTGTACGGGGACGCCGACCGGGGAGAGGCCGTCGCCACCATCCATGCCGCGCTCGAAGCGGGGGTCACCCTGCTCGACACCGGTGACTTCTACGGCATGGGCCACAACGAGATGCTGATCGGCGAGGCGCTGCGCAGCGCCCCCGCCGCGCGGCGCGAACAGGCCCTCGTCAGCGTGAAGTTCGGCGCCCTGCGCGACCCGGAGGGCCGCTGGTCCGGCTACGACGGGAGGCCCGAAGCGGTCCACAACTTCGTGGCGTACTCGCTGCAGCGGCTCGGCGTCGACCACATCGACGTCTACCGCATCGCGCGCGTCGACCCGGAGGTCCCCATCGAGGAGACCGTCGGCGCGATCGCCGAACTCGTCGAGAAGGGGTACGTACGGCACATCGGCCTGAGCGAGGCCGGGGCCGACACCGTGCGCCGGGCCGCCGCCACCGCCCCGATCTCCGACCTGCAGATCGAGTACTCGCTCCTCTCCCGCGGCATCGAGGCCGAGATCCTGCCGACCACCCGTGAACTGGGCATCGGCATCACCGCGTACGGCGTGCTGTCCCGCGGTCTGATCTCCGGGCACTTCACCCCCGACCGGCAGCTCGCGGCCAACGACTTCCGCGCCCACAGCCCCCGCTTCCAGGGCGACAACCTCCGCCACAACCTGGACCTCGTCGAGGCGCTGCGGAAGATCGCCGAGCAGAAGGGCGCGTCCGTCGCGCAGATCGCCATCGCCTGGGCGCTGTCGCGCGGCGAGGACATCGTGCCGCTGGTGGGCGCCCGGACCCGCGAGCGGCTGACGGAGGCGCTCGGCGCGCTCGACGTCACCCTCGACGCCGCCGACCTCACCGCGATCGAGGAGGCCGTCCCGGCCGGCTCGGCGGCGGGCGAGCGCTACCCGGCCGCGCAGATGGCACACCTCGACAGCGAGCGCTGACGACGCCGCCGGTACGGTCATCACCATGGCGACCACCGAGATCCTGACCGCCGAGCGCATCCTTGAGGTGACCGAGGAGGTGCTGCGCCGCCACGGCCCCGCGAAGGCCACCGTGGTGGACGTGGCCCGCGCGCTCGGCGTCAGCCACGGCAGCGTCTACCGGCACTTCCGTACGAAGGCGGCGCTGCGGGAGGCGGTCACGAAGCGCTGGCTGGACCGTACGTCGGCCGTCCTCGAAGGGATCGTGGCGCAGGACCGCGACCCGGAGGCCCGGCTGCGCGACTGGCTCGCGGCCCTGTTCACCGCCAAACGCCGCAAGGCGGGCGACGACCCCGAGCTGTTCGCCACCTACATGGTGCTGACCGGGGAGAGCGGCGAGGCGGTCGGTGAGCACATCGACGCTCTCACCGGCCAGCTCACGACGATCGTCCGGTCAGGCGTCGACGCCGGCACCTTCGCCGCCGCCGACCCCGCCGTCACCGCCCGCGCCCTCTTCCAGGCCACGGACCGCTACCACGACCCGTGCCACGCCCGCGAGTGGGAACAGCCCGGGATCGAGGGCGAGTTCGCGGCCGTCGTGGACCTGGTGGTGCGGGGTCTGAGGGCCTGAGGGTCTGAGAGCCGGGGGGGCTGAGGGGCTGACCGGCTCAGGCTCCGGCCGGGTCCACCGTCGCCTGGTGCGCCTCCGCGAGATGCTCCTCGGCCTTCAGCCAGGGCAGGAACTGGGCGGGCTTGCGCCAGCCGCAGGTGTCGCATCTGATCGTCCGCTGCACGCCCGTGCGCCGCACCCGTACGACGTGCTCGCGGCCGTGTTGGTCCCAGCGGCTCACCTTGCTGGTGTTGATCTGCAGCATGACGCCTCCTGGTGGTCGCGCTCGGCTTGCACGACAAGCCCTAGGAGTCTGCAACAAGAACAACATCAACGGGGGTGCGTGCGCGGTGAGTTCTGTGCGCATTCTGCGCATTGTGGGTCTCCGCGGCGGTTAGCGTGTGGGCGTGGCCGGGAAGTGTCGGATCTGTGGGCTGTCCATCGAGGACGGCAAAGGGCCCGGACGGGCCGCCTCCTACTGCTCGCAGGCGTGCCGCCAGCGCGCCTACCGGGAGCGGAAGCGGCCGGCCGACGAACCCGCGGCGGATCTCGTCTCCGACCTGGGCGACCGGCTGCGACGGCTGCGGCTGGAACCCGCCCGCGCCTTCCACGCCGATGTCGAGGCCCTGGCCCCCCGCTTCGGCCGACTGCGCCGCCTGGCCCGGGAGGCCCGCGGAACCGAGGAGGCCCGCGAGGCCCCCGAGGAGCGGGCGGAGGCCGTCGGTGGCGAGGGTGCGGAATTCGTCACGCCCGCCGGTGTGACGAAACCCCGTGACGGCGGTTTCGACGCGCTCGTCGAGGCACATCGGCGGGAGCTGCGGGCCCACTGCTACCGGCTTCTCGGTTCGTACGACGAGGCCGAGGACCTCACTCAGGAGACGTTCCTGCGCGCCTGGCGGGCCCGGGACACCCTGGAGGACGTCGGCAACCCGCGGGCCTGGCTCTACAAGATCGCCACCCGGGTGTGCCTCGACTTCCTGCGCAGACACGACCGGCGGCCCGCTCCCTACGCGCCGGTGCCGGGCATGGACTCCGGCGACGGGCCACCGCCGCCGAGCCTGCCGTGGCTCCAGCCCTTCCCGGACGACCAGCTGCCCGAGACGCCCGTGCGCCGGCACGAACCGGACGAGGAGGCGGTGGCGGGCGAGACCCTCGAACTCGTCTTCCTCACCGCGATCCAGCGACTGCCGCCACGCCAGCGGGCCGCGGTGGTCCTGCGCGATGTCGCCGGCTGGTCGGCCAAGGAGACCGCCGAGCTGCTGGGTACGGGCCCGGCCGCCGCCAACAGCGCGGTCCAGCGCGGCAGAGCGGCCCTGCGGGAGGCGCTGCCCGGCCCGCGCGAGGACTGGTCCGCCCGGCCGCCCAGCGCCGACGACCTGGCGCTGCTCCAGCGCTACATGGAGGTCGTCGCCCGGGCCGACATCGACGCCATGGTCGAGCTGGTACGGGAGGACGCGGTGCTCATCATGCCGCCGAACCCGTTCTGGTTCACCTCGCGCGACGCGCTCTTCGCCTTCGTCCGGCCGAACCTCGATCCGGCCTCGCCGATGTTCGTCGGACACTGGCGGCATCTGCCGGTGCGGGCCAACGGCCAGCCGGCGGTCGCCGGGTATCTGCAACGGCCCGGGACCAGCGTCTTCCGGGCCCAGCTCATCGACGTACTGCGGGTCGAGGAGGGGCGGATCGCGCAGATCACCACCTTCGAGCCCCATCTGTTCGAGGCGTTCGGGCTGCCGATGACCCTGTGAGGGCCGCACGGGCGGTCGTGGGAGCGATGAGTTCTCCCGGCGGGCACGTCTCATGGGGTGACGGGCGCACCTCGCGCCCCCATCACACAGAGGAGTCACCGGTCATGCTGCTGAAGAACAAGGTCGCGGTCGTCTACGGCGGAGCAGGTTCCCTCGGCGCGGGCGTCGCGAAGGCGTACACGGAGGCCGGGGCGAGGGTCTTCCTCGTCGGCCGGACGGAGAAGACGCTGCGTGAGGTCGCCGACGCGACCGGGGCCGCGTACGACGTGCTCGACGCCGGTGACGAGGACGCCGTCGAGGCGCACGCCGACTCGGTGGTCGAGCGGGCCGGCCGGTTCGACGTCTCGTTCAACCTGGTGCCGCGCGGCGACTTCCAGGGCCTACCCCTGACCGAGATGTCGGTGGCCGACTACACCCGGCCGGTCGTGCGGGGCATCACCTGCCAGTTCATCACCGCCCGGGCCGCCGCCCGCCGGATGGCCGCCCAGGGGTCCGGTGTGATCCTCGGCCTCAACAGCGGCTCCCACAACGGCAGTCCGATGCTCGGCGGTACGGGGGCCGCCGACGGCGCGCTCGACGCGCTGATCCGCCAGCTCGCCCAGGAGGCCGGTCCGGCCGGGGTACGGGCCCTCGGGATCTGGACCGCGGGCGTGGTCGACACCCTCACCCCCGAGAAGCTCAGCGCGGCCGGTGCGCCCGCGCCCGACGAGGCCGCCGTGGCGGGCATCCGCGCGCATCTCGACAGCCTGCGGATGACGAAGCGCTCGCCCAAGATCGCGGACATCGCGGCCCTGGCGGCCTTCCTCGCCTCCGACGCGGCGGCCGGGCTCACCGGCACGTGGGTCAACGCGACCGCCGGGATGTTCCCCAGCTGACCGGCCGGCGCTCCGGCGGTCGTGGCGGTTCAGGCGATCTCGCGCGGCAGGCGCAGGCTCAGGGCCGTCGTCAGGACGACGGCGGCCAGCTGGACCAGCAGGGTCGTGGCCAGGGCGTCGCCCATGCCCCGGCCCGGGATCAGGGTGAGGAACAGGGTGCCGAGGGTGGCCACGCCGAGCGCGAGCGCCGACTGCTGGGCGGTGATCATCACTCCGCTGCCCACCCCGGCGCGGGCCGCGGGGACCTCGGAGAGGATGACGCGGAAGAGGACGGGCAGCTGGAGGGCCTGTCCCGCGCCCGCGATGATCAGGCCCGGCCAGAGCTGCGGGCCGCCGAGGTCGGGCCAGGAGCCCCACACCGTGAGGGCGAGGACGCCCACGCCGACCGCCTGGACCAGACCGCCCGCGGTCACCACGCGCGTACCCCACCGGGCCACCAGCCGGGGGCCGAGCAGCGAGGCCACGAAGAAGGACAGCGCCATCGGTACGAGTGCCAGGCCCGCGCGGACCGGGCTCAGGTCCACGCCCTCCTGGAGTGCGACCGCGATGACGAACATGAAGCCGCTGAAGCCGATGGAGAAGGGGACGATCATGATCAGGCCGCGGCGCAGGGAGACGGTGGCGAAGAGGCTCGGCGGGACCAGCGGGGTGCGGCCCCGGCGTTCCGACCGGCGTTCGACCAGGTAGAAGGCGGTCGCGGTGACGGGGAACAGGGCCAGGGACAGCCAGGTCCACAGCGGCCAGCCCGCCGCCCGGCCCTCGGTCAGCGGGGCCAGCAGGGACACCAGCGCCACGCCCAGCAGGACCGTGCCGGGGACGTCCACCGGCTGCGGGTGCTGCGAGCGGGTCTCCGGGACGGCCCTGGCGGCCAGGAACAGGCCCACCAGCACGACCGGTACGTTCACCAGGAAGACCGCGCGCCAGCCCGTGCCCGCGACGTCCGCCGCGACGAGGACGCCGCCGAGTATCTGCCCGGCCACCATGGAGAGTCCGGCCGTGGCCCCGTACAGGCTCATCGCCTTGGCGCGGCGCGGGCCCTGCGTCGCCGACTGGATGGTGGCGAGGACCTGCGGGAGCATCGCCGCGGACGCCGCGCCCTGGGCGACGCGCGCCGCGACGAGCGTCCACGCCGTCGGCGCGAGGCCGCACGCCAGCGAGGTCAGCCCGAAGGCCGCCATCCCGCCGAGGAAGAGCCGGCGCCGGCCGAACGTGTCGCCGAGCCGTCCGCCGAGGACGAGGAGCACGGCGTACGCGACCCCGTAACCGGCGACGACGAGTTCCAGGACGGCGTCGCTCGCGGCCAGGTCGTGGCCGATCGTGGGCAGGGCGACGTTCACGATGAAGAAGTCGATGAGGGGCAGGGCCGCGCCGAGCAGCACGGTGAACAGTCCGAGCGTGCCGAGCACGGGTGGGCCGGCCGTCACGGAACGGGCTGTGCGGGGAGCGAGGATTTCGGTCACGGATCGATCGTGCGCCTGCTCGCAGGCTGGTACCAGAGTCTTCTTATCCTGGTAGAAGGAGTACCCGGCAACAGGGTCCGCGACAGGGGCCGCGGGGCGGCAGGCTGGAGACATGACGACCATGGCCGAGAAGACGATGGCGGGTGCGGGCCCGGTCACCGGGGGAGCAGGAGGGATCACCGGGGCGGGGGAGCCGGAGATCCGGCGGCACGAGCTCGCCGCCTTTCTCCGTCATCGGCGTGAGCACATCACGCCCGAGCAGGTGGGGCTGCCCCGGGGCAGCCGTCGGCGCACCCCCGGCCTGCGCCGGGAGGAGATCGCGCAGCTCTCCGCGGTCGGCGTCACCTGGTACACCTGGCTCGAACAGGCCCGGGACATCCAGGTCTCCGTACAGGTCCTCGACGCGCTCGCCCGCACGCTGATGCTCGACTCGAACGAGCGCGCCCACCTCTTCCAGCTGGCCGGGGCCGTCGATCCCACGCCGGCCTCGCGCTGCACGACGATCACTCCGGCGCTGCTGCAGACGCTGGAGCAGCTGGCGCCGTTGCCCGCCTGCATCCAGAACAGCCGGTACGACGTCCTCGCGTACAACCGCACGTACGGGCTGCTGCTGTGCGACCTCGACGAGGTGCCGCCGGAGGACCGCAACTGCATGATCCTCGTCACCACGAACGAGCAGTGGCGCTCCTCGATCGTGCTGCTCGACGAGACGATGCGGTTGATGGCGGCGAAGTTCCGGGGGGCCATGGCCGGGCATCTCGCCGATCCCGCGTGGAAGATGCTGCTCAAGCGGCTGTGCGCGGAGTCGGAGGAGTTCCGGGAGGTGTGGGAGCGGCATGAGGTGGTCGGTTCGCGCAGCAAGACGAAGTTGTTCGACAACCGGTACGTGGGGCGGTTGACGCTCGTCCATACGGATCTTTGGCTGGGGCCGGGGGAGGGGGCTCGGATGGTTACGTACGCGCCGGCGGACGGGGTGTCGCGTGCGCGGCTTGAACGGTTGCAGGAACTGGCTGTTCAGCGGGGCTGAGGGGTGGGGCCCGGTGGGGGTTGCTTGCGCCGTTCCCCGCGCCCCTGAAAGCCAAAAGATTGCGCCGTTCCCCGCGCCCCTGGGGGTGGGGTGGTTGGGGTTGGGTTTCGGGTGCGGGGCGGTGGGGGCTTGTCGCGCAGTTCCTCGCGCCCCTGGGGGGTGGGGGCTGGCGTGTGGGGGACGGGTGGCGGTTGTCTGTGGCTGGCCGCGCCGTTCCTCGCGCCCCTGAGGGCAAAAGCTGGGGCGCAGCCCCGTTTTTGAGGGGCGCGGGGAACTGCGCGCTCAGCCACGACGTGCCCGCACCCGGCGACGGCCCCGCGCCCCCCCAGGGGCGCGGGGAACTGCGCGATCGGCCACGATGTGCCCGCACCCGGCGACGGGCCTCCGCCCCCCAGGGGCGCGGGGAACTGCGCGGCCAGCCCCCGCCGGGCCGCAGGTTCATGCGATGCCCGCGGACTCCTTTACCTCTGGTGAGGACAGGCGGGACGCCGTGCGCACGGCCGTTCCGCGCGCCCAGCGTCCGCTGGACACCGCACCCACGACCAGCACTGAAAGCCCGCACGCCGTGATGATCCACCACGCGGGCCGGGCCGCCGAGACGAACGCGGCGCGGTAGGACGACTCGCCGACGCCCGACGCGAGGACCGCCCCGATCACCGCGACCCCCAGCGTCTGCCCGATCTGCCGGCTCGTGGACGCGACGGCCGCCGCCACCCCGGCCTGGGCACGGGGCATGCCCGACACCGCCGTGTTCGTGATGGGCGCGTTCACGAAACCGAAGCCCAGCCCGAACAGCACGTACCCGATGACCAGCGTCACGTCCGCCGTCTCGGCCTCGAACGCGGCGAACAGCACCCCGCTCACCGTCATCGCCGTACCGGCGATCAGGAGGGAGAGGCGGGGCCCCCGGTTGCCGACCAGCCGTCCGGACAGCGGCGCGCAGACGAACGTCATCGCCGCCATGGGCAGCATCCACAGGCCCGCGTCGAGCGCGCTCAGCCCCCGGACGTTCTGGAGGTAGAGGGTGGACAGGAAGAGGAAACCGCCCAGCGCCGCGAACGCGCTGACCGCCACCACCGTGGCCCCGCTGAACGGCGCCGACCGGAAGAAGCGCAGGTCGATGAGGGGTTCGTCGCGCCGCGGCTCGTACCAGAGGAGGGTGACGAGCGCGGCGAGCGCGATCCCGCCGAAGACGAGGATCTTGCCGGCGCCCGAGCTGGGCGCCTCGATGATCGCGTAGGTGAGGGAGCCGAGCAGCGCGATCACCAGGAGCTGGCCCACCGGGTCGGGGCGCCGCGCCTTGGGCGCGCGGGACTCGGGCACGTACCGCAGGGTGAGCAGGAGCGCGGCCAGGCCCACCGGCAGGTTGACCCAGAAGATCGAGCGCCAGCCGACCGAGTCCACGAGGAGGCCGCCGACCAGCGGGCCCGCGGCCATGGATATGCCGACCACCGCGCCCCAGACCCCGATCGCGCGGGCGCGTTCGCGCGGGTCCGTGAAGGTGTTGGTGATGATCGACATGGCGACCGGGTTGAGCATCGAGCCGCCGACCGCCTGGATCATGCGGAAGGCCACGAGCGATTCGAGGTTGGGTGCGAGCGAGCACAGGACCGAGCCGACGGTGAAGACGACCAGGCCCGCCATGAAGACCTTGCGGCGGCCGATGCGGTCGGCGGTCGAGCCCGCGAGCATCAGCAGCGAGGCGAGCACCAGCGTGTACGCGTCGATCGTCCACTGCATGCCCGCCAGGCTCGCGTGCAGATCCTTCTGCATGGAGGGGAGGGCGACGTTGAGGACGGTGTTGTCGAGGCTCACGATCAGCAGACTCATACAGCAGATCGCGAGCACCAGCTGGCGCCGGCGGGGGCTGAGCTCAGGCATGGGTACCAGGTTACGCCCACTTCGGTAGTGTGCCTAACTAACGACTACCTTCATGGGTCGGCGTACGTGACAATGGAGGAATGTCCACGTCCACGGTCACTCCTGAGTCCGCGGTGAACACCGCTCTGCGGATCGGTCCGCACACCGTCCTGCCGCCCGTCGTGCTCGCCCCCATGGCGGGCATCACGAACGCGCCGTTCCGCACGCTGTGCAGGGAGTTCAGCGGCGGCAAGGGGCTGTTCGTCAGCGAGATGATCACCACGCGGGCGCTGGTCGAACGCAACGAGAAGACCATGCAGCTGATCCGCTTCGACGCGTCGGAGACCCCGCGTTCGATCCAGCTGTACGGCGTCGACCCCGCGACCGTCGGCAAGGCCGTCCGCATGATCGCGGACGAGGGCCTCGCCGACCACATCGACCTGAACTTCGGCTGCCCCGTGCCCAAGGTGACGCGCAAGGGCGGTGGCTCGGCCCTGCCGTACAAGCGGCCGCTGCTGCGGGCGATCCTGCGCGAGGCGGTGGCCGGGGCGGGGGACCTGCCGGTCACCATGAAGATGCGCAAGGGCATCGACGACGACCACATCACGTTCCTCGACGCCGGGCGTATCGCGGTCGAGGAGGGCGTGACCGCGATCGCGCTGCACGGGCGTACCGCGGCGCAGCACTACGGCGGGACGGCCGACTGGGACGCCATCGCGCGGCTCAAGGAGCATGTGCCGGAGATTCCCGTCCTCGGGAACGGGGACATCTGGTCCGCGGACGACGCGCTGCGGATGGTGCGCGAGACCGGGTGCGACGGGGTCGTGGTCGGGCGGGGGTGCCTCGGGCGGCCCTGGCTGTTCGCCGACCTGGTCGCGGCGTTCGAGGGGCGGAGCGGTCAGTACGCGCAGCCGTCCCTCCGGGAGGTCGCGGCGGTCATGGTGCGGCACGCGACGCTGCTCGGGGAGTGGATCGGGGACGAGGCGCGCGGGGTCGTCGACTTCCGTAAGCACGTGGCCTGGTATCTGAAGGGGTTCGCCGTCGGCTCCGAGATGCGGCGGCGGCTCGCCGTCACTTCGTCGTTGAGCGAACTGGCGGAGGGGCTGGAGGAGTTGGAGCTCGATCAGCCGTGGCCGGTGGGGGCGGACGGGCCGCGGGGGCGTACGTCCGGGAACGGGCGGGTTGTCCTGCCGGACGGGTGGTTGAAGGATCCGTACGACTGTGCGGGCGTGAGCGAGGACGCGGAGCTGGACACGTCCGGGGGGTGAGCGGCCCTTTCGGCTGCGGCCTGGTGGGGGCCGTTCGCGCAGTTCCCCGCGCCCCTGAAAGACAAAAGACTGCGCCGTTCCCCGCGCCCCTGGGGGGGTGGGGGCTGGCGTGTGGGGGGCGGGTGACGGTTGTCTGTGGCTGGCCGCGCAGTTCCCCGCGCCCCTAAGGGCAAAAGCTGGGGCGCAGCCCCGTTTTTGAGGGGCGCGGGGAACTGCGCGCTCAGCCACGACGTGCCCGCACCCGGCGACGGGCCTCCGCCCCCCCCAGGGGCGCGGGGAACGGCGCGCTCAGCCACAGGCAACCGTCAGTTGTCCCACGCACCCCAGCCCCCACCCCCTAGGGGCGCGGGGAACTGCGCGAACCGGCCCCCACCGACCCGCACCCGCCCCCACCCCCTTGACCCCACCCCCATTGCTTCCTACCTTGTTTGGGGTCAAATGAAATGGGGGGAGGGGGCGGTCCCGAGCCGCTCCACCGGCCGGGCCCGCCCTCAGGGTCCGAGTCCCCGTCCGTTCCCCTCCGACGTGACACGTCATCTGGAGGACCGGCCATGAAGGTCGTCGTCGACATGAACAAATGCCAGGACCACGGCCAATGCGTGTTCGCCGCTCCCGACGTCTTCCGCTTCGACGACGACGGACATCTGGTCCACCTCCCGGACGCCGACGACACCCGCCGCGAGGAGGTCGAGGAGGCCGCCGACGTCTGCCCGCTGCAGGCCATCCGGATCGGGGACTGACGCGTGAACGCAGCCGCAGCCGTAGCCGCAACCGCAGCCCAACCCCCCGTCGTCGTCGCCGGCGCCTCCATGGCCGGGCTGCGCACCGCCGAGCAACTCCGCGCCGCGGGCTGGCGCGGACCGGTCGTCCTCGTCGGGGACGAACCCCACATGCCCTACAACCGGCCCCCGCTGTCCAAGGAGGCCCTGGCGGGCGACGCCTCCTTCGGCTCGCTCACCTTCCTGCCGCGGGCCAGCGTCGCGGACGTACGGTGGCGCCTGGGCACCCGGGTCGTCGCGGCCGACCTCGACCGGCGGACCGTCACGCTCGACGACGGCGGGACGTTGACGTACGCGGGACTGGTGGCGGCCACCGGGATGCGTCCCCGGCGGCTGCCCTGCCCCGGCCCCCGCCGCGGACGGCACACCGTGCGCACCGTGGCCGACGCCCGCGGGCTGCGCGCGGCGCTGGCCCGGCCGGGCGGCCGCGTGGTCGTCATCGGCGCCGGATTCATCGGCTGCGAGGTCGCCGCGACCGCCCTGGCCCTCGGCGCCGCCGAGGTCACGGCCGTCGACCCGCTGCCGCTGCCCATGGTCGGGCCGCTCGGCGAACTGCTCGCGAAGGCGCTGCTCGACCGGCACGAGCGGCGGGGCGTCCGGTTCGCCCTCGGCGCCCAGGTGACCGGGTTCGAGGGCGACGACCGGGTCACCGGGGTGGTCCTCGCCGACGGCACCGTCCTCGCCGCCGACGTCGTGGTGGAGTCGGTGGGCTCCGTCGCCAACACCGAATGGCTCGACGGCAACGGCCTCGACCTCACCGACGGCGTCCTGACGGACGAGCATCTGCGGGTCGGCGGACGCCCGGACGTGGTCGCCGTCGGTGACATCGCGCGCTTCCCCAACGCCCGTTACGACGAGGTCGCGCGCCGCGTCGAGCACTGGTCCATCCCCACGGACACCGCCAAGCACGCCGCCAGGGTGCTCACCGCCCATCTCACCGGCACCGGCATCACGGTCGAACCCTTCGCGCCCCTGCCGACCTTCTGGAGCGACCAGCACGACTTCCGGCTGCAGTCCTTCGGCGCCCCCGCCCTGGGCCAGGACGACGTGCGCGTGCTGGACGGCGACCCCGGCGGCGACTTCCTGGCCGGGTTCCACCGGGGCGGCCGGCTCGTCGGTGTCGTCTCCCTCGGCGGCCGGTCCACCTCGGCCGCCGCCGCCCGCCACCGCGCCGAACTCCTCGCCCAGCCCGCCCTCGGGGCCGGATCGTCCGGGGGGCCCAAGTGACCGGTCTGCGCGGCTACTTCCACCCCAAGACGGCGACGGGCGCAGCCTCGCTCATCCCCGCGCCGCCGTGGCGCTACTCCGGTGATCTGCTCACCGTCGAATACCGCACCGACCCCGACCGCGTACGGGAGCTGCTGCCCGAGCCGCTGGAACCCGCCGCCGAGGACCCCGGCGCCGTCGCGCTCATCTGGGCCGACTGGCAGTCCTGCGCCGACTCCGGGCGGGAACTGCTCGACCCGGTGCGGGCCCAGTACAAGGAGGCGTTCGCCGTCGTGCGGTGCGCGTACCGGGGGCGGACGTACACGCGCTGTGTGTTCATCTGGGTCGACAAGGACTTCGCCCTCGCCCGCGGACTGCACCAGGGGTATCCGAAGAAGCTCGGTTCCATCCACCAGACCCGCCCGCACCCCTACGGGCCCGCCCCGCGCATCGAGGCCGGGGCCAGGTTCGGGGCCACCCTCGCCGCCGCCGACCGGCGCCTGGCCCAGGCCGTCGTCACCCTGCGCGAGCCCTGCGACTCCAACGGGTTCGTCAACGCCCACCCGATGGTCCACCACCGCTGGCTGCCCTCCGTCGAGAAGGGCAAGGGGCTGGCGCTCGACGAACTGATCGAGTCCGGGGCCGCGTCCTTCGAGGGCGGTCGACCCTGGACGGGGGAGGCCGAGTTGGAGCTGTTCGAGGCGCCCACCGAGGAGCTGGCCCGGCTGGAGATCCGGGAGCCGATCGCCGCGTACTACCGGCAGGTCGGCGTGGTCTGGGACGGGGGCCGGCTCCTGGAGTCGGGCACCTCCGGCGCCGAATGAACCCCGCCGCGGCCCCGCACTGACGCGCGGCGCCCCGACAACCGGAGCCCCACGACACGAGGGAGCCCCACGACATGAGCGAACACCTCACCACCGTCGCCGGAGTCGCCGTCGACACCCGGCACTTCATCGGCGGCGAGCGGATCGCCGCCACCGAGACCTTCACCGACGTCTCACCCATCGACGGCACCCCCCTCGGCGAGATCGCCCGGGGCACGGGGACGGACGCCGCCGCGGCCGTCGCCGCCGCCAAGGCCGCCTTCCCGGGCTGGGCCGCCACCCCGCGCGCCGAACGCGCCCGCCTCCTCGAAGCCGTCGCCGACGGGGTGGAGAAACGACTCGAAGAACTCGCCGTCGTCGAGACCCACGACAACGGCGCCCTCCTGCGCTCCCACCGCCGAGGTGTGATGCCGCGCGTGGCGCACAACTTCCGCTTCTTCGCCGACCGGCTGCGGACACTGGGGCACGAGGACTTCGAGACCTGCGGCCACACCCAGCACGTCAGCTGGGACCCCGCGGGCCCGTGCGTACTGATCACCCCGTGGAACGCCCCGCTGCTGCTCGCCACCTGGAAGGCCGCCCCGGCCCTCGCCGCCGGCGGCACGGTGATCCTGAAACCCTCCGAATGGTCCCCGCTCACCGCCTCGCTGCTCGCCGACATCGCCACCGCGGCCGGCCTGCCACCCGGGGTCCTGAACGTCGTACAGGGGTACGGTCCCGAGGTCGGCGCCCCCCTCGTGGCGCACCCGGAGGTGCGCCGCGTCAGCTTCACCGGGTCCGTGCCGACGGGCCGGCGCATCGCCGCGTCGGCCGCCGCGCACCTCACCCCGCTCAGCCTCGAACTCGGCGGCAAATCACCGCTGTTGGTCTTCGCCGACGCGGACCTGGAGCTGGCCGTGGACCTCGCGGTGGAGCAGTACGACAACGCCGGACAGGTCTGTCTCGCGGCCACCCGCATCCTGGTCGAGGAGCCGGTGGCCGCGGAGTTCGGCCGCCGCCTCGCCGAACGGGCGGCCCGGCTGCGCCAGGGCGATCCGAGGGACGCGGCCACCGACCTCGGTCCCCTCGTCCATCCCCGCCAGCTGGAGAAGGTCGACGGGTTCGTGCGGCGGGCGCTGGCGGCGGGGGCCCGCGCGGTCGTCGGCGGTCACGCGGCAGGCGGTCAGCCAGCAGGCGGTCACCCGGCAGGCGGTCGCGCGGACGGCCGTGACCCCGGCGACGGTCGCGGCGCCGCGCGAGAAGGCGGCCTGTACTACCCGCCCACCCTCCTCACCGACGTCGCCCAGGACTCCGAGATCGTCCAGGAGGAGGTCTTCGGGCCCGTCCTGACCCTCCAGACCTTCACCACCGAGGACGAGGCCGTACACCTCGCCAACGACACCCGCTTCGGTCTCGCCGCCACCCTCGCCACCGGCGACCACGAACGGGCCCGGCGCGTCACCGCACAGCTCGTGGCGGGCACGGTCTGGGTCAACTGCTTCTACGTCCGGGACCTCCGGGCGCCCTTCGGCGGCTCCCGCCACTCGGGCGTCGGCCGCGAGGGCGGCGACTGGAGCTTCGACTTCTACTGCGACCTGAAGACCACCGTCACCGCACCGAACGGATGGACCGACCATGGATGAGAACGGACGGCTGGACCATGGATGAGAGCGGACGGCAGGACCATGGGTGAGATCGTCGGGGCGGGTCTGCTCTCCCACGTCCCCACCATCGTGCTGCCCGAGGCCGACCGGCTGGAGCTCAACGAGGGCAAGGAGAGCACCCTCGTCACCGGACTGCGGCAGCTCCGCGACGACGTCTTCGCGTCCGACAGTTACGACACCGTCGTCGTCCTCGACTCCCACTGGGCGACCACCGTCGAGTTCGTCGTCACCGCCCAGCCCCGGCGCTCGGGCCTGTACACCTCCGAGGAACTGCCGCGCGGGATGTGCCGGATGCCGTACGACTTCCCCGGCGACCCCGAACTCGCCCACCACGTAGCCTCGTTCGCCGACCGGCACGGCACCTGGATCACCCCGATCGACGACCCCTACCTGCCCGTCTACTACGCCACGACCAACCTGTGGAAGTACCTCGGCGAGGGGCTGCCCGACAAACGGTGGGTCACCGTCGGCGTCTGCCAGACCGGGGACATGGACGACCATCTGCGTCTCGGCCGCGCACTGGCCGACGGCATCGCCGCCACGCCCGGCCGACGGGTCCTGCTGATCGCCTCCGGCGCCCTGTCGCACACCTTCTGGCCACTGCGGCAACTGCGCGACCACGAGGCGGGCGACCCGGAGCACATCTTCACCCCCGGGGCGCGGGCGGCCGACCAGGAGCGCATCGCCTGGTTCAAGGAGGGCCGCCACGACCAGGTCCTCGACCGCATGGACGACTTCTGGCCCCACAAGCCCGAAGCGAGGTTCTTCCACTACCTGATGATGGCCGGGGCCCTCGGCGAGCGGGCCTGCACGGCGAAGGCCCGGCAGTACGGCGCGTACGAGAACGCCATCGGCACCGGACAGGTGCATCTCTGGTTCGACCGCCCCGCGGACGGCTGGACGGGCACCGGCCCGCCGCCTCCGCCGGCCGCCGCCCGCACACCCCACAGCCGCGTCCAGCCGTCCGGCCGGTTGCCCGACTGACCCCAGGGAGGCTCCCGTCATGCCCGAGTACCGCCGTGTCCTCCTCGACGGCTCCGTCGTGGAGACCGTCCGCGACGGCGACGAACTGGTCGCCGGGGACGGGCGCCGCGTCAAGGCCGGGGAGGCGAACCATCTGCCGCCGGTCGTCCCGTCCAAGGTGATCGCGGTCCACCTCAACCACCGCAGCCGGGTCGAGGAGTTCGGGGCCGCGCTGCCCGCCGCCCCCACGTACTTCCACAAGCCGACCTCGGCGCTCAACTCCCACCGGGGCGCGGTCGTCCGGCCCGAGGGCTGCAAGTGGCTCAACTACGAGGGCGAGGTCGCCGTCGTCATCGGCAGGACCGCCCGCAACATCTCCCGCGCCGAGGCGGGGCGTTACATCGCCGGATACACCGTCGCCAACGACTACGGCCTGCACGACTTCCGCGACACCGACGCGGGCTCCATGCTCCGCGTCAAGGGCTCCGACACCCTCTGCCCGCTCGGCCCCGGCCTCGTCACCGACTGGGACTTCCACGGCAAACGGCTGCGGACCCACGTCAACGGGGCGGTCGTGCAGGACGGTTCCACCGACGAGATGACGTGGGACATGCACTATCTCGTCGCCGACATCGCCCGCACCATCACCCTGTACCCCGGTGACGTCCTGCTGTCCGGCACCCCGGCCAACTCCCGGCCCGTCCGGCCCGGTGATGTCGTCGAGGTCGAGGTGGAGGGCCTCGGCCGGCTCAGCAACCACATCGTCTCCGGTCCCACCGCCGTCCGCACGGACCTCGGCGCGCAGCCGAGCGAGTCCGAGGAAGTGCTGTCCACCGCGCTCGGCGGCGACTGGGAGTTCCGCGGCATCAGGCCACCCGAACGCAGGTCACCCGAACGCAGGCCACCCACACGCTGAGAGGGCCGTATGACCGCCGTCAGCCCCGCCGCCAAGCAGGTCACGCAGGTCACGTACGAGGAATGGCTCCGCCGCGCCAAAGCGCTCGAACCGGTCGGTACGCATCTCATCGACGGTGCCGACGAACCCGGCGGCGGCAGTACCTTCGCGGTGGTCTCACCCCGCGACGGCCAGGTGCTGGCCGAGGTCGCCGACGGGGGCGAGGCCGAGATCGACGCGGCCGTCGCCGCCGCGCGCCGCGCTTTCGACCAAGGCCCCTGGCCCCGGCTCGCCCCCGCCGACCGCGGCCGCGTCCTGATCCGGCTGGCCGACCTGCTGGAGGAGCACCGGGCGGAGCTGGCGCTCACCGTCAGCCTGGAGATGGGCAAGCCCGTCACCGAGGCCCACGACATCGAACTCCGGGCCGTCGTCGGCACGTTCCGCTGGTACGGCCAGCTCGCGGGCAAACTCACCGACGAGATCCCGCACACCGCCCCGGACACCCTCGCGCTCGTCACCCGGGAGCCCGCCGGTGTCGTCGGCGCGGTCGTCCCGTGGAACTTCCCGCTGACCCTGGCCGGCTGGAAGATCGCCCCGGCGCTGGCCGCCGGGTGCACGGTCGTCCTCAAGCCCTCCGAGCACGCGCCGCTGTCGGCCGCGCTGCTGGGACGCGTCGCGCTGCGCGCGGGACTGCCGCCGGGCGTCCTCAACGTCGTCAACGGCGAAGGGCCGGTGGCCGGGCGGGCCCTCGGTCTGCACCCCGAGGTCGACGTCCTGGCCTTCACCGGGTCCACCGCCGTCGGCCGCCACTTCCTGCACCACGCGGCCGACTCCAACCTCAAGCGCGTCTGGCTCGAACTGGGCGGCAAGTCGCCCAACATCGTCCTGCCCGACGCCCCCGACCTGGCGAAAGCCGCGGCCACGGCCGCCTGGGGCATCTTCTTCAACCAGGGCGAGATGTGCACCGCCCCCTCCCGGCTGCTGGTCCACGCCTCCGTCGCCGAACAGGTCACCGACGCCGTCGTGGCGCACGCCCGCGCGCTGCGGGTGGGTGACCCGCTCGACCCGGCCACCGAGATGGGGGCGCTGGCCGGTGAGGGCCATCTCGACCGCGTACTCGGTCATGTCCGCGCGGCGGTCGACAGCGGGGCGCGGCTGCGGACCGGCGGCGCACGCGCCCTGATCGGGACCGGGGGCGGCTCCGGGTGCGGTTCCGGTGGCAGCTATCTGGAACCGACCGTCCTCGACCGCGTCGCACCGGACAGTCCGCCCGCGCGCGAGGAGATCTTCGGACCCGTCCTGTCCGTTCTCGCCTTCGAGGACCTCGACGAGGCGGTCGCCCTCGCCAACGCCACCGACTACGGGCTCGCGGCCGGGCTGTGGACCTCCGACCTGTCCACCGCCCACCGGGTCGCCCGCGCCCTCAAGGCCGGCACGGTGTGGGTCAACTGCTACGAGGAGGGCGACCTGACCGTGCCCTTCGGCGGGGTGAAGCGGTCCGGCAACGGGCGCGACAAGTCCGTACACGCCCTGGAGAAGTACACCGAACTGAAGACCACCTGGATCCAGTTGTGAGCGCCCGCCCGCTGATAGCGGTCCCCGCCCGCTTCTCGGCGACCTCCTCGGCCCTGGACCGGCCGGCGGAGGCCAACGCCCGCGCGCTGATCGAGGCGGTCTGGCGGGCCGGCGGCGAACCGGGCGGCATCCATCCGCACGCGCCCGGCGGCACGGCCGACCCCGGCGAGGTGCGAGGCCGGCTCGCCCGCTTCGACGGCCTGCTGCTGCCGGGCGGCGGCGACCTGGCCCCGTACCGCTACGGGGCCGGGCGGACGCACCGGGCCGTGTACGACGTGGACGACGAGCAGGACGGCTTCGACCTGGAACTCGCCCGGCAGGCCCTCGCGTGCCGCCTGCCGCTGCTGGCGGTCTGCCGCGGGCTGCAGGTCGTCAACACGGCCCTCGGCGGCACACTGCACCAGGACAACCAGGGGGGCGGTCAGGACACCGGCGGTCCCGGGCACGGGCACCGTCATGTGCGGCACCCCGTCTTCCTCGCGCCCTGGTCCGTCGTGGCCCGTGTCACCGGGACCGACAAGACCGAGGCGTCCTGCTACCACCATCAGCACGTGGACCGGCTGGGGGAGGGGCTCAAGGCCACCGCCCGCGCCGTCGACGGAACCGTGGAGGCCGTCGAACTCGCCGACGGCGACGACCGGTTCATGGCCGTGCAGTGGCATCCGGAGGACACCGCGCGCACGGACCCGGCCCAGCAGCGGCTCTTCGACGCGCTGGTGCGGGCGGCACGGCGGAGGGCCGAGCGCGAATAAGGGGGGCGGGTTTCAGTTACGGGCGCGGCGGCCGCTGCGACGGGGGGTGGCCGCCGCGCCGTTCAGCAGTTCCCGGCGCCGGTCCTCGCCGTGCTCCTCGACCTGGAGCACCACGCTCCGCAGCCCGTCGGCGAGCGTGCGGCACTCGGCGTCGCTCAGCCGCGAGGTGACGAAGGCCTCCTCCTCGTTGAACGCCGGGAACACCTCCCGCATGAAGTTCTCGCCCTCCTCGGTGAGGCCGAGCAGGACGAGCCGCCCGTCGGTGGGATGGTCGGCGCGGCGCAGCAGACCGCGGGACTCCAGGGTGCGGGCCACGCCGGTCAGGGTGCCCTTCGAGATCCCGGCCTCCTCGGCGACGCGCCGGGTCTCGGACTCGCCCCACACCCACACCACCCAGAGCACGACGAAGCCGGTCCAGGTCAGGTCCGAGCGCCGCAGTACGGAGTTCTCCAGGTGCTGGCGCACGGCGGACGCGGCCCGGTAGATGTTGGCGACCGCCGCCATCTGGTCGCGCCGGACGGGGATGCCGCCGAGTTTCTCCGCCGCGAGTCTCTCCGCCGCGCTGATGGACCGCTGGCTGGGCACGGGCGCTCCCTCGCATCGTCACCGGACCGCCGTCACTGCCGACGCACGGCCGTAGGGCATCGAATCCTACGTGGCCGGTACAAGGCGGTCGCCGAAGCCGGTCGCCCTGCCGCGCCTCACTTGAGCGTGACCGTCACGGGCAGTTCCTTGATGCCGTGGACGAAGTTGGAGCGGACCCGGCGGACCGGACCGCCGAGCCGGATGTCCGCGAGCCGCGGGATCAGTTCCTCGAACATGACGCGGATCTCGGTCCGGGCGAGCAGGTTGCCCAGACACAGATGCGGGCTCGTCTTCCCGAAGGTGACATGGTCGTTGGGGGTGCGGGTCACGTCGAAGGCGTAGGGGTCGGGGAAGACGGCCTCGTCGCGGTTGCCCGAGGCGTACCACATGACCACCTTGTCGCCCCGCCTGATGCGGGTGCCGCTCAGCTCGGTGTCACGGGTCGCCGTACGCCGGAAGTGGTAGACGGGGGAGGCCCAGCGCAGGAACTCCTCGACGGCCACGGGGATCAGGGCCGGGTCGCGGCGCAGCAGGTCCAGCTGGTCGGGGTGGCGGGTCAGCGCCAGCATGGTGTGGCTGATGGCGTGGCGGGTCGTCTCGTTGCCCGCGACGACCAGGAGCAGGAAGTAGTTGTCGAAGTCCTGTTCCGTCAGCGGCACACCGTCGCGCGGGGTCCCGTTCACGAGCCGCGAGACCAGGTCGTCGCCGGTGCCGCCCCGCCGCTGCCGGGCCAGTTCGCGTCCGTACGCGAAGACCTCGGTGGCGGCGGGGGAGCGGAAGGGCAGATCGCGGTAGCGCTCGCTCTCCGGGCTGCCGAGCAGGACGTCCGCGTAGTCCGGGTCGGTGTTGCCGATGATGCGGTTGCCCCAGTCGATGAGCCGCCGGTTGTCCTCGGGCGGCACGTCCAGGAGACGGGCCAGGACGTTGATCGGGAAGTCGGCCGCGACATGGGTGACGAAGTCGAACGTGCCCAGCGGCAGCGCCGCGTCCAGCGTGCGGGCGGTCAGACCGCGCAGGAAGTCGGTGTACCGGCTGATGACGGTGTGCCCGAACTGCCGTTGCAGCAGCCCGCGCAGCGCGCGGTGCCGGACCCCGTCGAGTTCCAGGATCGAGGCGCGCTTGGCGATCTGGTCGTCGTCGACCTCTTCGAGGTTGACGAACTTCGTCGAGGTGAAGGTGTCCGGGTCCCGGTCGACGGCGACGATGTCCCGGTGCCGGGTGAGCGCCCAGAAGCCCGCGTTGGGCGCGGCCTCGGGCTGCCAGTGGACCGGGTCCCGGTGCCGCAGCGTGTGGAACATGCGCCAGGGCCGCAGTTCGTCGGTGAAGCTGTCGAGGTCGGTGAGGTCGACGTCGTCGAGGGGCAGGGGTTCGACCGGGACGGGTGCGGCCATCGAGGTCTCCTTGGGGTCGGGCTCTCGGCTTGCGTGCATCGGGGGGCGGCTCACAGATGGTCGGCGTACTCGGCCAGTTCCCAGTCGGTGACGTGCTGATGGAAGCGGCTGACCTCGTCGCGCTTGTAGGTGACGTACGCGGAGACGAACTCCTTGCCGAGGAGCCGGGTGAGGTCGGTGTCCGCCTCCAGGGCGTCGAGCGCGGCGGGCAGACTCGCGGGCAGCAGCGGCGCCGACGCGGTGTCGTAGCCGTACCCCTTGAGCGGCGCGGGCGGCTCCACCGCGTCCCTGACACCGAGCAGGACGGCCGCGCTCGTGGCGGCGACCAGCAGATACGGGTTGGCGGCGGCGTCCCCCAGCCGCAGTTCGAGCCGCGCTCCCGCCCCGCGCTCGGGCGGTACGCGGACCATGGCACTGCGGTTGTCCAGGCCCCAGTCGATCAGCCACGGGGCGAGCGTGTCGGGGCCGAAGCGCTTGTACGAGTTGACCGTGGGGTTCAGCAGCGCGGCGAGCGCCGGGGCGTGCGCGAGGAGACCGGCCACGGCGTGCAGGGCGGTGGCCGACAGACCGTACGGGCCCGCCGGGTCGTCGAAGGTGTTGCCGCCCTCGCCGTCCACGCACGACAGATGGACATGGAAGCCGGAGCCGCCCGTGTCGTTGAACGGCTTCGCCATGAAGGTGGCGGTCCGCCCCTCCGCGCGGGCGAGCTCCTTGACGGCCGACTTGAGCCGGAAGGCCCGGTCGGCGGCGTCCAGGGCGGGGGAGTGGGTCAGATTGATCTCGAACTGCGCGCCGTCGAACTCATGGTTGCCGGTCGTCACGCCGAGTCCCAGGTCGCGCAGCGAACGCAGGGTGCGCAGCAGGTGGTTGTCCGGATCGGCGCGCAGGCCCGCCGTGTACACGGTGCCGGCGGCCGTGCTGTAGCGGCGCCTGCCGCCGGGCGCGCCCGGGTCCGACTCGCAGAGGAAGTACTCCAGTTCGGGACCGGCCACCGGGTTCAGCCCGTGCTCCGCGCACCGGGCGAGCACGGTGCGCAGCAGGTCGCGGGGGGACTCGGGGGTGGGCGCGCCGGTGCGGGCGTCGGTGACGTCGCCCAGGCAGGAGGCGACCCCCGGCTCCCAGGGCAGCGGGGCCAGCGTGCTGAGGTCGGGGCGGACCAGCATGTCGGGCAGTCCCGCCTCCAGACCGCCGGTCACCGGGACCACCTCGCCGCGCGGGGTGGTGTGGTAGACGGCCCGGCAGAAGGCGAGCCCGTGTGCGCAGGCCGTGGGCAGATGGTCGAGCAGCACGTCACGGGCCCGGTCCGTGCCGAGCAGGTCGGGGTAGACCACGCGGACCACGTCGATGCCCGCCTCGGCGAGCCGTTCGGTGTGTTCCCTGGTCAGGGAGGGGTCGTGTGCGCTCACCGCTGCCTCCTCGGGCAGATGGGAACGGGGCCGTCAGCCGGCCCGGGCGCTGCTGCCGCCCACCGTTTGTTTGATGTCAAACGGTACGACGACCGTAAGGATGCCTGTCGTCCTCCCGCAAGGGTGCGGCTCAAGTCGGTGTCCGCCGCGAGGGATTGACCGCCCCGGAGGGCATGCCTATGTTGTTTGGTGCCAAACGAATTGGCGACGCGAATCCGGGCGCCCCCTCGCCCTTTCCTCCGCTCTTCCTCGCACTGAGGCTCCGTACCTCGGGAGGACCGTTCCATGAAGGCCGTTGCCGACAGGATCAGGTGCGTCCGCGACCACCACCGTGACCTTGACCGAGATCGACACCGCGACCGCCACCACGATCGCGGCCACGCTCACGGGCCTCGCGTGTCGTGACCGACGCGGATCCCGGCCGACGCCAGGTCGGCAGCACCACCGTGACCGCCGCGGACCGCCGGCTCAAGCGTGACGCCCTCGGAGTCCTCGGTATCCTCTTCCTCGTCCTGTCGGCGCAGGCCCCGCTCACCGGCATCGCCGGAGCCGTGCCCCTGTCCGTCGCGCTCGGCAACGGCTCCGGCGTCCCCGCCGCGTACGTCGCCGCGGGCGCCGTCGTCCTGCTGTTCTCGGTGGGATTCGTCGCGATGAGCCGGCACGTCGTCGACCCGGGCGCGTTCTACACGTACATCGGCAGGGGCCTCGGCCGGACCGCCGGTACGGGCGCCGCCGCCGTCGCCCTCTTCGCGTACTGCACCATCCAGGCCGCGATGTACGGCCTCTACGGAGCGACGGTCGCCCAACTCCTTGACCTGCACGCGGGCATCGACGCGCCGTGGTGGCTGTGGGCCCTGCTCACCATGGCGCTGGTGCAGTTCCTCGGCGTGGCGGGCATCGACACGGGCGCCCGCGTGCTGGCCGTCTTCGTGGTCGCCGAGACCAGCATCCTGCTGGTGTTCGCCCTGGTCACGCTGGTGCGCGGGGGAGGCCCCGAAGGACTCGGCGTCGCAGCCGCCTTCTCGCCGAGGACCGCCCTCGACGGCGCTCCGGGGGTGGCCCTGATGTTCGCCGTGGCGTCCATGTTCGGCTTCGAGGCCACCGCCGTCTACGGCGAGGAGGCCCGCGCGCCCGAGCGGACCGTACCCCGTGCCACGTATCTCTCCATCACGCTGATCACCGCCTTCTTCGCCCTCACCTCCTGGATGGTGATCTCCGCCCACGGCGCCTCGCACGCCACCGACGACGCCGGACGGGCCCTTGAGAACGGGGATTCGTCGGCGTTCGTCTTCCAGCCCGTCACCGACCGGCTCGGCGGCTGGGCCGGTGACCTGCTGCCCGTCCTGCTCGCGACCTCCCTCTTCGCGGGAATCCTGGCCTTCCACAACTCGGCCAACCGCTATCTGTTCTCGCTGAGCCGTGAACGCCGCCTCCCGCACGCCCTGTGCGCCCTGAACCGGCGCGGCGCGCCCTGGGCGGCCGGAGTCGTCCAGACGGCGATCGCGGTGCTGCTGGTCGTGCCGTTCGCGCTCACCGGGCGGGATCCGGTCGTGACGCTGTTCTCCTGGTTCAGCGGCGTCGCCGTCCTGGCGATCATGCTGCTGTACCTCCTGACGTCCGTGTCCGTGGTCGTCTTCTTCCGCCGGAACCGCCTGGACCGGCGGCTGTGGAACACCGCCGTCGCGCCCGCCCTGGGCGCCCTCGGCATCGCCGGGGCCATCTGGCTCGTCCTGGCCAATCTGACGACCCTCATCGGCGGCGACCGGACCACCGCCACCTGGCTGGCGCTGACGATCCCCACCGTCTGGCTGCTGGGCGCCGCCGCGTATCTGGCCCGACCGGCTGGCGCGTATCCCCGAACCATGGCCCCGGCTCCCGAGACCCCGGACGCAGCCGTGACCTCGCCCACCCCGGAGACCTCCGAAAAGGATCCGCCGTGACCTGAACCGCCGTACGCCGAACCGCCTCCCCCCAGAGGAATGCCCGTGACCCGTCCCCGTCCCGCCCGCCCCCTCATCGCCATTCCCGCCCGTTTCTCCGTCTCGACCTCGGCCCTGCGGTACTCCGCCGAGATCGTCGCCCGTGCCCTGGTCGAAGCCGTCTGGCGGGCGGGCGGCGAGCCCGTGACCCTGCACCCCCACGCACCGGACGGAAGCTGCGACCCCGCGCTCGTCGCCGAGCGCCTGACCCGCTTCGACGGCGTTCTCCTGCCGGGGGGCGACGAACTGCCGCCCGGCCGGTACGGGAACACGCCGACGCACGGCAGCACGCACGACGCCGACGCCGAACAGGACGGCTTCGACCTGGCGGTGGCCCACCACGTCCTGCGCACCGAGCTGCCCCTGCTGGCGATCTGCCGGGGTCTCCAGGCGGTCAACGTGGCGCTCGGAGGCACGCTGCAGGTGCAGTTGGCGGGCTGGCGGCGACGGCACCACAACCTCGTGCACCAAGTGGCCGTCCAGCCCGCCACCCTGCTCGAACTGAGCATGGGCGCCCAGGTGGTGACGGCGTCCTGCTTCCACCGCACCCACGTCGACCGGGTGGGCGCCGGACTCAAGGTCACCGCGCGGGCCGACGACGGCACCCGCGAGGCACTGGAACTCCCGCACCGGCGGGCCTGGTTCGCCGGTGTGCAGTGGCACCCCGAGCACACCGCCCGGCACGACCCCGCGCAACAGGCCCTGTTCGAGGCGTTCGTCCGGGCCACGGGGGCGGGCCGGTGAGGCCCGCGCCCGTCCACCGCGGTTCCAACGACCTTGTGTCCATCAACCGCGTTTCCACCAAGCGCAGTTCCGTTACCCGCAGTCCCGTCATGCGCAGTTCCGTCATCCGCAGTTCCGCTGGAGGGGAGACCCCGTCATGAAACGTGCCCTCGTCGTCATCGACGTCCAGAACGAGTACGTCACGGGCGGTCTGCCGATCGGCTACCCGGACCCGTCCCTGAGCCTGGCGAACATCGCCGCGGCCGTCGACACCGCCGTACAGGAAGGCGTCCCGGTCGTGCTCGTCCAGCACGCCGCCCCCGCCGGCGCCCCCCTCTTCGCGCGGGGCACGCACGGCTTCGCCCTGCACGACGTGGTGGCCTCCCGCCCCCACGACCATCTCGTGGAGAAGACCCTGCCGTCGTCCTTCATCGGCACCGACCTCGACGAGTGGCTGCGCCGGGCGGGCGTCGACACGCTCACCCTCGTCGGGTGGATGACGCAGACCTGCGACGAGTCGACCGCCCGGCACGCCGTCCAGCTCGGCTACCAGGTCGAGGTGCTCGCCGACGCGACCGGTGCGCTGGCCCTGACCAACCGGGCGGGCAGTCTGTCCGCCGCCGAGATCCACCACGCGGTGCTGGTGGTCCTGCAGTCGTTCTTCGCCTACACGGCGAGCACCGCGGAGTGGATCGGCGCCGTCCGCACCAAGTCACCGCTCGGCCGCCCGGACTTCGCGGCGGCGACCGACGCGGGCCACGCGGAGAACGGCGGCGTCGGCGGCTGATCCCGCCGTCCGCGAGGGCCCCGGCGCGTTCGTCGGGGCTCTTTCCGCGGGTTCCGCGGGCGTAACCGCATGTGAGCCGGATTTTTCGAATTAGTGTGCGAAATATAATATTTTTTGGCCGGAAGTATGCCTTGAAAGAAACGTTTAGTCCGTCTCGTGGCGCCGATGTCGCCGGTGAGCGGGGATCTTCGCAATTGGCGTGAAACCGCTCTTTCTGGAGGTGCGGCGCCAGGCGGCGGCGTGCCGGTCGCCTGCGGTATTCAGTGCCGTGTGCACCGGAATGGTCTATTCATCGCGGTCCGGATGCGACGTGCGGTATCTGTCAGTCCGGTTTGTTATTCGGCACGCACGTGACGACCGTTCCGGTGGGCCGTCGGAAGGGCTGCCCGGTTCCGGACAGTCGCAGGGGAATTGTATATTCACGCGCCACGACGTTCTACGATGGGTCCGCTCTGCCGCTCGCTGCCCGTTCAACTTCCGATGCGCTTCAACCATCAAGTGGCCATGGAATGTACGAGGAGGCCCGCGTGACAGATTTACCTCAGAGCGGACCATTGATCGAAGCATTCGATGTACAACTGTTCCGGGAGAACACCGAATCCGTGTTGGCCAGGCTGGAAAAGCATCTGGCCGACCTGTCGATCCGGGGCCTGGAGCTCACCGACCCCTCGCAATTGACCCGGATGGCCCGGGCGCTGATGACCACCGAGCACGAGAAACCCGCCGCGTTCGATGAGGCGAAACTCTCGGCGATCGTCGATCTCTACATCAGGACCGGTATCCAGGTCCATTCGCCCGGCTATATGGGCCGGCAGTTCTCGGGCGTGGTCCCGCTCTCCTCGGTCATCGACTTCGTCAGCTCCGTCGTCAACCAGCCCTCGTCGTTCTACGAGGCGGGCCAGCTGCCCAACGTCGTGGAACGGATCATGGCCGACGAGCTGAACAGGTTCATCGGCTACCGGCCCGGCACCTTCGACATGGTGACCACCTCCGGAGGGTCGCTGGCCAATCTGACCGCCCTGCTCACCGCCCGGAACAGGGCTTTTCCCGGAGTCTGGGCCCGCGGCGGCTCGGAGCTCGACGGCCCGGCCAGGCCCGCCGTCGCGGTCGGCGCCGACGTCCACTACAGCGTCGCCCGGGCCGCCGGCATCCTCGGGATCGGCGAGGACCGTATCGTCCGCCTGCCGCTGGACGCCGCACGGCGCATCGACGTCTCCCGGGTCGGGCCCGCCCTCGACGCGGCCGAACGGCAGGGCCTGGACGTCTTCTGCCTGGTCGCCTCGGCCGGCACGACGTCGGTGGGCGCCTTCGACCCGCTCGGCGAACTGGCCGCCGTCACACGCGAACGCGGACTGTGGCTGCACGTGGACGGCGCCCACGGCGCGAGCCTGCTGGTCTCCGACGAACTGCGCCACAAACTGCGCGGCGTCGACCAGGCCGACTCGCTGGCCTGGGACGCGCACAAGATGATGTTCGTGCCGGCCCCGTGCACCCTGCTCTTCTACCGGAACCGGGAACACAGCAGGGAAGCCTTCCGGCAGACCGCCAGTTACGTGTTCGACGCGCAGCCGGGTGTCCATACGGCACTCGACAGCGGCGACAAGAACTTCGAATGCACGAAGCGCCCCATGATGATGACTCTCTGGGTGCTGTGGGCGATGTACGGCAGAGCGCTCTTCGCCGAGAAAATCGAATACCTGTGCCGACTGACGCGAGTCGCCCACGCAATCCTCGAAAAGCAGGACGACTTCGAGACGCTGCACCGCCCCGAGGCCAACATCATGTGTTTCCGCTACCGGCCGAAATGGCTCGCGGACGACGAAGTGGCCCAATTCCAGGTGGACATCAGGAACCGCATCAAGCAGGACGGGCAGTTCTTCATCTCCAAGGTCGACGTGGACGGAGTGGCCGCCCTCAGAGTGGTCATGATGAACCATCAGATCACCATCGAGCATTTCCAGATGCTGCTCGGTGAGATAAGGAAAGCGGGGCGGGAGAAGTGACGGACACACGGGTGGCCCAGGCGCCTCCCACCGATCTCCGAGGCTTGGTCGACTGGCTCATCCCGGACTGGGAACTGACCCCGCCGACCCCCGAGGCGGTGACCCTGCTGCCGTCGTTCGCGAGCAAGATGCGGGAATGCGAGCGGGTCTGTCAACAGCCCTACAGCGAGATCTCCCACGAGATCCAGGACGCGCTGGTGCTGCGCAGGCTCCAGCAGATGATCCACACCGTCCGGCTGAATCCGATCTGGCGCGAACGCCTGGAGAACGCCGGGATCATCCGGCCCCCCGACAGCTACGAGGCGTGGCAGCGCATACCGCTGTCCGACAAGGAGACCCAGCGCGACCTCTACATGGGCTCCCGCACGGGCATGGTCGTCCCGCACGACCGGGGCGGCTTCGAGGTCGTCGCCAGCGGCGGAACCAGCAGCGGCAGTCCCCTGGAGACCGTGTACTCGCTGAGGGAACTGAGCGACACCTACGCGGTGGCCGGCCACTTCCTCGGCACCTACCTGCTCAGCGGCCACCTCGCAGGCGCGGACCCCAAGTGGCTGCTCACCACTCTGGCCGACTACCAGATGTGGAGCAGCGGCACGATGGTCGGCGGAGTGCTCCAGAGCGTGCCCGGCGTCAACTACATCGGCGCCGGACCCGTCACCGCACCCGTCCTGGAGCACGTCTTCTCCTACCGGGGCCCCAAGGCGCTGATGGGCATCTCGGCGGGCATCGCCATCCTCGCCGAACTCGGCGCGGGCATGAGCCAGAAGGCCAAGGACAGCTTCCGCGTCGCGCTCTACGGCAGCGGTGTGCTCCCGCAGCGCAACCGCGACGAACTCAAGGCGCTCTACCCGAACCTGGTGATCCTCAGCTACTTCGCGGCCACCCAGGCGGAGACCATCGGGCTGCAACTGGACGAGTCGAGCCCCGTCCTCACCGCGGTCCCCGGCCTGCACCTCATCGAGATCGTCGACGAGAACGGCCGCTGGGTCCCCGAGGGCGAGGAGGGCGAACTCGTCGTCACCCGGCTGCACGCCCACGAGGCTCCCCTGCTGCGGCTGAAGCTGGGCGACCGCATGATCCGCAGGCCCCGCCTCGACGGCCCGGGGCCGGGACCGAGGGCCCAGCGGTTCGAGTTCGCCGGCCGCACCGGCGACATCCTGCACCTGAACGACAGCCAGTACTCGGCGGTGCGCGCCTACGACGCGCTGCGCGACGAACTGCGGACGGCCGGCGTGGTGGACCTGGACCAGGCCGCCCACGAGATCCAGTTCGTCAACCGGCGCGAGGAGCGGGTCATCACCCTGTACGCCGCCGTGGACGACGTGCTCACCCCGGCGTACCGCGTCGATTCCCTGCTCGGACCGGCCGGACTCCAGCGGGTGCTCGTCAACGCCCTGCCGCGGTCCCTGTCCCTGTTCAACGACGGTGAGGCCAACCCCACCTCGGTCGCGAAGACGGGCTACCGCCTGGAGGTCCGGTTCGTGCCGCGGCACTCACCGGAGATCGAGCGCACCTCGGTCGGCAAGGTGCCGCTGGTCCGCGACCAGGCCTGAGCCACCGCAGCGCACCGACCCGCAATGACACGCAGCGCACCGACCCGCAAAGACACAACGCGATCACCTTCACCCCGCGCGTAACCCCCGCTCACAACGCAGGAGGAACGAGTGGCCTACAAACCGCAGATCAACATCATCGCCGTGGTCGACGTCATCGGTGCCCTCTCCGGGGGCACGCTGCACAACGGCAATCTCTGCCTGGTCGACAACGCCGGCGAGGAGAGCACCGGACAGGGAACGGCCCATCTGCGCACCGCCGTCCGGCCGGGCCAGATCGTCCAGTGGTCCGCCCTCGCCGTCGACCTCCAGACCCCCGTCGAGATCCGCGGCATCACCTTCCTCGGCCAGGACGGGGTGGCGACCCCCGCGACCCGCACCGCGGCCGACGGCGACGGCGACAAGCTCGACCTGGCGCACTGGGCCGGCGTGGTCCCCCCGTCCCTGCCGTCCGGGACCCCCTTCAAGTACCGCCTCGAACTCCAGATGTACGAGGGCCGGTACAGCGTGCTGCATGTCGACTCGCCGGCGCTGATCGGCGTATGAGCCGAGGCGGACAGGGTCCGGACGACCAGGAGACATCCCACAACGACGAGGTGGAAGCATGGCTCAACAGCTGGCGATCATCGTGCTCGTGGACATCGGCAACGCTCTGGAGGCCAACAGCCTGAGGGACAACGTCTATCTGTTCGACAACATGAAGCTGCACGGCTCCGAGGGGCAGGGCACCGGCGGCCTGGTGACCGCCATTCACGGCGCCTACTGGCGCGACGGCTCGCAGGCCACCGAACAGGTCCTCAACTGGCTTCCCTACAGCCTGGGTTCCCTGCCGCCGACCGTGCCGCGCGGCTACGAGAGCGAGCGGGCCCTGCAGAGCGACGCCCGGGCGCTGGAGGAGCTGGACGCCCTCACGGCCAAACCCGACGCCACCGACCCCGCGGCCGATCTGAACGAGATCCGCAAGGCGGTCGGCACGCGGGTGAAGACCACCCGGCGCACCAAGGGCCGGCTGTCGGGACAGAAGGTCATCGACCTCACCGGTGAGATCGTCACCGACACCTCCGCGGGGACCTACAGCTACCCCGCCCCGGTGATCACGGACATCTACGGGCAGGCCGTCGACGAGAAGATCATGTACCCGGCGGAGTACGGCTCTCCCGACCTGGTCACCGACGGCTGGTACTGGTCCGCCACGGTCGACTCCTCCCGGCCCGGCACGTACTCCTACTCGATGCGCATCCAGCTCCACCGGCTGGTGCAGCGGGGCAGCGAGGCGCTCTGGGAGCCGGTGAACCTGACCTGCGAGTCGGCGCTGCGGGTGACCTCCGAGCCCAAGGTCAACGGCTTCACCGGCTCGGGCATGGGCCTGCTGCCCCTCGACCCGTACGCGTCGTCCGCCCAGGGGACGGAGTACTTCCAGCCGGGCGCGCAACAGTCCGGTACGCAACAGTCCGGTACGCAACAGTCCGGTACGGAGCAGCCCGGTACGCAGCAGCCCGGCCTCGTAGAGGAGGAGCGGTAGATGACCAGCGAGACGGACAACGGCGGCGCCAGGCGCCCGATCGCGATCACCGCCGTCGTGGACTGCGTGGGGGCCCTCGCCACCGGCACCGTGCACGGCAACCTCTACTTCTACGACACCAACAAGGCCGGCGGCTCCCTGGGGTTCGGCACCGAGCAACTGCGCACCCGGGTCCGCAGCGGTGACCAGATCCTGTGGTCCGTCCTCGCCCTGGAGTGCGAGGCGTACACGGCGATCGACGGCATCGACATCGACCACGAGCTGTGCGAGCCGGAGCGCAGGGTCTACCCCGGCACGGATGTCGCGTACTGGATCGGGACGGTGAAGAAGGACGTCCCGGGCGACACCTACTACCAGGTCCGGTTCCGGCTCGGCTCGCGGGACGAGCCGATCGTCACCACGCTGTCCCCGAGTCTCGTCGGCTGATTCCAGGAGGAGCGATGAGTACGAGCACCGTCGGCGAAGCCGTCGAACAGAAGCAGAACCCGGGCCAGTTGAACTCGGTCCAGCTCAACATCGTCACCCTGATCGACATGGAGCGGGCGACCGAGACGGGTTCGCTCAGCGAGTCGATGTTCATGATGGACAACAGCATCGGCGGGGACGGGCAGGGCACGAACCACCTCCAGACGTTCTGCAAGCAGGGGCAGGTCCTGAACTGGATCGTGCGGCCCATCGACATGGACAAGCGGATCGACAACACGTGGCCGCCCATGCCGAAGATCAACAGCATTGTCTTTCTCGACACGGAGTCCGGGGACGAGGAGGACGTGGCGGAGCGCAAGATCTTCACGGAGCTGAAGATCTACGGGGCGCCGGACCGGATGCGGGACAAGTTCACGCCGGTCTACTACTACTGGGCCGGTACGGTCCTGAGCACGGCCCGGCCGGGCCTGTACCGGTACCGGCTGGTCCTGGAACTGGAACAACGCGGCACGCAGGAAAAGCTCTACCTCAACACAGAGGAACACCCGTCAATCCGAGTCCTGGGGGTCTGACCCCCCGCCCCTGAACGTGCGGGTCCGGTGGGGGTGGGCCGCGCAGTTCCCCGCGCCCCTCGGGGAGGGGCTGCGCCCCGTCCCACTTAAGGGGCGCGGGGAACTGCGCAATCTTTGGGGCCCGCCCCCACCGGCCCGCAGCCGGCTACGCACCCCCGACGGCAGTCAACAGCGCCAGCGGCGCGGCCGCAGACCGTGATTCCCGTACGCACGCGTGCGGATACGGCACCGGCTCCGCATGCGTGCCACGCCCGTACCCCGCCAGAACCTCCGGCAGCCGATGCCCCGCGACCGCCGCCGCGTCCACCAGCCCGTGCGCCACCGCCCGCGCCTCGTCATGCAGCCCGTACCGCGCGAGCCCCAGCGCGATCAGCGCGTTGTCGTGCGGCCACACCGACCCCCGGTGGTACGACAGCGGGTGGTACGCGGGCTGCCCCGAGGCGACCGTCCGTACGCCCCAGCCGGAGAAGAAGTCCGGCTCCAGCAGCCGCCGCCCCACCAGTTCCCCGTACTCCTTGTCCAGCAGCCCGGACCACAGCAGATGCCCCGCGTCGGAGGCGAGCGCGTCGACATGGTTGCCGTCGCCGTCGAGCGCGAGCGCGGGAAACGCCCGGTCGGCCATCCAGAAGTCCCGCTGGAACCGGTCCCGCAGATCCCCGGCGGCCTGTTCGAGGAGCGCCGCGTACACCTCGTCGTCCCACACCGTCCGGGCGAGCTGCGCGGTCCGGCGCAGCGCGTCGTACGCGTACCCCTGCGCGCCCGCGGCCGTCACGGGCCCGGTCGGCCGGCTGCCGTCGCCCGAGCAGATCGCCCCGGGGGAGTCCTTCCAGTTCTGGTTGGCGAGGCCGCCCTCGTCCGCGCGGTAGACGAGATAGCCGCGCGAGGTCAGCCCGCCGTGGTCCAGCATCCAGCCGATCGCCGCCCGGGCGTTGGGCTCCAGACGCCGGGCCAGCGCCGTGTCACCGGTCTGCTCGACGTACGCGCCGAGGAGGACCAGGAAGAGCGGGGTGGCGTCGACGGAGCCGTAGTAGCGGCCGTACGGCACCTGCCCGAAGTGGGCCAGTTCCCCGTGTCGCACCTCGTGCACGATCTTGCCCGGCTGGGAGACCGTGCCCACCCCGACCTCGGTGGCCTGGGCCGCGGCGAGCGCGGGCAGGGTGGCTGCGGCCAGCTGCGGCCGGTAGGGGAGCGCGAAGAGCGAGGTCAGCAGCGCGTCGCGGCCGAGTAACGTCAGGAACCACGGCACCCCCGCCGCCGGAACGCGCAGTTCCTCCCCGTCGGGGCCGGTCGCCGGTACCTGGAGCACCGCCAGGTCCGCCAGGCCCCGCGCGCACGCCGCGGCCAGCTCGGGCCAGCCGGTCGGGAAGGGCACGCCCTGCGCGAACTCGCCCTCCAGCGCGCGGAGTCGGGCGTTCGCGGCGGCCGGGGTGCGGGGCACATCCGGGGCCGGCGTGCCGTGCGGGCGCGCCGCCACCCGCAGGGCCAGTTCGGCCGAGCCGTGCGGTTCGAGGTCGAAGGCCCACACCAGGCGCCGCGCGCCCGTGCCGGTCTCCTCGACGCCGTCGGGCGCGGGCTCACTCGTGACGGTCGTACAGGACCGCCACTCACCGCGCTGGTAGCTGAACTCCACTCCGTCGTCCAGGACTTGGCGGGAGCGTACGGCGCCGGTCTTCGCGTACGTCCGGTGGTCGGAGCGCAGTTCGAACTGGTCCGTGAAGTCGGCGTCGGCGGTGACCGCGATCCGGACCGTCGTCGGCACCGGGCGGTTGCTGGTGATCCGCAGCGATTCGACGAAAGAGCCGTCGGCGACGGCCTGTTCGCGGAACAGGGTGTGGGCGGGCGGCTCCTGCCGGCCGCCGCGCGGCACGAGGACGCAGCGGGCCGTGTCGCCGTCCGTCACCGGCGACAGCGCCTCGGGCACCGCGCCGTCGACGGTCAGCTGCCAGCGGCTCAGATGCCGGGCGTCGCGCACGAACATCCCGTCGGGGGCGGCGTGCGAACCGCCCCCGCCGCGTACTCCGCTGATGTCACCGCCGTCGCCCACCGCGACGAACGTCCCGCCGTGTACGAGCAGATGCTGCCGGTCCGTCATCGCAGGTCCCCTCCCAAGGCACCCTCGCCGAACTTCTCCGTCGCGCCGAACTCTTCGTCCGTGCCGAACCCTTCGGCCCTGCCGTGCCCCGCCCCGGCCGCCCCGGCCGCCTCGACCGTCGCCTGAGGCGCCGTCCCGTGCAGCAGGTCCAGCGTCAGCGCCGCGGTCCAGCTGAAACCGAGCGCCCCGCAGGCCTCACCGGTGTACGGGTCCACGTACTCGGCGAACCCGGACGTGTCCGCCGTCTCCAGCAGCGCGCCGCGCAGCTCGGCCGCGTGCGCCAGTTCCCCGTGCAGCCGCAGCCCCCGCTCCACCAGCCAGTTGGTGTTGAACCAGGCCGGTCCCCGCCAGTACCGGTGCGGGTCGAAGGCGTGCCCCGTCAGGTCGTAACTCGGGACGAGCCGTGTCGTGCCGCCGAGCCCGAAGTGCGGGCCGCGCAGGGTCCGTACGAGCGTCGCGGCCGTCTCGCGGGGCAGCGTCGGCAGGATCAGCGGGACGAGACCGGAGACCCCGCGCTCGGGGATCGGCTCGTCCGTGCGCACGTCCCGGCAGAAGAACATGCCCTCCGCCGGATCCCACAGCCGGTCCACCAGCGCCGCCGTCAGCCGCTCCGCGCGCGCGTGCCGGGCGGTGCCCGTCGCGCCCAGCTCCCGGGCGATCCGCGCCAGCGCGTGCTCGGAGGCGATCAGCAGCGCGTTGAACGCCGGGTCCTCCACGGCGAATTCACCGCCACCGCCACCGCCACCGCCGCCGATACCCGCACCACCGCCGACGCCGGGGCGTCCGCCGCCCCCGTGACCCGCGTCCGCGTAACCGCCGTCCGCGTACGCGCCGTCCCGGTAGTCCGCCGCCAGCCGTACGTACCGGCCGTAGTCCAGGTCGGTCGGCCTGTCCTCGGCGGCGCCGTGGTCCAGATCGGCGCGGCGGAACGAGCGCGCCGGGGCCGGTGTGACGCGCGACAGCGGCGCGTCCCAGCTCGGCGCGTTGTCCATGCCCTGCTCCCAGGGGTGGACCACCGAGGCGAGACCCCCGCCGCCCAGGTCCCGGCGGTGCAGCAGATAGCGGTGCCAGGCCGCGAGGCGCGGATACATCCGGGCCAGGAAGGACCGCGACCGGGACAGCCCCGGGTCGGCGGCGTGCACCAGCCACACGGCGAGCGCGTGCACCGGTGGCTGCACGATGCCCGAGGTCTGTACGGTGCCCGGGGCGCCCGCGGCGCGCCCCGCGGTCGAGGAGCGCCAGAAGTCCGGGCTCGGGAAGTACGCGTCGAGGGGGACGGCAGGGTTGAACACGATGTGCGGGATCCGGCCGTCGCCCCACTGCGCGTCGAGCAGCGTCTCCAGCTCGGTCTGGGCCCGCAGCGGCGACAGATGCCGCAGCCCGATCGCGATGAACGCGGAGTCCCATGACCACTGGTGCGGATACAGGCTGCGCGAGGGCACCGTGGACGTGCCCCGCCAGTTGCCTTCGAGCACCCGCGCCGCCCTGGCGTGCAGCGACTCCGCCGGGCGGAGCGGATCGAGCGGGTCGGCCGGGTCGTATACGGCCGTTCCCGCCCGGCCGAGATCAGGGTGCAGGGCGCGGCGGGCGGTAGGACGGGCGGTGAGCTGGGTCGTGCGGTCCACTCAGGTCTCCCCGAAGACAGGCGGCCGATCGGTTCGGCGGTAACCACCGTAGAGTTACGTCTATTTAACACGCAGAACTCAATATGTAATGCAGAGTTGGGGAACGCAAGGGGTCCGTATGACCGGAACCGTAGGGAGGAGCGCGATGGCGACCAGGACCGGGAAGGCCGGGAGCCAGGCCAGTTCCGGCGACCTGCTGGAGCTGGTGCGCAGCGGCCGCGCCACCACCCGCGGGGCGTTGCAACAGGTCACCGGGCTGTCCCGGGCCACCGTCGGCCAGCGGCTCGACCGGCTCTTCCGGGCCGGCTGGCTGCGCGAGGGTGCCGCGGGCCCGGTGGACTCGCCGCTCGGCGGGCGCCCCTCGGTCCTGCTGGAGTTCGACGACTCCCATGCCGTCGTCCTCGCCGCCGACCTCGACACCCGGCACGCGCGCGCCGCCGTGCTGTCCCTGACCGGTGAGCTGCTGGCCGAGCACGCGGGCCCGCTGCGCGTCGAGGACGGGCCGGACGCGGTCCTCGGCGAGCTGGGCCGCTGGTTCGCCGAACTGCTGGAGAAGGCCGGGCACGAGGCGGCCGAGGTGTGCGGGATCGGGCTCGCCGTACCGGGTCCCGTGGACACCGACACGGGCCGGGTCGTCCAGCCGCCGATCATGCCCGGCTGGGACGGCTACGACATAAGAGGCCGCCTCACCCGCGCCTTCACCGAGCACACGGACGCCGGACCGGTCCCGGTCCTGGTCGACAACGACGCCAACCTCATGGCGTACGGGGAGCAGCGCACCGCCCACCCCGACTGCTCGGCCTTCGTCCTGGTGAAGGTCTCCACCGGTATCGGCGCGGGGGTGGTCGTCGGCGGCACGATCTTCCGGGGCATCGACGGCGGGGCCGGGGACATCGGGCACATCCGGGTCCCGGAGGGCGCCGACGCGCTGTGCAGATGCGGGTCGTACGGCTGTCTCGCCGCCGTCGCCAGCGGGGGCGCCGTGGCCCGCAGGCTGGCGGAGTCGGGGGTTCCGGCGGCGTCGGGCTCGGACGTGCGCGATCTGCTCACCTCGGGGCACCCCGGCGCGGCGGCGTTCGCGCGGGAGGCGGGGCGGCAGGTCGGCGACGTCCTCGCCACGGTGGTGACCCTGCTCAACCCCGGCGTCCTGATGATCGCCGGGGATCTGGCCGGAACCGCCTTCCTCACCGGGGTGCGCGAACTGCTCTACCAGCGGGCCCTGCCCCGCTCCACCGCCCACCTGGACGTGGTGACGTCCCGGCTCGGCGAACGGGCGGCCCTGGTCGGAGCCGGTGCGCTGGTCGTGGAGCACCTGTACGCGCCCGAGCGGATCGAGGAGCGCCTGCTCGCCCTGGGCGTGTGAGGCGCCGGACGCGAGGGTGGGCCGGCGGGCCGTGCGGGGCGCCCGCGCGAGGTGATGTGACGGTGGTGTTTCCGGCCGGGGAACGCGTCCGCATGATGAAATCCGCGCGCCGGGAACGGCGTGATTCTCGCCACGCATGATCGATGTTTCGCTCAGATGAGCGGATTGTGGGTGGCTGCACTTCTCCAAGGGGTGGCACTCAGTGCCACCCTTTGATCATTGACGAGGTGAACTCAGACGTGTCGTAAGCCGCTCAGGTGAGCGCAATGCCGGGTCTGTGAGCGGTGCCGTCTTCAAGAAGTGAAGGCTGTAGGCGCCAACGGCTTACCATCCCTTGACTTTCGATCTGGTGGCGGACGAGTGGTTACAGCCGTATGACGCGCAAGTGGACGTACCCAGACGCCTTCGATCTGGGTATGTTCCCCGTCGTCAGGGCAGCCACCGCGTCGTCGAGGAGTCGAGACCCGTGTCGGAAAACAAAGATCCCCACGTAGCCGCGAACGGCGACAGCGGCGTCGACAGCAGTGTCGGGAGCGTCGGCGGGAGCGTGAAGTTCGTTTATGACTTCACCGAAGGCAACAAGGAACTCAAAGACCTTCTCGGCGGCAAGGGTGCCAACCTCGCCGAGATGACCAACCTGGGTCTTCCCGTGCCTCCCGGCTTCACCATCACCACCGAGGCCTGCAAGACCTACCTCGACAGCGGCGACGAGCCCGCGGCACTGCGTGACGAGGTGAGTGCACACCTCGACGCCCTCGAAGCGACGATGGGCAAGAAGCTCGGACAGGCCGACGACCCCCTCCTCGTCTCGGTCCGCTCCGGCGCCAAGTTCTCCATGCCCGGCATGATGGACACCGTCCTGAACATCGGCCTCTCCGACAAATCCGTCCAGGGCCTGGCCAAGCAGGCCGGGGACGACCGCTTCGCGTGGGACTCGTACCGCAGGCTCATCCAGATGTTCGGCAAGACCGTCCTCGGTGTCGAGGGCGAGCTGTTCGAGGACGCGCTGGAGGCGGCGAAGCACACCAAGAAGGTCGCGGTCGACACCGACCTCGAAGCGGCCGACCTGAAGAAGCTCGTCACCAAGTTCAAGAAGATCGTCAAGACCGAGGCCGGCCGGGACTTCCCGCAGGACCCGCGCGAGCAGATGGACCTCGCCATCCACGCGGTCTTCGACTCCTGGAACACCGAGCGGGCCAAGCTCTACCGCCGCCAGGAGCGCATCCCGCACGACCTCGGCACCGCCGTCAACGTCTGTTCCATGGTCTTCGGCAACCTCGGCCCCGACTCCGGCACGGGCGTCGCCTTCACCCGCGACCCCGCCTCCGGGCACCAGGGCGTGTACGGCGACTACCTGCAGAACGCGCAGGGCGAGGACGTCGTCGCGGGCATCCGCAACACCGTCGCGCTCGCCGACCTGGAACAGATCGACAAGACGTCGTACGACCAGCTCATGCAGATCATGAAGACCCTGGAGAACCACTACCGGGATCTGTGCGACATCGAGTTCACCATCGAGCGCGGGCAGCTGTGGATGCTCCAGACCCGCGTGGGCAAGCGGACGGCCGGCGCGGCCTTCCGTATCGCCACCCAGCTCGTCGACCAGGGCCTCATCGACGAGGCCGAGGCGCTGCAGCGCGTCAACGGCGCCCAGCTCGCGCAGCTGATGTTCCCGCGCTTCGACGAGGGGACGAAGATCGAGCAGATCGGCCGGGGCATCGCCGCCTCGCCGGGTGCCGCGGTCGGCAAGGCGGTCTTCGACTCGTACACGGCCGTCAAGTGGTCGCGTTCGGGCGAGAAGGTCATCCTGGTCCGCCGCGAGACCAACCCCGACGACCTCGACGGCATGATCGCGGCCGAGGGCATCCTCACCTCGCGCGGTGGCAAGACCTCCCACGCGGCCGTCGTGGCGCGCGGCATGGGCAAGACCTGTGTGTGCGGCGCCGAGGAGCTGGAGGTCGACACCAAGCGGCGCCGGATGACGGTCGGCGGCGGACAGGTCGTCGAGGAGGGCGACGTCATCTCCATCGACGGCTCCTCCGGCAAGGTCTACCTGGGCGAGGTCCCGGTGGTCCCCTCCCCGGTCGTGGAGTACTTCGAGGGCCGGATGCACGCGGGAGCCGACGACGCCGACGAACTGGTGGAAGCGGTCCACCGCATCATGGCCTTCGCCGACCGCAAGCGCCGCCTCCGGGTACGCGCCAACGCGGACAACGCCGAGGACGCGCTGCGCGCCCGCCGCTTCGGCGCCCAGGGCATCGGCCTGTGCCGCACCGAGCACATGTTCCTCGGCGACCGGCGCGAGCTGGTCGAGCGCCTGATCCTCGCGGACACCGACGCCGAGCGCGAGGAGTCCCTGAAGGAGCTTCTGCCGCTCCAGAAGCAGGACTTCGTGCAGCTCTTCGAGGCGATGGACGGCCTGCCGGTCACCGTGCGCCTCCTGGACCCGCCGCTGCACGAGTTCCTGCCCGACATCACCGAGCTGTCGGTGCGGGTGGCGCTCGCCGAGGCCCGCCAGGACCCGCACGAGAACGAACTGCGCCTCCTCCAGGCCGTCCACCGGCTGCACGAGCAGAACCCGATGCTCGGCCTGCGCGGCGTACGCCTCGGCCTGGTCATCCCCGGCCTGTTCACCATGCAGGTACGGGCCATCGCCGAGGCCGCCGCCGAGCGCAGGAACGCCAAGGGCGACCCGCGCGCCGAGATCATGATCCCGCTCGTCGGCACGGTCCAGGAGCTGGAGATCGTCCGCGAGGAGGCCGAGCAGGTCATCGCCGAGGTGCAGGAGCACACGGGCGTGGACCTCAAGCTCTCCCTCGGCACGATGATCGAACTGCCGCGGGCCGCGCTCACGGCCGGTCAGATCGCGGAGGCCGCGGAGTTCTTCTCCTTCGGCACGAACGACCTCACGCAGACCGTCTGGGGCTTCAGCCGCGACGACGTCGAGGCCAGCTTCTTCACGGCCTACCTGGAGAAGGGCATCTTCGGGGTCTCCCCGTTCGAGACGATCGACCGCGACGGCGTCGGCAAGCTCGTACGCGACGCGGTGAAGGCCGGCCGCGAGACCCGGCCCGACCTCAAGCTCGGCGTCTGCGGCGAGCACGGCGGCGACCCGGAGTCGGTCCACTTCTTCCACGAGGTGGGACTCGACTACGTCTCCTGCTCACCCTTCCGCATCCCGGTGGCCCGCCTGGAAGCGGGCCGAGCGGCCTCGACCTCGACGGGCAGCGACCACCGCTAGCCCCGGAGGGCTCCGGGCCCGTCCTCCGCCACCACCCTCACCGACGGCGGCCGGACCCGGCGCACGAAAGACGAGGAGGCGGCACCCTGTGCGGGGGTGCCGCCTCCTCGCCGTGCGCCGGTGCGGTGCGTCAGCTGGCGTCGCGGCGCCTGCGGAGGGCGAACAGCACTCCGCCGCCGGCCAGGAGGACGGTCGCGCCGCCGGCCGCGATGTACGGGGTGGCGCCGCTGCCGCCGGTCTCCGCGAGGTCGGGGGTCCGGCGGCCGGTGGCCGTGCCCTCGTCCCTGCCGGTCTCGTCCTTGCCGTCCGTGTTCGTGTCCTGGTCGCTCGCGGGGACGAAACCGGCGGGCGGCTTGTCGCAGCCGATGCCGTCCTTGTCGCGGTCCAGGTGCTCGCCGTAGTGGTCGTCGCCCTTGACGATGTTGGAGTACCCGTTCTCGTACGCCTCGGTGCAGTTCCTGAACGGGTGCAGGCCGTCGTGGGCCTCGGCGCTGGTGACGGACAGGGCGGCCAGGGCCAGCGCGGCGAGGGCCGCGGAGGCGGACTTGCGGAACAGGTTCACGGTGAGCCCCCAGATATCTCTCGATATCCACATGCATGATCACGAGGGTGATCAGTCGGATGTGAGGTGACGAAAGTATGAGAGGGGCTCTCGGTGCTGCGGCGGAACGACGGACCCGTGATGTGAACGTTACGTGACCGGGCGGTGGCTCTCCGCTCACCGGTCCGTCGTCCGTACACCTGGTGCTGGGGGTTACGCGCGGAAGGGGCCCGTCACCTCGTACGTGATGCCGCCGGACGAACTGCCGCTGGTGCCGCGCTGGCTGGAGAAGTAGAGACGGGTGCCGTCGGGGGAGAAGGCGGGGCCGGTGATCTCCGAGCCGGACTGGCCGTCGATCCGCAGGAACGGGGCGATCACGTCGTCGGGCGTGATCAGGCAGATCTCCATGTTGCCGCCGTCCTCGGCGACGAACAGGTCGCCGGAGGCGGTGCCGGTGATGTTGTCGACGCCGGTCAGCGGGGCGGTGCCGGAGGTGACGAGTGAGTCGTCGTAGGCCAGCTCATAGGTGTTGGCGCTCAGGTTGAGCTGCCAGACGCGGTTGTCGCCCTTCGTGGTGAACCAGACCGTGTCGTCGGCGTAGTGGCAGCCCTCGCCGCCGTTGAACTTCTTCGACCCCGACACCTGCGTACGGGTCGTGGTGGGGGAGCCGTCCGGGTCGGGCACGTTCGCCCAGGTGAAGGAGCCGGAGGTGGCCGTCCCGGCGACCAGGACCTGGAGGGTGCCCGCGGAGAGGCTGCCCCAGGTCGTCGGCACGAAGCGGTAGAGACAGCCGTTCGTCTCGTCCTCCGTCAGGTACACCACCTTGCGCACCGGGTCGGCCGCCGCGGCCTCGTGCTTGAAGCGGCCCATGGCGTCCCGGCGCACCGCGGCGTTCACACCCCACGGGTCGGTCTCGTAGACGTACCCGAGCGACACCTCCTCGCAGGACAGCCAGGTGTTCCACGGCGTCCTGCCGCCCGCGCAGTTCTGCCGGGTGCCGGACAGGATGCGGTACGCGCCCGTGATCGCGCCCGCCGACGAGAACTTCACCGCGCTCGTGCCGCCGGACGGGTTGATCTCCGAGTTCGAGACGTAGATCCAGCCGGTGCCGTCCGCGTAGCAGGCTCCGCCGTCGGGGGCGCTGTGCCAGGTGTACGAGGTGCCGGTGACCGGCTGGCCCGACCTGGCGATCACCCGGCTGGTGAAGCCGCTCGGCAGTCTGACGCCGTTCGCGTCCGCCGAGCCGAGTGCCCCGTACGGGCCCGTGCCGGGCTGGGCGGGCGCGGCGTGGGCGGCGCCGCGCCACAGGGTTCCGCCGAGGACGGCCGACGATCCGCCGAGTACGGCCGCGCGCAGGAGAGTACGACGTTCCACTGTCGCTCCAATGGTGCCGGGGCTGGCCCGTCCGCCGGTCGGGGACGGGGTCGCGCAACGCCGGATCCTAGGAGCGCGGGGTGGCCGGGCCGTGGCCGCGCGGTGACGTGTGCGCGTCACGCATGAGCGTCCCACCACGACGCGCACCGCGCAGCCCACCGAATTCGTCTGCGGGCCGGTGGGGGCGGGCCGCGCAGTTCCCCGCGCCCTTTGAAGGCGGGGCTGCGCCCCGGGCCTGCGTGCTCGTCTGCGGGCTCGGTGGGGGCTGGTCGCGCAGTTCCCCGCGCCCCTCTGAGGCGGGGCTGCGCCCCTGCCTGCGCGCTCGTCTGCGGGTCCGGTGGGGGCTGGTCGCGCAGTTCCCCGCGCCCCTCAAAAGCGGGGCTGCGCCCCGGCTTTTGCCCCGGGGAGCGGCGCAGCCGCTTCAGGGGCGCGGGGAACTGCGCGGCCAACCCCCACCGAACCCGCACCCGAACCCGGCGGGACGCCGGTGTCTTTCAGGGGCGCGGGGAACTGCGCGAGCGGCCCCCACCGGCCCGCAGGCCGAAAGGCAGCTCAGCGTGCCCGCACCTCGTACGTCGTCACCCTTACCGACTCGTCGTCCAGGCATGCGCCCGTCGTCAGGTCGAAGCGTTGTTTCAGGAGGGGGGAGGCCACGAACGGCCTCCCCCGGTGGGAGCCGGTCAGCCCGCGGGACAGTACCGCCGCGCCGGAGAACGGATCCCGGTTGTCGATCGCGTACATCCGCCCCGTACGGTCCAGGAAGAGCGCCACCTGCCGCCCGTCCGGCAGCAGCGCCGCCACCCCCCGCCCAGGGATCAGCACGGACAGGTCGCACACGGCGAACCAGTCGTCGGAGCCGGAGCCGGAGGCAGGCGGTCCGGCCAGCCGGAGCTGGACCGTGAGCGTCGTGGTCTCGGGTGCGAGCGTCATCGCTGGGCGCTTCCTTCCAGAGGACGGGTACCGATGGTCAGCAGCGGCAGATCGGGCTTGATCTGGTCGCGCTCGGGGACGAACCCGACCACCGGGTCGGGCGTGTCCGGCGCGTTCACGAACGACACGAAGCGGGCCAGCTTCTCGGGATCGTTGATGGTCTCGGCCCACTCGTCGCGATAGGCGGCCACATGCGCCGTCATCAGCGACTCCAGCTCCTCGCAGATGCCCAGCGAGTCGTCCACCACGACGTCTCGGACGTGGTCCAGGCCGCCGGGCAGCCGCTCCAGCCACGTCGAGGTGCGCTCCAGCCGGTCGGCCGTACGGATGTAGAACATCAGGAACCGGTCGATGAGACGGATCAGCTCCGCGTCGGAGAGGTCCTGCGCGAGCAGGTCCGCGTGGCGCGGAGTCGCTCCGCCGTTGCCGCCGACGTAAAGGTTCCAGCCGGCCGCGGTCGCGATGATGCCGAAGTCCTTCGACTGGGCCTCGGCGCACTCGCGGGCGCACCCGGACACCGCCGACTTGAGCTTGTGCGGCGAGCGCAGACCCCGGTAGCGCAGCTCCAGGTCGATGGCCATGCGCACCGAGTCCTGGACGCCGTAACGGCACCAGGTCTGCCCCACGCACGACTTGACCGTCCGCAGCGACTTCCCGTACGCGTGCCCGGACTCGAAGCCCGCGTCCACCAACCGCGCCCAGATGAGGGGCAGTTGTTCGACGCGCGCGCCGAACATGTCGATCCGCTGACCGCCCGTGATCTTCGTGTAGAGGCCGAAGTCCCGTGCCACCTCGCCGATCACGATGAGCTTCTCGGGGGTGATCTCGCCGCCGGGGATGCGCGGCACGATCGAGTACGAGCCGTTCTTCTGCAGGTTCGCGAGGAAGTGGTCGTTGGTGTCCTGGAGGGCGGCCTGCTCCCCGCCGAGGACGTACCCCTCGGCGCCGATCGTGGGCGCGAGCGACGCGACGATCGAGCCGACCGTGGGCTTGCAGACCTCGCACCCGTCACCGCCCCGCGCGTCCTCGCGGCCGTACCGGTCGAGGAGCTGCTGGTACGAGGAGATGCGCAGGGCGAGGACGATCTCGTACAGCTCCTCGCGGGTCTGGGAGAAGCAGCCGCACAGGCCCTTGTCGACCTCGACGCCGCTCGCCTCCAGTTCGGAGGTGACGAGCTGGCCGAGGACCTTGACGCAACTGCCGCAGCCGGTACCGGCCTTGGTGCACTTCTTGACCTCGGGGACCGTCGTGCAGGAGTGCTCGGTGACAGCTCCCCGGATCGCGCCCTTGGTGACGTTGTGGCAGGAGCAGATGATCGCCTCGTCCGGCAGCGAGGAGGGGCCGAGCTGGACGGGAGCGCCCGCACCGGCCGGAAGGACCAGCTGCTCGGGCGCGATCGGCGGCACCGAACCGGTGAACGCCCGCAGCGTCCCGTACGCGTCCGCGTCACCGACCAGGATGCCGCCGAGCAGTTCCCCGCCGGGCCCGATGACCAGCTTCTTGTACGTGCCCGAGCGCGAGTCCGCGTAGACGACGTCGAGGCAGTCGGCGGCGGCGCCGTGCGCGTCACCGAAGGAGGCGACGTCCACGCCGAGGAGCTTCAACTTGGTGGAGAGGTCGGCGCCGGTGAAGGAGGCCGCCTCGGCGGGGTCGGTGACAGGGGCCGCCGCGGCGGCGATCGTGCCGGCCGCCGTCTCCGCCATCTCGTAGCCGGGCGCCACCAGCCCGTACACCCGGCCGTCCGAGGCCAGCGCGCACTCGCCGATCGCGAAGACCGCCGGGTCGGAGACCGTACGGCACTGGTCGTCGACGCTGATGCCGCCGCGCTCGCCCACGGTGAGTCCGCAGTCGCGGGCGAGCTGGTCACGGGGGCGTACACCGGCGGAGAACACCACCAGGTCGGTGGCGACCGTCGAGCCGTCGGAGAGCTTCATGCCGGTCACGGCGCCGTCGTCGCCGGTGACGACCTCCTGCGTACCCGTGCCGGTGTGGACCGTCAGGCCCATGTTCTCGATGGTGCGCAGGAGCGCCGCGCCGCCGCCCTCGTCGACCTGGACGGGCATCAGCCGGGGCGCGAACTCCACGATGTGCGTGGCAAGGCCGAGCCCCTTCAGCGCGCCGGCGGCCTCAAGTCCGAGCAGCCCGCCGCCCACCACCGCGCCGGTCGTCGCCCGCGCCTTCGCGTACTCCTCGATGGCGAGCAGGTCCTCGATCGTGCGGTAGACGAAGCAGCCCTCGGCGTCCTTGCCCGGCACGGGCGGCACGAACGGGAACGAGCCGGTGGCGAGGACCAGCGTGTCGTAGCCGACGACGAGACCCGAGCGGGCGGTGACCTTCCGGGCAGCCCGGTCGACGGTCTCGGCCGGGTCGCCGAGGTGCAGCTCGATCCCGTGCTCCGCGATGAACTCCAGGTCCGTCATGGACAGTTCCTCGGGCGTACGGCCCGAGAAGTACGAGGTGAGCTGTACGCGGTCGTACGCGGGACGCGGCTCCTCGCACAGCACGACCACCCGGTGCGTGGCGGTCAGGCCGCGCTCGGCCAGCGCTTCGAGGAAGCGCTGGCCGACCATGCCGTGGCCGACGAGCACGATCGTGGGGCGGGGGCCGGTTCCCACAGGTGCGGTCGTGGACATCAGGAGCCTCCATCGTTGGTGAGCAGGTGGAGCAGCGGGGCGCCGTCCGCGGGCAGCGGTTCGGCTCCCTCCCAGGCGCGGGCGAGCGCGCCGACGGTGCCCAGCTCGCCGACGAGCACCCCGCCGACCAGGCGGTCGTCGCGGACGACGACCTTGCGGTAGGTGCCGCGGGTGGCGTCGGCGAGCTGGACGACGTCGTCCCCGGGGAGCGGGGTGTGCTCCCCGAAGGCGGCGAGGTCGAGAGGTCCGGCGGCGGCCGGGGAGCTGCCGGTGGCGAGGGTCAGCCGGGTGAGGGCGCGGGTGCCGCTGTAACCGGCGGAGCCCTCTGCGGACCGAGGTCCGGCCGGTGACGCGCTCAGTGATTCGGCCAACAACTCGGCCAGCACGTCGGCCTGTTCGAGCGCGGGCGCGGCCAGCCCGTACACCTGGCCGTCGTGCTGCGCGCAGTCGCCGATCGCCCGGATGTGCGGGTCGGAGGTGCGCAGCTCGTCGTCGACGATGACGCCCTTGTGGACGGCGAGCCCCGCGTCCTGGGCGAGGCCCGCGCGCGGCCGTACGCCGCAGGCCAGCACGACCAGGTCGGCGCCGAGGGTGTAGCCGTCGGCCATCTCGACCGAGCGGACCGCGCCCTCGACGCAGCGCACGCCGCGCACCCGGCTCTCGGTGTGCACCTCGACGCCGAGGCCCTTGAGGTGCCGGAGCACCAGCCCGGAGGCCGACGGGTCGAGCTGACGTTCCATCAGGCGTTCGCCCTGCTGGGCCAGGACGACCTGCGCGCCGCGTTCGGCGAGCGCGCGGGCGGCCGAGACGCCGAGCAGTCCGCCGCCGATGACGACGGCCCGGCTGCCTCGCCGTACGGCACCGGACAGGTCCAGGCAGTCGTCCATCGTGCGGAACGCGTGGACGCCCTCGGGCAGTTCGTGCCGGCCGGGGGCGAACAGGCCGCGCAGCGGCGGCAGTACGGGGTTCGAGCCGGTGGCCAGGACCAGCGTGTCGTATGCGATCACCGTGTCGTCGGCGAGGTGCACCTGCCGGCGCGCGCGGTCGATGTGCACGACCCGGCCGCGGGTCAGCCGCTCGGGCGTGGGGAGCGCGATGACCTCGGGGGCGTACCGCCCGGCGAGGACCTCCGCGAGCAGCACCCGGTTGTACGGGCTGTGCTCCTCCTCGCCGACGAGCACGGCGGACACCCCGAGCTCTCCGAGCCTGCGGGCGAGACGTACGCCCGCGAGGCCGGCGCCGATCACCACCACACGCGTATTCGAGGTCATGTACCGCAGCGTGCGGTGCCGGTGTTACCCGACCGCATCACGACTGTTTCCCGCGGGGAACGCTGCCCTCAGCGGGGGCCGGGCACGGATGTGAGGGTTCTCGGGAGGCGGCCGGGGGCTGGTCGGAGAGCGGCCGGGGGCGGTTAACCGAACCCCCGACCTCCGTGCGAGCACCATCGATCGCGGCCCCGGAACACGGAAACCTTCGGTACACGCGTACACGTCCGTACGCGCCCAACGGAGGAGCGACCATGGACACCGCCCGGGAACCGCACGCCGGGAAAGCGCACACCGGGAAAGCGCACCTCCAGGACCGTGTACCCGTACGGGCCCGGCAGCTCGTGCGTGAGCCGTTCACCGCGCGGACCTGGCGGCGGGTCGCGTACGCGCTGCTGGCCGTGCCGGTCGCACTGGCCGCCGTACCCGTGGGGCTGCTCGGCGGCCGGGCGGCGGCGGGCCGATGGCAGCGCGGCCTCGTCGGCCGCTTCCTCGGCGCCCGCCCGCCCGGCTCCTCGGCCGGCGTGCTCCACGCACTGCTCGCCCTGCCGCTGAACCTCGTGGTGGCGGCCGTCACCCTCTACGGCTGGTCGATCGTCCCCATGAACATCGGCTGGCCCCTGCGCGGCGGCGACCCGACCACCTCCTGGGGCGGACCCACCTTCGCCGGCGCATGGGCGTTCCACGCTGTATTGGGCGGTCTCGGCTTCCTGCTGCTGATGCCGTGGGTCGGCCGCGGCCTGGCCGCGCTCCAGGTGCGACTGGCGACGGCACTCCTCGCGCGGCCGTAGGTTGACGGGATGCCTGCTCCCGGGTCCACGCGCCGACCGGTCACCGCCGTCGCGGTCACGGTCGCCCGGCGCCCGCTCGCCGCCTTCACCCCGCGGGCCCTCGCCACCCTCCTCTACGCGCTGATCGCGCTCCCGCTCGCCCTCGTCGGCTGTCTGCTGACGCTCGCGGGGCTGCTCGTCGGCGGGGTCCTGTCCGTGACCACGCTGGGGCTGTGGGTCCTCGCGCTGACAGTGCGGGGCGCCCTCGCGCTCGGGGCGCTCCAACGGACCCTCGCACGCCGCCTGCTGCACCTGGACATCGAGAAGCCGCCGACACCCGGCGCCCCGGGCGTCCTGGGCCGCCGCCGCGCCCTGCTCCTCGGCCGGGCGGGCTGGCGCGCCGTCGGCTGCGCAATCGGCGTGCCCGGCACGGCGGTCCTCGTGTACGCGGCGGCCCTCGGCGCGTACGGCTACGGGACGCAGTCGGTCCTCCACCCCCTCCTCAAGCGCTGGAACCACCACACCGTGCGCGACGGGGACTCCGTACGGCACGTGTCCCTCGAAGTCCTCGGCGTCCAGCTCGACACCTGGCCGCGCTGGCTGATCCCGGTGGCCGCGGGGCTCCTGCTCCTGTCGGCGGCGCCCTGGCTGATGCGCCACGCCCTCACCCCGCACCGCCTCCTGCTGGCCGCCACGCTCGGCCCGAGCGCCGCGGACCGCCGTATCCGCACCCTGGAGGAGACGCGCGCGCAGGCCGTGGACGACGCCGCGGCCACCCTGCGCCGCATCGAGCGCGACCTGCACGACGGGACACAGGCCCGGCTCGTCGGGCTCGCGATGCATCTGACGATGATCCGGGAGCTGATCGGCGCGGACGCGGACCGCGACCGGCTCCTCACCGTCGTGGACACCGCCCAGGGCAACGCCAAGCAGGCCATCGCCGACCTGCGCCATCTCGTCAAGGGCATCCATCCGCCCGTACTGGACCAGGGCCTGGACACGGCCCTCGCCACCCTCGCGGCCGACGTGGCACTGCCCGTCGAGGTCGTCACCGACATCGCGGACCGGCCCGCGCCCGCCGTCGAGTCGATCGCCTACTTCTGCGCCGCCGAACTCCTCGCCAACGCGGCCAAGCACAGCGGCGCGCCGGGCGCCACGGTACGGGTGACCGCCCGCGCCGGGCTGCTCGCGCTCACCGTCCGGGACGAGGGCCGCGGCGGCGCGGCGATCGGCGCGGGCTCGGGGCTCACCGGCCTGCTGACCCGGGTACGGACCGTCGACGGCACGCTCACCTGCGACAGCCCACCGGGAGGGCCTACGGTGGTCACGGTCGAGCTGCCGTACTGAGGCACCCACCGGAACCAGAGGGGCACATGGGGGAGACGGGGCACATGCGCGTGGTCATCGCCGAGGACTCCGCGCTCCTGCGCGACGGCCTGGCCCAGCTCCTGCAGCTGCGGGGTGTGGAGGTCGCCGCAGCCGTCGGGGACGCCGACGCGCTGCTGAGCGCCGTGGCCGAGCACCGGCCGGACGCCGCCGTCGTCGACATCCGGCTCCCGCCGACCCAGACGGACGAGGGGATCAGGGCGGCCGTACGGCTGCGCGCCGACCACCCCGGCACCGGCGTGCTGATCTTCTCCCAGTACGTCGAGACGACGTACGCGGCCCAGCTGCTCGGCACCCACCCGGGCGGTGTCGGCTATCTGCTCAAGGAGCGGGTCGTCGACATCGGCGAGTTCGTGGACGCGCTGGAGCGGATCGCCGCCGGCGGGACCGCCCTCGACCCCGAGGTCGTCGCCCAGCTCTTCGGCGCGAGCCGCCGCGCCACCGCCCTGGACGCCCTGACGCCCCGCGAGCGCGAGGTGCTGGCGCTGATGGCCGAGGGGCGGACGAACCACGCGATCGCCGCGTCCTTCACCGTCTCGGAACGGGCCGTGGAGAAGCACATCGCCAACATCTTCGCCAAGCTGGGCCTGCCGCCCTCCGAGACGGAGAACCGGCGGGTGCTGGCGGTCCTGCGCTACCTGGAGACGACGGGCTGACCTGCGGGGCAGCCGCACACACCACCGGCGGGAACCTCAGAAGACCCTCAAGGTTCACAGGATCGATGGACGGCACATCCATCTCGTCCGTACTGTCGTGATCATGCCCGACATATCGCTGACCATGATCGTCGTCCTGTGCCTCGCCGCCCTCGCGGCCGGCTGGATCGACGCGGTCGTGGGCGGCGGCGGTCTGCTCCTCCTGCCCGCGCTGCTCCTCGGTCTGCCGAACTCGGGCTCGGCGGCCCAGTACGCGCTCGGCACCAACAAGGCCGTGGCGATCGTCGGGACGACGGGCGCGGCGGTGACGTACGCGCGCAAGGCGCCCGTGGACGTCCGCACAGCGATACGGATCGGACTCGCGGCGCTCGCCGGATCCACGGCCGGGGCGTTCGTCGCCACCGGGATGAGCACCGAGATCCTGAAACCGGTCGTCATGGTCGTCCTGCTCGGCGTCGGCACCTTCGTGATCCTGAAGCCCGCGTTCGGTACGGCCCCCTCGGCCGAGCCCGTCTCACCGCGCCGCGTCCTCGCCGCGATCGGACTCGCGGGCCTGGGCATCGGCTTCTACGACGGACTGGTCGGCCCCGGCACGGGCACGTTCCTCGTCCTCGCCCTGACCGCGCTGCTCCACCTCGACCTGGTGTCCGCCTCCGCCACCGCGAAGATCATCAACTGCTGCACGAACGCGGGCGCGCTGGCCACGTTCGCCTGGAAGGGCACGGTGTTCTGGCAGCTGGCCGCGCTGATGGCCGTGTTCAACCTCGTCGGCGCCATGGCCGGGGCGCGCACCGCGCTCAAGAAGGGCAGCGGCTTCGTACGGGGCGTACTGCTGACGGTGGTGTTCGCGCTGGTCGCGAAGCTGGCGTACGACTTCTGGCTCTGAACCCCGCAGTCCTTCTGACGTCCCTGGCGGTCAGGAACGCCGGCTGCCCGTGAGGTGGGCGAAGACGACCACGTTGCCCCGGTAGCCGGTGCCCGCCGAGTAGCCGCCCCCGCAGGTGATCACACGCAGCTCCGGGCGCCCGGCGGGCCCGTACACCTTCTCGTCCGGGAAGTCGCGGGCGTCGTACACCTCGACCGCGTCGACGGAGAAGAGGGCGACGCTGCCGTCCCGGCGGCCGACCTCGATCGTGCTGCCCTTGCCGAGGGCGCCGAGCCGGTAGAAGACGGCGGGGCCCTCGGCGTTGTCGACATGGCCCGCGACGATCGCGGTGCCCTTCTCGCCGGGCGTGGTACCGGCCTCGTACCAGCCGGCGAGGTTCTTCCGGGCCGCGGGCGGCACGTCGAGGCTGCCCTGCGGGGAGAGGCCGAGGCCCATGAGGGGGGCGTCCACCCGGATCGAGGGGATACGGACGCGGACGGGCGGCGAGTGCGGCAGCGCGTCGGCCGCGGGCCGGTCCACATGGCTGCCCGCGCGGGCCTGCGCGGCGGACGGCTGGGGCGGCGCGTGCGTCTTCGCGCCGCTGTGCAGCAGCCAGGCCCCGCAGAGCAGCGCGACGAGGGTGGCGACGGCTATCGAGACGGTGGAGATGTTCGGGACGCTGCTGAACGGACGCACCCGCACCCGGGCCTCCTTTCCTCCTGTGACGTTCCATGGGTCCCGCGTCCCCCTCCGGGCCGCGAGGGGCGTCGGGGCCGGAGGGGGAGGGGACGGCGGTACCGGTGGACAGCGGAGGGTGTCCGTCAGATCCCGTCGCCTCTCGCCCGGCGATGCAGGAGCCAGGTACCGCCTGCGGCGGCGACGGCCAGGGCGGCCACTCCCGCCGCGGTCTGCACGGGGTCGGGGCCGAGTGCGCCGCCGACCCCCGTCTTCACACTGCCCCGCGGGTGGACCTGCGCCTGCGGACTGCTCTCCTGGGTGGAGGTGAGCGTGACCACCAGGTCGCCGGTCATCCGCGTACCGCCGGAACAGCGCACGACGATCTCGTACGTGCCGGGCTGCGCGGAGGGCGGCACCTCGAACCGGCCGACCGCGTCCCCTTCGTGCGCGCTGGGGATCAGCGTGAAACGGCCCGCGCCGACGGCCCCGGCGTCACCCGACACGGCGTCGTCGGCCTCGCACGACGCGGTGTTCACGGTGACCTCGGCGCCGGGCGCGACGGTGCCCGGATAGAGCTCGATGGACCCGGCGCCGTCCGCGTCCCCGTCCGCCCCGTACGCGGGCGCCGCGCAGAGGGCCGCCGAGGCGACGGCGAGCGCGGTACCGGTCAGCAGGCGGGCTGTGCGCATCGTGCGTACTCCTGTCGAGGGGGCGCGGCCCGCGACACCCCCATGTGTCGCTGCGTCGGTCGCGCCCTGCCCTACCGAGGTAAGTGGCAGTCGACGGCGTACGCCTCCTGATGTCACGTCAGAAGTGCGCTGAACGGGTGTCAGGCGAGGGACACGCGATGCCGCCCCACCGACGTTTCACCAGGTCACCGGGGTGCGAGAGGTGCCGTGCCGAAAAGAACCCGAAGAGATCGGGACGGCACGTGTGAACGGGTGACCGGTTCCCGCCGCTGCCGCCTTGACCTCAAGTTTGGTCGAGGTGTGAGGCTCGGCGCATGAACCCCACAGCGGACGTGACCGCGCCCCTTCCCGCCCCCGCTCCCGCCCCCTCGCCCCTCAAGGTCGCCGTCATCATCGGCAGCAACCGGGAGGGCCGCTTCGGCCCCGTCGTCGCGGACTGGCTCCTGGGCCGCCTCCGCGAACGTGACGACCTCACGGCCGAGGTGGTGGACGCGGCCGACGCCGGACTGCCGACGGCCCTGTCCCACTCCCCGAGCCCCGAGGTCACCGCGGAACTCGCGAAGATCACACCCAAGCTGGCCGCCGCCGAGGCCTTCGTCGTCCTGACCCCCGAGTACAACCACTCCTTCCCCGCCTCGCTCAAGGCCCTCATCGACTGGCACTACGAGGAATGGCGGGCCAAGCCCGTCGCCTTCGTCTCGTACGGCGGAGTCTCCGGCGGCCTGCGGGCCGTCGAACAGCTCCGCCAGGTCTTCGCGGAACTGCACGCCGTCACCGTCCGCGACACGGTCTCCTTCCACAACGCGGGCGCGTCCTTCGACGACAGGGGCCACCACCGGGACCCGTCGGCCCCGAACGCCGCCGCGAAGGTGATGCTGGACCAGCTGGGGTGGTGGGGGACGGCACTGCGGGAGGCGAAGGGGGTGCGGGCGTACGGCAGTTGACCCTGCCGGGTTCTCTGCTGCTGCGGCAGCCGGGCTTCCTACTCGGCGTCGGCGAGAGCCTCCGTCACCGCCCGGTGGCCGACGGCCGCGAGTACGGGATTGGTGATCCGGTAGTGGTGCTCGGCCGTCAGCCCGAAGTACAGGGCCCAGCCGCGTCCGCGGGCCCAGGTGTCGTCGTCGACGGCGGCGGCCTCCCGGAACAGGGGCCGGGTCGCGTCGTCGAACACGGCCCAGGCGGCGAGTACGTCGGCCGCCGGGTCGCCGGTGCCGAGCCCGCCGAAGTCGATGACCGCGCTGAGGCGGCCGTCCCGGGCCAGCAGATTGCCGGGCAGGAGGTCGCCGTGCAGCCAGACGGGTTCGCCGGTCCACCGGGGGACCCGCAGGGCCGCCTCCCAGGCGGCGGTCGCGGCGCGCGCGTCCAGCGTGCCGTCCCCGCCCAGATCACGGATCGCGGCCCGGACGTGCCGGTCGTCGGCGAGCGGACCCCCACGCCAGGAAGGCGACCCGCCGGCGGCGTCGACCTCCCGCAGCGCGGCCACGAACCGCCCCAACTGGTCGGCGGCATCGGCGAGTTCGACGCCCTCCCGCAGAGGCCGGTCGTAGACGTTGCTGCCGTTCAGCCAGCGGAACACGCCCCACGGCAGCGCGTACCCCTGCCCGGGGACCCCCGCGGCGAGCGGCACGGGGACGGCGAGCGGCAGCCGGGGTGCGAGCCTCGGCAGCCACCGCTGCTCCTTCTCGACCTGCCCCGCCCCACCGGGCAACCGCGGCAGCCGTACGACCATGTCGTAGCCGAGCCGGTACATGGCGTTGTCGGTCCCGGCGGACACGACCTGCTTCACGGACAGCCCGGCCCACTCGGGAAACTGCCCGGCGACGAGCCGCCCGACGAGCGCCTCGTCGATGTCGAGTTCGTCGGGATGCATTTTGGGGGCGGACGGCATATGGCTCCGTAATCTCCGTGTCCTACGTGTCCTGGGTGTCCGACGCGTGACGTGAACCGTGGCACGCGGCGCCCGTCAGCAGCCAGTCCTTAAAACCGGGCCGACGGGCGGACGGACAGGCGACGGGTCGCGGACCCACACGGCGTACGCAGGATCGATACCTCGTTCACGTGCGGGTGACACCGCGTATCGGGGCGGACCGGTCGGGGGATGCGGCAGACGGATTCACGGACTCCCCGGGCTCATCGGCCCCGGGGAGCCGCCAACGTTCCGGAGGAAAAGCAATGCGCCTTCGCCACACCGCTGCCGCCGCAGTCGGAGCGCTCGTTCTCATCGTCACCCAAGCGGCGTCCGCGAGCGCCGCCACAGGAGACTTCTCCTACCAGTACGCCGGGCCCGACGGCCGGCCGCAGTCGGTCACCCTGCACGACCCGGCGAGCCCCGGCTGCATCGTGCTGCCCGAGGTCGCGGACCCCGGCGCGTCCGAGCCGGCCTTCGCCCCGCACAACGACACCGACACCTGGGTGATGGTGTTCACCGAGCCCGACTGCACCGGCGACTCCTGGACACTGCGCCCGCACGGCCGACCGGCCACGGACCGCCTCAAGCTGCGCTCGGTGTTCCTGACCGACCGCCACTGACCGGCACCTCCGCACCGCCCCGACGCGCACGTGGCCGCCCCGGACGTGAACCGGGGCGGCCACAAGGGACTCGCGTCGGGTCACTTCACCGAGACCGCCGACCAGGCCGCCCCCACCGCCGCGTACTCCGCGCTGCCCGCGCCGTACAGGTCCTTCGCGGCGCTCAGGGTGGCGGTCCGGGCGCCCGCGTACTTCGTCGACGACGTCATGTAGACCGTCAGCGCCCGGTACCAGATCGCGCCCAGTTTGGCCCTGCCGATGCCCGTCACCTTCGCGCCGTCGCAGGTCGTGCCGTTGTGGGCGACGCCTCCGATGGTCTTCGGGCCGCTGCCCTCGGCGAGGAGGTACGCGAAGTGGTTGGCGACGCCCGAGGAGTAGTGGACGTCGAGGTTGCCGACCGAAGAGGTCCAGCAGTCCGCGGAGTTGCCGTCCTTGGAGGGCTGGTCCATGTACCGGAGCGCCGAGCGGCCGAAGCCGGACTTCACGACCTTCTCGCCGATCCGCCAGTCCCCGGGGTCCGAGGGGTTGGCCGCGTAGAACTCCACCAGCGTGCCGAATATGTCGGAGGTCGCCTCGTTGAGGCCGCCGGGCTCGCCCGAATACGTCAGCGCCGCCGTCTTCGAGGTCACGCCGTGCGACATCTCGTGGCCGCTCACGTCCAGGGACACCAGCGGCCCGAAGGTCGTCCCGTCACCGTCGCCGTACGTCATGCAGAAGCAACCGTCGTCCCAGAACGCGTTGTTGTAGGCGCTCCCGTAGTGCACACGGTTGTACGAGCCCTTGCCGTCGCCCGCTATCCCGGTGCGGCCGTGGGTCTTCTTGTAGTAGTCCCAGGTGGTGTCGGTCCCGTACTGCGCGTCGACCGCCGCCGAGGCCCGGCTCGACGTGGCGCCCGTACCCCAGTGGTTGTCGGCGTCGGTGAGGACGGGTGCCGCCGCACGCTTGTAGCAGAGGATCAGGATGCAGGAGTCGGTCTTGTTCCGTGTGTCGCCCGTGTACGTGTTTCCCCTGGTGGGGTCGGTCAGTTGATAGGTCGAACCGGACTTCGTCGTCTGCAGCGGGACCGTGCCCGAGTAGAGGGAGCGGCCGTCGCCGGCCGCAGTCTCGATGCTGTCCCAGGCGTCGATCTGCTTGCCGGTGACCGCGTCGGTGAGGACGACCCGGGCCATCGGGTTGCCGAGCGAGTCCTTGCCGGTGGCCTCGGTGCGCCAGGCCAGCTTCGGCTTGCCGTGCAGGGCGTCCACCACCAACTGCGGCTTGGCGACCAGCCCGCGCAGCGTCTCGCCGACGTTCGCGAGACGCAGGGCCGCGGTGGCGAGATCCGCCGCCTTGGGCGCCGACACCGACGGCTCGACGTTCGTGAGGGAGAGCGGACGCGTGGTGGCCCGTTCCGCGCCGCTGAAATCGCCCGCCGCCGTCAGATGGACCACGAAGTCGCCGCCCAGCACGGGCAGCTGACGGTACGTCCGGTCGTACCGCACGTGCTGCGCGCCGTCCGCGTCGACGATCACGTCACGGACCTTCGTACTCTGGTCCGAGGTGAGGCCCAGTCGCGCGGCCTGGTCGGCGATCACCGTCGCGGCGTTGCCGAGCACGGTGTCCCGGCCCGGTCCGTCGGCCGCGGCCGCGCCGGGGGACAGGGCGCCCGCCAGCAAGGTGGTGGCCGCCGCGGACATACCGACGGTGGCGAGGCGCGAGCCCCGGGTGTGCCGTGTCCGACTCATCGAACGCATCGAACTCCTCAGGAAGGCACGCGAAACGCGTGGTGGGGGAGTGGAGGGTGGGGGATGCGAATGCGAATGCCCGTTCAGTTCTAGGTGGCCGGGTGGTGTCATGTCCATAGCTGATCGCTGGGGGACGTGTGGGGATGTGTGTGGAGTGAGAATCGTTTCTGCGAAGGTCCGGGCAGGGTGAGCCGACTACCGTTCTTCGTCTACGGGACGCTGCTCCGAGGTGAGGGGAACCACGACGCCTTTCTTCGCGGACGCACACTCTCGGAGACCCCGGCGATCCTCACGGGCGCGGTGCTGTACGAAGGCCCCGGCTACCCGTACGCGGTCGAGGCGCCCCAGGACTCCGGGGCAGTGGTGCATGGCGAACTGGTAACGGCCGACCCTGCCGCGTACGCACAACTCCTCCACTCACTGGATGAGTTGGAGGAGTACGCCCCGGGCGACCCCGCGAACCTCTACGAACGCGTGGCGAGAGACGTGACAAGGGCGACGGACGGCGCGCGCGTACGGGCATGGGTGTACGTGGCGGCTCCGACGGTGGCGGCGGAACTGAGGGCGAGCGGCCAGCTGATCAAAGGCGGCAACTGGAGACCCCGCTAGGGGCGCGGGGAACTGCGCGACCAGCCCCCACGGACCCGCAGCGTCCCCGGACGTCACCCCACCCGCTCCACCCGCACCGCACACCCCTTGAACTCCGGCATCCGCGACACCGGATCGAGCGCCGGATTCGTCAACGTGTTGGCCCGCCCCTCCCCCGGCCAGTGGAACGGCATGAACACCGTGTCGGCCCGGATCGTGGCCGTGATCCGCGCCGGCGCCACCGCCCGCCCCCGCCGCGACACCACGGCCAGTGGTTCCCCCTCCACGACCCCGAGCCGCTCGGCCAGCCGGGGATGCAGCTCCACGAAGGGGCCGGGCGCGGCGGCGTTCAGCTCGTCGACGCGGCGCGTCTGCGCACCCGACTGGTACTGGGAGACCACCCGGCCGGTGGTCAGCAGCACCGGGTACTCCTCGTCCGGCTCCTCCGCCAGCGGCCGATGGCTCACGGCGGCGAACCGGGCCCGCCCGTCCGGGGTGGCGAACCGGTCGAGGAACAACCGGGGCGTACCGGGGTGAACCCCGTCCCCATCCCCATCCCCGTCCCCGTCCGCCGCCGGGCAGGGCCAGAACACCCCGCCCTCCTCCACCAGCCGCCGATACGTGATCCCCGAGTAGTCGGCGGCCCCACCCGCACTGGCCCGCCGCAGCTCCTCGAAGACCTCCTCCGGGTCCGTGGGGAAGCCCTTCTCCACGCCCAGGCGGGCGGCCAGTTCCCGCATCACGTACAGGTCGCTGCGGATGCCGTCCGGCGGTGTGATCGCCTGCCGGCGCAGCAGGACGCGGCCCTCCAGGTTGGTCGTCGTGCCCGTCTCCTCGGCCCACTGGGTGACGGGGAGGACGACGTCCGCCAGCTCGGCCGTCTCGGACAGCACCACGTCGGCGACGGCCAGGAAGTCCAGCGACCGCAGCCGTTCCTCGATATGGGCGGCGCGGGGCGCGGACACGACCGGGTTCGAGGCCATCACCAGCAGCGACCGGATGTCCGTACCCATGGCGTCGAGCAGTTCGTACGCGCTGCGGCCGGGCCCCGGCAGCGAGTCGGGGTCGACGCCCCAGACCTCGGCCACGTGCCGCCGCGCCGCCGGGTCGTCGAGCTTGCGGTAGCCGGGCAACTGGTCGGCTTTCTGGCCGTGTTCACGCCCGCCCTGTCCGTTGCCCTGCCCGGTGAGACAGCCGTACCCGGAGTACGCCCGCCCCGCCCGCCCCGTAGCCAGGCACAGGTTGATCCACGCGCCGACCGTGTCCGTGCCCTTGGACTGCTGCTCGGGCCCGCGCGCGGTGAGCACCATCGCGGTCTCCGGGTCGCAGAACATCCGCACGGTCTCGCGGAGTTGGGGCACGGACACCCCGGTGATCCGTTCCACGTACTCCGGCCAGTGCGCCATCGCCGCGGCCCGCGCCTCCTCCCATCCGCTCGTACGCTCCTGGATGTACGCCTCGTCCGTACGCCCCTCCGCCACCACCAGGTGCAACAGCCCGAGCGCCAGGGCGAGATCGGTGCCGGGACGCGGCGCGAGATGCAGATCCGCCTGCTCGGCCGTACGCGTGCGGCGCGGATCGATCACGATCAACGTGCCGCCGTTCTCCTTCAGTTCCGTGAGGTAGCGGAGCGCGGGCGGCATGGTCTCGGCGAGATTCGAGCCGACGAGGATCACGCACCCCGTCCGCGGGATGTCCTCCAGCGGGAAGGGCAGCCCCCGGTCCAGACCGAAGGCCTTGATACCGCCGGCCGCCGCGGACGACATGCAGAAACGGCCGTTGTAGTCGATCTGCGAGGTGCCGAGCGCGACCCGGGCGAACTTGCCGAGCGTGTACGCCTTCTCGTTGGTCAGCCCGCCCCCGCCGAAGATCCCGCACGCGTCCGGGCCATGCTCCGTACGCGTGCGGGACAGCCCCTCGGCGATCCGGTCGAGCGCCTCGTCCCAGCCGGCCGGCCGCAGCTCGCCGTCCGTGCGGACCAGCGGCGTGGTCAGCCGCACCCGGGACGAGAGCAGCGCGGGCGCGGTGCGGCCCTTGCCGCACAGGGCGCCCCGGTTCACCGGGAAGTCGGTGCGTTCCGTCACCTCGACCACGCCGGCGCCGGCGCCGGCCGGCACGGGCGTCAGGTTCATCCCGCACTGCAGCGCGCAGTACGGGCAGTGGGTGGGCGTCACGGAGGTCTGCATACCGCCCAGCGTGCGTCGGGCGTGTTACGCGGCACGACGCACCCCGTTACGCGGCAGGCACGGGGACCTCCCCGCCCGCACCGGCCGGCCGTGAGGGCGCCAGTGAGGGCGCCCTCACGAGGAGGGGCGGCGGGGTGGGAGCACCCGCCAGGGCTCCCACCCCGCCGCCCGCCCGAAGACCGCGATCACTCAGCCACGTATGCGCGGCCACGCACCCGCGACCCGCTCACACGGTCCGGTCTCACGCCCGCTCGCACGGCCCCGCTCAGCACTCGTACGCGTAGTACGGCTCGTCGCCGGGCTCCAGGCCGATGCGTCCGACCCCGCCGGGTCCGATCTGGATACAGCTGGGGTCCCACCCGTCGACTTCGACCGTGGCGGAGATCGTGTGCCCGCACGCGTTGTGGATGTCGGCCCAGCCCCAGCCGGAGGCGCCGAGCTTGGCGCACCCGGGCTCCCTCAGCGACCCGTCGCTGTCCGCGGAGGCACTCACCACGGCACCCGGCACCGACAGCAGTGCGGCCGCCATGGCGGCGACGAAAGCAGTACGAAGTCCAGTCATCATGTGTCCTTCCCTCAAGCCCAGTTGAAGGTCCGGGCTGCTGAAAAAGACACTATCCGTAGTCAGTTGACTACAGAATGCTTCGGAACCGCTTTCACGCGGCAGGGTGAGCGACCGCCGCCAAACCCGGTCGACGACGTGACATCCATCTCCTGACTACTGCCCGCCGGACTGTTTGGCGGACGCCAACGCCCGTTCCACGCCCGGCTCTTGAGGCCCCAGGAACGTGGGGTCCGGCTCGAAGACCGCGTCCATGAGCGCCTTACCGGCCGCCATCACCTCACGGGCCCCGCCGTAGTACCAGGTCGTGTCGTGCACGTCGTCCACCCCGACCCCGTACGACGCGACGCCCGCCTCCTGGCACAGCGCGACCGCGCGCCGGATGTGGAAGCCCTGGCTGATCAGTACGGCCTCGTCCACGCCGAAGATCTTCTTGGCCCGTACACAGGAGTCCCAGGTGTCGAAACCGGCGTAGTCGCTGACGATGCGCCCGTCGGGCACGCCCCGCTTCGTGAGGTAGGCGCGCATGGCGTCCGGCTCGTCGTAGTCCTCACGGCTGTTGTCGCCGGTGACCAGGACCACCTGGATACGGCCGGACCGGTAGAGCTGCGCCGCCGCGTCCAGCCGGTGCGCGAGATAGGGGGAGGGCTCGCCCTGCCACAGTCCGGCCCCGAAGACGACCGCGACCTCGGTGCGCGGCACGTCCGCCGCCGTCCGCAGCCGGTCGTCCGTGACGGTGAACATCCACGCCGACGGCAGCAGCGCGAGCACGCACCCGGCCATCACGGCCTGCACGGCACGGCGCTGCCCGGTGCGGGTACGCGGCAGCCGCGGTCTCAGGAACTCCGGCAGTCGCGGTGGTCGCGGCAGTCGCGGACGTCTCGGACGACGCATGGGACGGTCCCTCCCCGGGTGGCCTCGGACGGCCTCGCCACGGGAGACGCGTGGCGGGGCCACCCGGTTCACTCCGGGGCACGCCAGTCACGGCACGGCATCTCACACGGCCCCGCACCCCACCGTGAAGCCCCGGAAAAGCTCCGTGACCACGGCGCAACGGGTCGGCAACCTCGTACCGGCACCCTTGACGCATGACGGCGTACCTCATGAACCGGAACAGCGGCAGTCGGCTCGGCACCCGGCGTGCCGCCCCGCCCGCGCTCGTCCTGGTGGGCCACGGCAGCCGCGATCCGCGCGCCCTGAGCACCGTACGGACCCTCATGGAGCGGATCCGCGAGCTGCGCCCCGGTCTGCCCGTGCACCTCGGCCACATCGAGCTGAACGAACCCCTGCTGCCCGACACGCTCGCCGCCCTCGGCACCGGGGACGCGGTCCTCGTCCCCCTGCTGCTGAGCCGTGGCCACCACGTCAAGCGGGACATCCCCGAGGCGGCCGCCGCGTCGTCGGCGCACGTCCGGATCGCCGGGCCGCTGGGCCCGCACCCGCTGCTGGTCGAGACGCTGTACGAGCGTCTGGTCGAGGCCGGCTGGCGCGCGCCGGACGCGGTTGAGCGCCGGACGAGCGCGGTCGTGCTGGCCGCGGCGGGTTCGCGCGACCCCGACGCGGCCGTCGACACGCGCCGCACCGCCGGGCTGCTCGCGCACCGCCTCGGCGTCCCGGTCGTTCCCGCGTACGCCTCCGCCGCCACCCCCACGGTCACGGACGCCGTACGCGCCCTCGCCGCCCGGGGCCGCCCCCGCATCGCGGTGGCCTCCTACTTCACGGCCCCCGGCCGCTTCGCCACGGAGTGCACGACAGCGGCCCCGGGCCTGGCATCGGCCCCCCTGGGCGCCCACCCGGCAATGGCCCACCTGGCACTGCACCGCTACGACGAGGCAATGGCCCCCACCTTGGCGGCAACCGCCTAGGGGCACAGCCCCAGGGGCGCGGGGAACGGCGCAGTCTTTCGCTTTTCAGGGGGCGCAGCCCCCAAGGGGCGCGGGGAACGGCGCGACCAGCCACAACGAACCCGCACCCGCCCACGGCCAACACCCCCAGCCGCGCAGGCGCAAAACGCTCAGGCGCAAAAACCGCTCAGGCGCAATCCCACACCCCAATTGTCAGCCCCTCCGCTTACTGTCAAGACATGGAAGGCACGAGCACCGAAACCCCCCGCCCCCCACAGGCACACGGGCCGAAGACCAACCCCCCGCCCTACGACCCCACGTCAGTGGCCCGCTGGGCCACGGAGCCGGACAAACGCCCAGGCCGCACCGCCTTCCAGCGAGACCGCGCCCGCGTCCTGCACAGCTCCGCCCTCCGCCGCCTCGCGGGCAAGACCCAGGTGGTCACTCCCGGCACCCGCAGTCAGGTCTGGGACGCCAGCCCCCGTACCCGTCTGACCCACTCCCTGGAGTGCGCACAGATCGGCCGCGAGCTGGGCGCCGCCCTCGGCTGCGACCCGGACCTCGTGGAGGCGGCCTGCCTCTCCCACGACCTGGGCCACCCGCCGTTCGGGCACAACGGAGAACAGGCGCTGAACGAGTTCGCAGAGGACTGCGGCGGCTTCGAGGGCAACGCCCAGTCGCTCAGACTCCTCACCCGTATCGAGCCCAAGCGTTTCGTGCGCGGCGCGGCCGTCCCGGCGGCGGCCCTCGCGGACGGTGACGGCCTGGTCAGCGTCGGTCTCAACCTCACCCGCGCCACCCTCGACGCCGCCACGAAGTACCCCTGGCCGCGCGGCGCCCACCCCACCGACCCGGACTCCGCGAAGTTCGGGGTCTACGAGGACGACCGCCCCGTCTTCGACTGGATCCGCGAGGGCGCCCCCGGCACCCGCACCACCTTCGAGGCCCAGGTCATGGACTGGGCCGACGACGTGGCGTACTCGGTGCACGACGTCGAGGACGGCCTGCACGCGGGTCACATCGACCCCGAGTGCCTGCACGCGGAGCCCGAACGCCAGGAGATCTTCCGGGTCGCGATCGGGCGGTACGTGGAGGCGGACACCGACCCCGCCGAGCTGGCCGCGGCCCTCGACCGGATCCTCGGCCAGGAGTGGTGGCCGCACGGCTACGACGGCTCGGCCGTCGCCCAGGCCCGGCTGAAGGACGCCACCAGCCAGCTCATCGGCCGGTTCTGCCTCGCCGCGGAGAGCGCCACGCGCGCGAGGTACGGGACGGGCAGGCTCACGCGGTACGCGGCCGAACTGGTCGTCCCGCGCGCCGCCCGCCTGGAGTGCGCGGTGCTCAAGGCCGTCGCCGACCGGTACGTGATGCAGCGCGCCGAGCAGGAACTGCTCCGCGCCGACCAGCGGATCGTCGTCGCCGAGCTGGCCGAGGCACTGACCGCGCGGGCGCCGGAAGGCCTCGACCCGCAGTTCCGGGCCCTGTTCGACGAGGCGTCCGACGACCGTGCCCGCAAGCGGGTGATCGTCGACCAGATCGCCTCGCTCACGGACGCCGCCGCACGATCACTGCATGCGAGGCTCAGGGTGCAGGTGTGACGTCCAGAGGGGGCGTACGTGACCCTGCGTGGCCTGAAGGGGCCGCTCCCTCTTCCCCCATCACGCTGCGTGCGGGACGCTCGCAGGTGGCGACACCGTAACGAGGAGGCATCAAGTGGTCGACGCAGATCAGACGTTCGTCATCGTCGGAGGAGGCCTGGCCGGCGCCAAGGCGGCCGAAACCCTCCGGGCGGAGGGCTTCAACGGCCGGGTGATACTGATCTGTGACGAACGGGACCACCCGTACGAACGGCCGCCGCTGTCCAAGGGATACGTGCTCGGCAAGGAGGAGCGCGACAGCGTCTTCGTCCACGAACCCGCCTGGTACGCGCAGAACGACGTCGAGCTGCACCTCGGCCAGACCGTCGACGCGATCGACCGGAGCGCGAAGACCGTCCGCTTCGGCGACGACGGCACGCTCGTCCACTACGACAAGCTGCTGCTGGTGACCGGCGCAGAGCCGCGCCGTCTCGACATCCCGGGCACGGACCTCGTCGGGGTCCACCACCTGCGGCGCCTCGCCCACTCCGAGCGCCTCAAGCAGGTCCTCGCCGCCCTCGGCCGCGACAACGGCCACCTGGTCGTCGCGGGCGCCGGCTGGATCGGCCTGGAGATCGCCGCGGCGGCCCGGGAGTACGGGGCCGAGGTCACCGTCGTGGAACCCGAGCAGACCGCGCTGCACGGCGTGCTCGGCCCCGAGCTGGGCGAGATCTTCGCCGAACTGCACCGCGAGCACGGCGTCCGCTTCCACTTCGGCGCCCGCCTCACCGAGATCACCGGCCACGACGGCCTGGTCCTGGCCGCCCGCACCGACGACGGCGAGGAACACCCCGCGCACGACGTCCTGGCCGCGATCGGCGCGGCCCCGCGCACCGGCCTCGCCGAGGCGGCGGGCCTGGAGCTCGCCGACCGGGCGCACGGCGGCGGCATCGCGGTCGACGAGCGGCTGCGCACCTCCGACCCCGACATCTACGCGGCCGGTGACGTGGCCGCATTCCCGCACCCCCTGTTCGGCACGCGGCTGCGCGTCGAGCACTGGGCGAACGCGCTGAACGGCGGCCCGGCGGCGGCCCGGGCGATGCTGGGCCGCGGAACGACGTACGACAGGGTGCCCTATTTCTTCTCCGACCAGTACGACGTAGGGCTTGAGTACTCGGGCTGGGCGCCCCCGGGGACGTACGACCAAGTGGTGATCCGGGGAGACGCGAGCAAGCGCGAGTTCATCGCCTTCTGGGTGAAGGAGGGGCGCGTGCTCGCCGGGATGAACGTCAATGTGTGGGACGTCACAGAACCGATCCAGCAGCTGATCCGCACGGGGGTACAGGTGGACACCGAGGCGCTCGCAGACCCGCACGTTCCGCTGGACAGCCTGGTCCCGTGACCGCCGGAGGGACTCGGGGGGACTCCACTGTCACACCGTCCCCGTAGACTCGGCGCGTGGCCGGCAGGATCAACGACGAGGACGTGAAGGCGGTTCGGGACGGGGTCCCGATCGACGCCGTGGTGTCCGAGTACCTCCAACTGCGCAACGCGGGCGGCGGGAACCTCAAGGGACTGTGCCCGTTCCACGACGAGAAGTCGCCCTCCTTCCAGGTCAGCCCGAGCAAGGGGCTCTTCCACTGCTTCGGCTGCCAGGAGGGCGGCGACACCATCACGTTCGTGATGAAGGTCGACCACCTCACCTTCTCGGAGGCGGTCGAGCGCCTCGCGGGCCAGGCGGGCATCACCCTTCGTTACGAGGAGGGCGGGTACAACCCCTCCCACCAGCGCGGCGAGCGGATCCGCCTGGTCGAGGCCCACCAGGCCGCCGCCAAGTTCTACGTCGAACAGCTCGACACCGGCTCCGAGGCCGACACGGGCCGCAAGTTCCTCGCCGAGCGCGGCTTCGACCAGTCGGCCGCCACGCACTTCGGCGTCGGCTACAGCCCCCAGGGCTGGGACCATCTCGTCCGCTACCTGCGCGGCAAGGGCTTCACCGACAAGGAACTGCTCCTGTCCGGCCTCGCCCAGGAGGGCCGCCGCGGCCCCATCGACCGCTTCCGCGGCCGGCTGATGTGGCCGATCCGCGACATCGGCGGCGACGTCGTCGGCTTCGGCGCCCGCAAGCTCTACGAGTCGGACAACGGCCCGAAGTACCTGAACACGCCCGACACGCCGATCTACCGCAAGTCCCAGGTCCTGTACGGCATCGACCTCGCCAAGAAGGACATCGCCAAGAGCAGCCGGGCCGTCGTCGTCGAGGGCTACACCGACGTCATGGCCTGCCACCTCGCCGGCATCACCACCGCCATCGCGACCTGCGGCACGGCCTTCGGCAACGACCACATCAAGATCCTGCGCAGGCTCCTGATGGACAACGGCTCGGCACGGGTGATCTTCACCTTCGACGGCGACTCGGCCGGTCAGAAGGCCGCGCTGCGCGCCTTCGAGGACGACCAGAAGTTCGCCGCCGAGACGTACATCGCGATCGCCCCGGACGGCATGGACCCCTGCGACCTGCGCCTCGCCAAGGGCGACGCGGCCGTCGCCGACCTCGTCGAACCGCGCACCCCGCTCTTCGAGTTCGCCCTGCGCCAGATCATCGCCCGCTACGACCTGGAGACCCCCGCGGGCCGCGCCGCCGCGCTCGACGAGTCGGCGCCCGTCGTGGCCCGCATCAAGAACAGCGGCGCCCAGCACGAGGTCGCCGTCCAGCTCGCCGGCATGCTCGGCATCCTCGACACGCAGTTCGTCGTCAAGCGGGTCGCCCAGCTGGCCCGCTGGGCCCGCGACCGCGGCGGCAAGGGCCCCGCGCCGACGGGCAACGGCCGCGCCCCGCAGCAGTACGAGAACAGCGGCCCCAAGCCCCCTTCGGGCCCGGCCCTGACCCTGCGCAACCCGGTGTTCGCCACCGAGCGCGAACTGCTGAAGCTGGCCCTGCAGCGCCCCGACCTGGTCTCCCCGGCCTTCGACGCGTACGGGGTGGACGAGTTCACCGCCCCGCCGTACGCGGCCGTCCGCGAGACGATCATGGAGGCGGGCGGCGCGGAGTACGGCGTCCAGGACCCGCAGGAATACCTCGTACAGGTCCGCGAGGCCGCCCGGGACGACGTGGTTCGCGCCATGGTCACGGAGCTGGCCGTCGAGACCATCATGCGCAAGACCGTCGACGAGGCCTACGCCGGAGAGCAGCTGGTGACCGTCCGCCGACGCGCCGTCGAGCGCCGGGTCCGCGACGTCCAGGGCGCACTCGCACGCGCCGGAGCACAGGGCGACCAGGCCCAGCTGGCGGCCGTGCAGAACGAGCTGTGGGTGCTCCAGCAGTACGACCAGGCCCTGCGGGAGAAGGGCCCGGCCGCGCTCTAGGCGGGCCGGCGCGGCGGGCCCCGGCCGGAACCCGGACAGGGAACCGGACACCTTGGGAAACGTCCCAGATCAGGGTGCACAGGAGCACACATACTTTCCGTGAGGGTAACCGGGCAGTCACGGACAGGACTCAAAAAGTCACCGCACGCCCCTCGTGGCGAGGATGTGTCGTACTCCACACTGGGTTCCGGTGCCTGAGTCCTCGGAGCGCGGCCGACCCGAACGCGACGGGTCCGAAGTCCCCGCGGTTCCGCTCAACGTGTTCGGGACGGACAGCGGCAAGGCCGTCGTCCCCGTCCCGCTGCCGCACGCCTCAGCAGCGACATTCCTGGAGGTCGCCCCCGTGCAGACCCAGACCCTGACCGACAACAGCACGCACCCCGCGCACCTCGCGCACAAGGACACGGACGCCGATGTCCTCGCGGCCGTACCACCGCAGAACCGTGCCGCCCATCACCCCGAGAGCGCCTCGGAGCCGGAGGGCACGCCGGAGCCGACCGCCGCCGTCCTCGTGGAGAGCGAGACCGAGACGCCGGAGCCCGTGGAGGTGCCGCGCGGACGTGCGGACACCGGCGGGCCCTCCTCCGACCTGTTCCGCCAGTACCTGCGGGAGATCGGCCGGATCCCGCTCCTCACCGCGGTGGAGGAGGTCGAACTCGCCCGCCGGGTCGAAGCGGGCCTCTTCGCCGAGGAGAAGCTGCGGCTGGCCTCCGACCTCGACAGCCAACTCGCCCTCGACCTCGACAAACTGGTCGTCATGGGCCGGATGGCCAAACGCCGCCTCATCGAGGCGAACCTTCGCCTCGTCGTCTCCGTCGCCAAGCGGTACGTGGGGCGCGGGCTGACCATGCTCGACCTGGTCCAGGAAGGCAACCTGGGGCTGATCAGGGCGGTCGAGAAGTTCGACTACGCCCGCGGGTACAAGTTCTCGACGTACGCGACCTGGTGGATCCGCCAGGCCATGTCCCGCGCCCTCGCCGACCAGGCCCGCACGATCCGCGTCCCCGTGCACGTGGTCGAACTCATCAACCGGGTCGTACGGGTGCAGCGGCGGATGCTCCAGGAGCGGGGGTACGAGCCGACGCCGGAGGAGGTCGCGGCGCATCTCGACCTGCCCAGTGAGCGGGTCAGCGAGGTGTTGCGGCTGGCGCAGGAGCCGGTGTCGCTCCATGCCCCGGTGGGGGAGGAGGACGATGTCGCCCTCGGGGACCTCATCGAGGACGGGGACGCGACGAGTCCGGTGGAGTCGGCGGCGTTCCTGCTCCTGCGGGAGCATCTGGAGGCCGTGCTGTCCACGCTGGGGGAGCGTGAGCGCAAGGTGGTCCAGCTGCGGTACGGGCTGGCGGACGGGCGTCCGCGCACGCTGGAGGAGATCGGGCGGATCTTCGGGGTCACGCGCGAGCGGATCCGTCAGATCGAGTCCAAGACGCTGAACAAACTCCGCGACCACGCATTCGCGGACCAGCTTCGGGGCTACCTGGACTAGGGCCTTTCCTCGCCCCCGCCGCCCCTTCCCATTCCCGACCACGCATGGGGGCTGCGCCCCCTCGCCCCCCTTGTCGCGCTGCGCGCTCGTCCTCAAACGCCGGACGGGCTGGATTTCCAGCCCGTCCGGCGTTTGAGGACCGGGGGTTCGGGGGCTGGCCCCCGAGTCAGTGACGGGAAGGGTAGGGGCGGCGGGGGCGCAAAAGGCCCTCAGTCCACCTCCACCGCCGCCTGCGCGAACTGCGCCTTGTACAGGCGCGCGTACGCGCCCCCCGCCGCCAGCAGGTCCGCATGAGCGCCCTGCTCCACGATCGCCCCGTCCTCCATGACGAGAATCGTGTCGGCATCGCGAATCGTCGACAGACGGTGAGCGATGACGAACGACGTACGCCCGTGCGCGAGCTTCGCCATCGCCTTCTGGATGAGCACCTCGGTCCGCGTGTCCACGGAACTCGTCGCCTCGTCGAGAACGAGGATCACCGGATCGGACAGGAACGCCCGCGCGATCGTGATGAGCTGCTTCTCACCGGCGCTGACCCCGGACCCCTCGTCGTCGATGACGGTGTCGTACCCGTCGGGCAGCGTCCGCACGAACCGGTCCGCGTGGGCCGCCCGGGCCGCCTCCTCGACCTCCCCGCGGGTGACCTCGCGCGAGGCCCCGTACGCGATGTTGTCCGCGATCGTGCCGCCGAACAGCCAGGTGTCCTGCAGCACCATGCCGATACCGGCCCGCAGTTCGTCGCGGGACATCGTGGCGATGTCGACGCCGTCGAGGGTGATCCGGCCGCCGGTGGTCTCGTAGAAGCGCATCAGCAGGTTCACCAGGGTCGTCTTGCCGGCGCCCGTGGGCCCAACGATCGCGACCGTGTGGCCCGGCTCCACCGACAGGGACAGGTCCTCGATGAGCGGCTTCTCCGGGTCGTACCGGAAGGAGACCCCCTCCAGGGCGACCCGGCCCCGCAGCTCCTTCGGGCGCGCCCCCGTCACCGGGTCGGCCTCCTGCTCCTCCGCGTCCAGGAGTTCGAAGATCCGTTCCGCCGAGGCGACCCCGGACTGCACGAGGTTCGCCATGGAGGCGACCTGGGTGAGCGGCATGGAGAACTGCCGGGAGTACTGGATGAAGGCCTGCACGTCACCGATGGACAGCGAGCCGGACGCGACGCGCAGTCCGCCGACCACCGCCACCAGCACATAGTTCAGGTTCGACACGAACATCATCAGCGGCTGCATGACCCCGCTGTTGAACTGCGCCCGGAACCCGGCCTCGTACAGCTTGTCGTTCTCCTCGGCGAACTGCGCCGCCGACTCGTCCTGCCGTCCGAAGACCTTCACCAGGGTGTGCCCGGTGTACATCTCCTCGATGTGCGCGTTGAGCTTGCCGGTGGTGCGCCACTGCTGCACGAAGTGCGGCTGCGACCGCTTGCCCACCCGGGTCGCGACGACGAACGACAGGGGCACGGTGATCAGCGCGACGAGCGCCAGCAGCCAGGAGACGTAGAACATCATGATCAGCACGCCGACGATGGTCAGCAGCGAGTTCACGAGCTGGCCCATCGACTGCTGGAGGGTCTGCCCGATGTTGTCGATGTCGTTCGTGGCGCGGCTGAGCACCTCACCGCGCTGACGCTTGTCGAAGTAGGAGAGCGGCAGCCGCGACAGCTTGGTCTGCACGTCCTCGCGCATCTTGTACATCGTCAGGTTGACGGCCCGGTTCACCAGCCGCGTCGCGATCGCCATCAGCAGACCGGCCAGCAGGAACGCCGCCAGCGCGATGCCCAGCACCTCGCCGACCGCTTCGAAGTCGATGCCCTGGCCCGGGGTGAAGTCCGTGCCCGAGAGCATGTCGGCCATCCCGCCGTCGCCGCGCTCCCGCATCTCCGCGAGGACTTCGGCCTTCGACTGCCCGGCGGGCAGCTGCCGGCCGACGACGCCGGCGAAGACCAGGTCGGTGGCCCGGCCGAGGATCTTGGGACCCACGACCGACAGGCCCACGCTGCAGACCACGGCCGCGAGCATCACGTACAGCGTGGCGCGCTGCGGCTTGAACTGCGCCAGCAGCCGTTTGCCGGATCCCTTGAAATCCATCGAGTGATGGTCGGGTCCCGATCCGGCCATCATGCGCCCCATGGGCCCGGCCATCAGGCTGCCTCCGCTTCCGTCAGCTGCGAGAGCACGATCTCCCGATAGGTCTCGTTGTCCGCCATCAGCTCGTGGTGGCGGCCGGTCCCGACGACCCGGCCCTCGTCGAGGACCACGATCCGGTCGGCGTCGCGGATGGTCGACACCCGCTGGGCGACGATCACGACGGTCGCCTCGGCGGTCTCCCGCGCGAGCGCGGCACGCAGCGCCGCGTCCGTCGCGTAGTCGAGCGCGGAGAACGAGTCGTCGAAGAGATAGATCTCGGGACGCTGTACGAGGGTCCGGGCGATGGCGAGCCGCTGCCGCTGACCGCCGGACACGTTCGTGCCGCCCTGCGCGATGGTGGCGTCGAGCCCGTTCTCAAGCCCCTCCACGAACCCCTTGGCCTGCGCCACCTCCAGCGCGTGCCACAGCTCCTCGTCCGTCGCGTCCGGATTCCCGTACCGCAGATTGGTGGCGACCGTCCCCGCGAACAGATACGGCTTCTGCGGTACGAGGCTCACCGTGCGCGCCAGCAGCCGCGGTTCGACCGTGCGGACGTCGACGCCGTCGACCAGCACCTCGCCGTCGGTGGCGTCGAACAGCCGGGGGACAAGACCGAGCAGGGTCGACTTGCCGCTGCCGGTCGAGCCGATCACCGCGGTCGTCTCGCCGGGCAGCGCCATCAGGTCGACGGCCTTCAGCACCGGCTCCTCGGCGCCCGGGTAGCGGAACCCGGCCCCGCGCAGCTCCAGCTGACCGTGCCGCCGCAGCTCCAGGACGGGAGCCTTCGGCGGGACCACACTGCTGGAGGTCTCCAGGACCTCCTGGATGCGCTCGGCGCACACCTCCGCGCGCGGCACCATCATGAACATGAAGGTGGCCATCATCACGGACATCACGATCTGCATCAGATAGGCGAGGAACGCGGTCAGCGCGCCGATCTGCATCCCGCCGCTGTCGATCCGGTGGGCGCCGAACCACACCACCGCGATCGACGAGACGTTCACCACCGTCATGACGATCGGGAACATCAGCGCCAGCATCCGCCCGGTGCCCAGCGACACCTCGGTGAGGTCGGTGTTCGCCTTCCGGAAACGGTCCTCCTCGTACGCGTCGCGCACGAAGGCACGGATGACGCGGTTGCCGGTGATCTGCTCGCGCAGCACCCGGTTCACCGTGTCCAGCCGCACCTGCATCGTGCGGAACAGCGGCCGCAGCCGGCGCACGATGAGACTGACCGAGATCCCCAGCACCGGCACGACGGCGAGGAGCACCCCGGACAGCGGCACGTCCAGGCCGAGCGCCAGCACGATGCCGCCCACGCACATGATCGGCGCCGACACCAGCAGCGTGAACGTCATCAGGGCCAGCATCTGCACCTGCTGGACGTCGTTCGTCGTACGGGTGATCAGGGACGGCGCCCCGAAATGGCCCAGCTCACGCGCGGAGAACGACTGCACCCGGTCGAAGACGGCGGCCCGCAGGTCCCGGCCGACCGCGGAGGCCGTACGGGCGCCGTAGTAGACGGCGCCGATGTTGCAGACGACCTGGGCCAGCGAGATGCCGATCATCAGGGCGCCGAAGGACAGGATGTAACCCGTGTCGCCCTTCACGACACCGTTGTCGATGATGTCGGCGTTCAGGGTCGGCAGGAAGAGAGTGGCGCAGGTCTGCAGGAACTGCAGGAGGACGAGCAGGCCGATGGGTTTCTTGTACGGGGTGAGATAGGTACGCAGAAGTCTTATGAGCACGCTGGGTCTCTCGGGGTCGGCGGCGGGGCGGTTGGTTGCCCTTGGCCCCCATCGTCGGACACTCCCCCCGTGTTACCTCAACTGATTAACCCAAGAGAGGGCCAAGAGCGGAGGGGGTGTCGGTCCGAAGTCGTAGGCCGCCCGAGACGCCCCGTGCCACCGCGTGCCACCGCGTCCCCGGTGGTCGCTTCAGGACCGGAAGGCTCCCGGGTGCGTCTGGTTGCGCACCGACACGTACTGCTGCCGCACCGCCTGCCCCACCGCCAGCTCCTCGCCCGGCTCCAGGACCTGCGCGGCGGCGCCCTGCCACACGGGCGGCAGACCCGGCTGGATCGTGCCCTGCTGGACACCGAGCGCCCAGGCGGCCTGCCGGGCCGCGCCGATCGCCGCGTAGTCCGCGGGCTGCGGCACCACGATCTGCGTACCGAGCAGCGCGGGCGCGCACGCCTGCACCGCGCTCAGCTCCGCGGCCTGGCCGAGCAGGAAGATCCGCCGTACCTCCACGCCCCGCTTGCGCAGCACGTCGAGGGCGTCGGCGAGCCCGCACAGCATGCCCTCGAAGGCGGCCCGCGCCAGATGCTCGGGCTTCATCGACTCGCGCCGCAGCCCGGCCAGCGTCCCCGCCGTGTGCGGCAGATTGGGCGTCCGCTCACCCTCCAGATACGGCAGCATCACGAGGCCGTGCGAGCCCGGGGTCGACTTCATCGCCAGATCGGACAGGGCCTCAAGATCCGGTACGCCCAGCAGTTCGGCGGCCCCGCGCAGGGCCCGTACGGCATTGAGCGTGGTGACGACCGGCAGGTGCATGCCGGTCGCGTCCGCGAGCGAGGTGATCATCCCCGTGGAGTCGACCAGCGCCTCGTGGTGGACGGCCATCACGGAACCGGAGGCGCCCAGCGACACCACCGCGTCCCCGAGACCGATGCCGAGACCGAAGGCCGCCGCCATCGTCTCGCCCGTGCCCGCCGAGATCAGCAGCCCCTCGGGAGTCGTCCCCGCGGCCTCCCACGGCCCGAGCACATCGGGCAGCAGCGCCTGGTGGCCGAGCGCCAGCTCCACCAGATCCGGCCGGTACGTGCCGGTCGCCGCCGACCAGTAACCGGTGCTGGAGGCGCCGCCGCGGTCGGTGGTCCGGCGGGCGGGTCTGCCGAGCAGCTGCCACACCAGCCAGTCGTGCGTCTGGAACAGCATCGCGGTGCGCGCCGCCGCCTCGGGTTCGGTCCTCGCGAGCCACCGGAGCTTCGTCACCGGCTGGGCCGCCTGCGGCACGGAGCCCACGGCCTGCGCCCAGGCCTCCCGCCCGCCCAGCGCGTCGACGAGATCGGCTGCGGCGACCTGGGCGCGCTTGTCCCCGCCGACCATCGCGGGGCGCACGGTGTTGCCCTGACCGTCCACCGGGACGAGCCCGTTCTGCTGCGCGGACACACCGATGGCCTGAACGCCCTCCAGGAGCCCGCCGCCCGCGGCCTCGCCCAGGGAGAGCAGCCAGGCCTGCGGGTCGACGTCCGAGGGCCGGGAGCCCTCCGCCGGGCCGTCCAACGGATGCGGGGCATACCCCTGTCGGAGTACGGCTCCGCTGTCCGCGTCGCAGACGACGATGCGTGTGAAATCGGGCGAACTGTCCAGCCCGGCGACTATCCCCATGGCGGAAATTCTGCCGTATCGCTGCGCCGGCTCGGGCCGTGGGCGGCGGTGGGGTGCCCGATCTTCTCCGTCTGCGGCGCCGTCGGGGCTGGTCGCGCCCACGCGGCGGAGGCGCAAATGTCACAGCCTCGCGCCCCTGAGGTCGGTGGGGGCGGACCTGGTCCGTACACGTACCGCTAGGTGTTGCTCGTGCCCCAGTCGTCCTCCGTGCGGGTGCCGTTCGCGTTGCGGTCGCGCAGGGAGCGGACCCGCTCGGAGACCGAGTCGGGGACCCGGTCACCGACCTTCTCGCTCACCACGTGGAACGCCTTCCCGGCGAACTGCCGGCCCTGCTGGGCCGCCGACTCGGCGGTGTTGCGCACCGCCGGGTTCTGCGAGACCTGCCGGGCGGTCTTCCTCAGTTGCTCGTAGCGCTCGCGCCCGGCGCGTGTGCCGAGCACGTATCCCAGAGCCAGTCCGACGACGAACGTGAGCCGGTAGCGCATGGGGCCACCCTTCCTCTTGGTCGGTCCTTTGCGGCGGCGTCGGTCGCAGGCGGGTTACCGATTGGCGAAGCACCCCCCTGCTTGCGCTAATGTATGTGTCGCAGCGAGCGCACGCCCTCTGGCGAATACCCAGGGAGCTACGTTCGATGCAAACGAGGCAATCCCCTGTAGCTCAATTGGCAGAGCAGCCGGCTGTTAACCGGCAGGTTACTGGTTCGAGTCCAGTCGGGGGAGCTTCGATCTTCCGTAGCTCAATTGGCAGAGCAGCCGGCTGTTAACCGGCAGGTTACTGGTTCGAGTCCAGTCGGGAGAGCAGTGCGGACGAGGACCCCATGGACTCCATCGGGGTCCTTTTTCATGGCCGCGGGAACCGCTGCGCCCCAGGTGAGGTCCTAGAGGGCAGGCGAAGTCGACCATCCGAAGCAGGAGATCGTATGAGCGGCTATGCTGCGGCAGACGGCGCGCACACATGTGCGCGACGCGCCGTAATGGGGCGGTAGCTCAGCCGGTTAGAGCAGCGGACTCATAATCCGCCGGCCGTGGGTTCGAGTCCCACCCGCCCCACCAGCGCTACGCGTGGAGAAACGATCTGACCAGCATTGTCGCTGGAGGATCAGGCGAGTTGAGGGGTCCTGGGGACCCTCCTCGCGGCTTAGGGGAGACAGGGCACCGCAGCGTCGGCCCGTCCGGCGAACGGCCCATGCCGCCTCATCGCGCGGGCCCAGCGGAACCCCCCGTCCGACCTTGATCGAAAGGCCTGTCCCGGGCCCGCTCCCGGCCCCTTGCACGCCGTGTCCCCGCCCCGTCGGTGACCGTGTGACGGCTTCCGGGGCCTCGATGGCCGGACGGTCAGAGAGGGGCCTGCCACGTCGTCGTGGTGCCCTGGCCGTCCGGGATGTCCGTCGCGGTGTCCGGGGTACCGTCGTCCGAGACCGTCAGACGGACTCCAGGGCGGCCGTCCGGGAGGCTCACCGTCGCGTCCACCGTGACCGCGATACGGGTCGTGCCGGCGCGGTGCGACGCCGTGGCGAGGGCGGTTCTGAGGGCCGTGAGGAGGTGCCCGGCCACCGTGCCCGGGACGCGGGTGTCGACCGGTCCCGTGAACTGGACCGACGGCTGGACGCCGAGCACCGCCGCCGCGCCCGCCGTCTCGCGGAGCACCTTGCCCCTGAAGCTCGTCGGGGCGTCCGCGGGCGGCTGCTGCAGGGCGAAGATCGCCGTACGGACCTCCTGGACGGTGGACCTGAGTTCGTCCAGGGCCCGGCCGATCGTCGCGTGGACCTCCGCCTCCCGCTCCTCCGCGGCGGCGCGGCGCTGCGTGGACTCCAGCATCATGCCCGTGGCGAAGAGCCGCTGGACGACCAGGTCGTGCAGGTCACGGGCGATCCGGTCGCGGTCCTCGAAGACCGCCAGCCGCTCCCGGCGCTGCCGCGCGTCCGCCAGCACCAGCGCCAGCGCGGCCTGCGAGGCGAACTGCGTGGCCAGCAGCTTCTCCGCCGGGCTGTACGGGGTGTCGCCGCGCCGGCGCGGGAGGGCGAGGGTGCCGATGAGCCGGCCCCCGGCCTGGAGCGGCAGCATCATGCTCGGCCCGAACCGGACCCGTACGGGGGTCGTCATGCGCGCGTCGGTCGCCGAGTCGTCCAGGAACACCGGCTCGCCCCCGAGGAGTTGCTCCAGGACCGCGCTGCCCGGCGCGATGGTCGTGCCGATCAGGCCCTCCCGGCCCGTCGGCGCCGACGCCGTGACGATCTCCATGCCGCCCTCGTCCGTGGGCTGGAGGATCACCCCGGCCGACGCGTCGGCGAGGACACGGGCGCTCTCGGCGACCGTCATCAGCGCGTCCGCCGCCGCCTCGCCGGTGAGCAGCGCCGTCGTCACCGCCGCCGCGCCCTCGATCCAGCGCTCCCGCTGACGGGCCGTCTCGTACAGACGGGCGTTGCCGATCGCGATGCCCGCCTGCGCGGCCAGCAGCCGCGCCACCTGCTCGTCCTCGGCGGTGAAGGGGCCGCCGCGCTTCTCGGTGAGGTAGAGGTTGCCGTACACCTCGTCCTGTACGAGCAGGGGTACGCCGAGGAAGCCGCGCATCTGCGGGTGGCCGGGCGGGAAGCCGCACGCGCGCGGGTCGGTCGTCAGGTCGGTGAGCCTGAGCGGCGCGGCCTCGTCGACGAGCGCGCCGAGCAGGCCCCGGCGTCCGTCGGGCGGATGCCCGATACGGGCCCGCTCGGCCTCCGGCAGTCCGGCCGTGCAGAACTCCGCCAGGCCGTTGTCGCCGGGCGCGAGCACGCCCAGCGCCGCGTACCGGGCGCCGGTCAGCGCCGCCGCGTTCTCCACGATGCGCTGGAGCGTGGCGCGCAGTTCGAGATCGCTGCCGTCACCGAGGACGGCTTCGAGGAGCCGGGGGAGCGGGAGCCCGTGTGAGGGGGGCTCCGCGGGGTCCGTGGGGTCCGTGGGCGTGGGTTCCGTCATGGGTGTGGTGGTGGGTGGTGGGGGTGGGGGCTCCGCGGGTCCGTGCGGGTGTTCAGCCGGCCGTCGGGTCGAGGACCAGGGGCTCGATCCGGCCCTCCAGCATCGCGCCCAGACCGAGGACCGCGCACACGTCGGGCCGTTCGGCGATGTGCACCGGCATGCCCGTCGCCTGCCGCAGCATCTGGTCGAGGCCCGGCAGCAGCGCGCTGCCGCCGACCATCATGATCCCGCGGTCCACGAGGTCGGCCACCAGATCCGGCGGGCAGACGCGCAGCACCTTGCCGATGCCGTCGAGCACGGCGGTCAGCGGGGTCTGGATGGCGTCTCGCACGGCGGCCGTGTCGACCTGTACGGAACGGGCGAGGCCGGTGGCCACGTCCCGGCCGTGGATCTCGGTGGACGTGGGCCCCTGGGAGGTGAGCCCGTTCCCGGAGAGGGCGAGCTGCAAGGGGCGCACGGACTGCGAGGGGAGCATCAACTCGTGGTGGTGGCGCAGGTGCTGGACGATCGCGTGGTCGATGGCCTCGCCGCCCACGGGGATGCGTTCGGCGGTGACGATCGAGCCGAGCGACAGCACGGCGACCTGGGTGGCGGCGGCCCCGCACACCATGATCATGGTGGCCTCGGGGCGTTCCACGGGCAGTCCGCAGCCGACACCGGCGGCGATGAGCGTGTCGACCAGTTCGACGCGGCGCGCGCCCAGACCGACGAGCGTCTCCACGGTCGCCCGCTGGGCCAGCGGGTCGGAGTCGTGCGGGGTGCAGGCGGCGGCCCGCAGCCGGGGCTTGCGGCGCAGGGTGCGGCGGACCTTGTCACCGAGGAGCTGGCGCAGCATGCGCTGGGCCATCTCGATGTCGACGACCGTGCCGCCCGAGACGGGGCGCACGACACGGATGTAGTGAGGGGTACGGCCCGTCATCTTCTCGGCGAACTCGCCGACCGCGATCAGGGCGCCGGTCCTCGTGTTCACCGCGGCGACGCTGGGCTGGTCGACGATCAGCCCGGCGCCCTTCACGAAGACACGCGTTCTCGCCGCTCCGAGGTCGACGGCGAAATGGCAGCGGCGCAACTGCTCCAGGCTGGCGGTCATGGCAGATCCTCCCGAGAGCACAGACCGTGGGACTCCACCGGGCGGCGGTCCTCCTACGCATCGTGCGGGAACTGACGGGGTGTCGCCTTTCGGGGTGGGCCGGGCGGGGTGCGGCTGGACGGGTGGTCTTCGCGCACGGCCGGTCCCGGCGAACGACTGGTCCTGGCGAACGACTGGTCCTCGCGGACGGCGTACGGCCGGCAGTGGACGGGCCGTCAGGTGACGGCTGGGTGCGCCGGGCGCCCGGGGGGCTCAGGTGTTGGGGAGGGAGCGCAGGAGGGGGGCCCACGAGGACGTGGTCGCCCCGCAGCCCGCGCGGACCAGGCGCTGCCTGTGCCCCTCGGAGCGGGTGTAGCCGAGGAAGCGCAGGCCGGCCGCCCGCGCCGCGGTCAGCTCGGCGACCGACGAGCCGACCAGCACGGCGTCCTTCGCCGGTACGCCCAGGTGGTCCAGGGCGCGCAGGAGGCAGTCGGGGTCCGGCATCAGCAGGGTCAGGTCGTCCGCGCGGCCGTGCACTCCGCCGGTCACCAGGCCGGTCAGCCGGCCGTGGGAGTGCAGGTACTTCCAGACGGCGCTGGGCGCGTTGTCAGCGACGACCGCGGTACGCCGCCCGAGCGAGCTGAGCGTGGTGATGGCGGCGTCCGAGAACGGGGTGGGCGCAGCGGTCGACACGGCCCGCTCCTCGATCCGGTTGAGCCGGCGGCGCAGATCCGCGCCCAGCGGATGGTCCGCGAAGGCGCGCAGCAGGTCGAGGGGGTTGGAGCGCCCCTCCATCGGCTCCGGGGGCCCGCCCCGGGCGGTGAGCGGCTCGCCCCGGAGCGCGGCCCCGGGGTCCCGCAGCTCTGCGAGCAGCGCGGCGAGTTCCCTGGTGACCTGCTTCTCGGCGTCACTCGTGTAGAGCCGGACGAGGGGCCCGTCGAACCCGAGGAGCACGCAGGGGCTCTCCATCAGGGCCGCGGCGGCGTCCTCCGACCGCCGGGCGGCGTCCCGCCGGGTGGTCGCGGGTTGCCGGGCGGGCGCGGACGGGGTGGTCCCGGCGTCCCGAGCGGCCTCCGACCGGTGCGGGGACTCCGTCTCCGGAGCGCTCCCGGATCGGCCGGCGGCCCCGGACGGCCGATCGGTCCCGGACGGCCGAACGGTCTCGGACGCGGAGGAGGTCTCGGGCGGAGGGGTGGTCTCGACCGCGGAGGCCGGCTCGGGCGGAGGGGCGGTCTCGGGTGGTGGCGTGGTTTCGGGTGGAGGCGCGGCTTCCGGTCGGTGGGTGGTGGGGTGCGGGTCCGGGCGGGAGCCCGTGGGCGGCTGTGGTTCGCCCTCCGGGGTGAGGCGGACCGAGCACGCCACCGAGAGGCCCGGTACCGGCCAGCTGCGCAGTCCGCCGTGCAGCGCGTGCTGGGCCGCGCCCGCGCGGCGGAGCGGGTGGCGGCGCGTGATGCGGCGGGCCTCCCTGAGCAGATGGTCCAGGAGGCGTTCGGACACGTTGGCGGTCTCGCCGTGCACGAAGGCCACCGGGTCGTCGACGTGCCAGGACAGCTCGACGGACGCGGCGAAGGCGCCGCCGCCGGAGCTGGGCAGGGACAGCTCGTGGGCCGCCTGCTGCGTGGTGAGGTCGACCTCGTAGTACGTGAGGCGGGGCCCCGAGGTGGGCGTGCCGGCGAACCCGGCGGGGTCGAAGAGGGCCGGTGCGCCGTCCGGGGGCTGGAACACCACGGCGGTACGCCCGGGCTCGGGAAGGGGGATCGACACCCGTCGGCGCGTGCTGAACGGGCCGCGCACCAGATCGCGCCGTTCGGGCGGCGGGTCCGGAACGCGGTCCGGGATCTCCAGCCGGCAGGACCAGGCGAGGGGCGGCCCGTCGCCCGCCCCGGGACGCAGGGGCCGGAAGTGGACCGGGCCCACCGGCACGTCACCGCTCGTCAGCTCCTCGTAGAGGACGGGCGAGACGACCACGGCGATGTCCGACTGCTCCTGGGAGGGGGGCAGAAGGGGGGTACGGGGAGGGCGCGCGGTGTGCCAGAACGTCAGCCGGATCCTGGGCGGGTCCGGCACCTCCAGGAGTATGTCCGGCAGATCGCGCAGGGTCGCGTTCAGCACGTTCAGTACGGACGCCCCGGGGGCGACGAGGACGAGGAAGCCGTTGTCGAGGGCCTGCATGTCGTACTGGTCGGAGGTCAGACCGCTGAGCGAGAGCAGCCAGGCCACGGTGTGGGAGAGCGTGCTGTGCGCTCCCCGATGGCCGCCGGGCTCCGTGAACTCCACGGTGACGGTCGGCCGGTTGTCGTCGGGGACGGTCCGCAGCTCGCGGTACAGCTCAAGGAGGGTGGGGTCGGGTTCGCCGAACTGCCGGTCCTGGAGCTCCTCGTAGGCCTCGTACGAGTCGATGGCCTCGGCGATGCGGCCTTGGCCCTTGAGGGCGAGCATGTGCAGCCGCCGGAAGTCCTCGCGTTCGGGGTGGTCGCGGAGCAGCTCGCCGAGGTCGGCGGCGGCGCGCTCGAACAGGCCCAGTTCCAGGTCGAGTTCGGCGCGCGTGACGCAGAGCGTGAGGCGCAGGGCGCGCAGCCGGACGCGGGTCGCCTGCGCGGCGGGGCCGGGGACGCCGTCGAGGGGATCGCCGTACCAGAGGCCGAGCGCGCGCCGGACGGCCTCGCGGGCCGCCGTCAGGTCCCCGTCCTCCCGGTGCGACTCGGCCTCGGCGACGAGCGTCTTGCACTGCTCCACGTCGACGGTGCCGAGTCCGGCGTGCAGGGCGCGACCGCCGGGGGTGGTGGCGAGGAGCCCGGGGCCCAGGGTCTTGCGCAGGGCGGCGGCGTACGCGGACAGGAGGCGTCCGGGGTGCTGCGGAGGGCGGTTCCCCCACAGCCCCTCGGTCAGTTCGCCGTCGGCCACCGGCCTGCCGTTGCGCAGGAGCAGTTGGCAGAGCAGGGCCTGTTCCTCGGGGGAGTGGACGGTCGGGGAGGGGTCGCTGCGGTCGACGCGTACGGGGCCGAGCAGCCGGTACCGGTGGCGGTCCGCCGCGACCGCCTCGACCACCGCACCGAAGGCGGGGGTCAGGAAGAGGTCCTTGCCGCGGTGCTGGGTCTCCGTGTCCGACGAGAGCAGCCGGGCGAAGGCGTCGGCGAACCGCCGCCGGTGCTCGGCGGGGATGCCGGGCAGGTCCTCCGACGTCCTGCCGCCGGCCAGCTCGCGCAGCAGGAGCCCGAAGTCGTGCAGGTCCCGTGACTCGTCGAGGCCCCGGGGCCGCTCCGACCGCCCCAGCGGGAAGCCGCCGATCCTGACCGTGCCGTCCGGTGCGAACAGCAGGTGACCGGGGACGAGTGCGCCGTGCGCCAGGCCGCGTGCGTGCACCGCTTCGAGGCCCTGCGCGACCTGCCGGGCCAGGGGCGCCAGCAGGGCGAAGGGCAGCCGGAAGCCGCCCCGGGTCGTGAGTTCGGCCAGCGTGACCCCGTCCACGAACTCCGTGACGAGATACGCGGTGCCGTCCTCGAAGCCGTAGTCGTACACGGCCAGCACATTCGGATGCTCCACGCCCGCGAGGGCCCGCGCGGACTCCAGGAACCGCTGCCGCCGCTCCGGCGCGACGGCGTAGCGGTGCATCGCGACCGTCCGGTCGAGCCGGGTGTCACGGGCCTCCATGACGCGCTTGCCCAGCCCCAGGCGGCGCACGAGCCGATACCTGCCGAGCACCAGCCCCGCGGCGCTCTTCGAGGGCGGTCCGCCCATCCGTCGTACGGACTCCTCCCGCACCGCGGCGAACGGTTCGCCCGCGGCCGGACCGCCCCCGGGGCCCGTACCCCCGCCGCCCGGGGCGAGCACGCGGAACTCGCCGGCCGACAGCCCGGCCCGCTCGTCGATCAACGCGCCTATGCGGGCCAGGAGTTCGGAGGTCCGGCCGTACGCCGAGCGCGGCAGGGTGCGGCGCAGCAACTCCCGTACGCCCGGCCGGAAGACGTACGAACCGGCCGCACCCGGGACCGCGATCAGCGCGCCGCTGAGGATCACCTCGGCCAGGTGCTGCGGCCGGGGGTTCCTCTCGACCGCCGCCTGCACCAGACGCATGACCGGCAACTCCACCGGCCCCACCGCGAGATGACCCGCCAGCCGGAAGGCCTCCGGCGAGGCCAGGGAGCGGAACCGCAGCAGCAGCTCCTCCGGGGAGAGCCGCTCGACATCGCTGCGGCCCCTCTCGTCGACCGGCGCGAGCGGTGGCCCTCCGCCCAACAGGCTCACGGCGCCCGGCAGTCGGCCGCCGCCCGCCACGAGCGACGACCAGTTCGCCAGCCAGGGAGCGGCGGCTTCGAGTACGGGAAGGGGGAGGACGCCGGGTGGCAGGCCCTCAAGCGCGTCCGCGTCCACGTCGTACGCCGAGTTGGGCGCCGCCGGTCCCGGCGCGGTGATCCGCGCGGTCGTGGCCGGCAGCGCGGTGGTGCGCCACAGGCGTTCCGGCAGCGGCTGGACCAGGGCGACCGGCATCCGGGCCGACCAGCGGCGCAGGGTGCCGTACCAGCGGGCGCCCGCCGGGCCGTCCCGCCACTGCGGGCCCATGCAGTCGCTGAGGAGGAGGGTGACCGTACGGCCGTCGGCGAACGACTCCTGCGAGCCGGGGCGGCGTACCGTGCCGTCGGCCTCCAGCCGGTGCAGTTCCACCGTGCGGAAGATGCCCGACTGGACGAGCGCCGCGTGCAGTTCGCGGACGAGCGGGCGCCACACGGGCATCGTCGGGCCGGTGTCGTGCACGAGGTGCAGCGTCAGCCAGCGCTCGGACATGGGCCGCAGCACGGGCAGCCACCACCGGGGTGCGGCGCCGAGCCGGGCGATGCGGTGGGCGGTCGCCGCCTCGTCCAGCTCCTGGCCGACCGGGGCGGGGACGCTCCGCTTGAGGGGGCGGAGGGCCCGTTGCAGTCTGAGGGGGTGGGGGAGCATCGGGGGTGCGGGGGCCAGGAGGGACGTGTAGGGACCGTCCGGGGTGTCCTGGCCCGCGCGGCCGGGCGTGGGTGTGCGGGGGCCCGGCAGACGGAGGGGGATGCGGGTGTCCGGTGGGTCCGGGGTGGTGTGGGGCGGGGGGTCGGGTGCGGGTTCGTCGGGGCCGGGCGCGCCGTTCCCCGCGCCCCTCGGGTGGGTGGGGGTGGAGGGAGTGGGAAGGCTCGGGCCGTCCGGGGTGGGTGCGGGCGTGGGTGGGGTGATGGGCTCCGGGGATGGCATGTGGGCTGCCAGCCACAGGAGTTCGGCCAGTTCCACCGGGGTCGGGTGCGGGGCGCCGGATGCCCGGGCCAGTACGTCGGCGAGGAACGCGGCGCCCGCGCTCCCGCCTTCGTCCGCGTCCGCGCCCGGGTCAGAACGCATCCGGTTCCTCTCCCGAGCGGCTCAGATACGGCATCAGCTGCTCGGCCAGCTCGTCGCGGGACGACGCGTCGAGGCCCGCCACACCCGTGAGGTAGATCGCGTTGAGCAGCTGGTCCGTGGCGAGTTCGCCCTCGGTCCCGCGGGACAGGAAGCGTTCGATCAGGTCGCGGGCGTACGCGTCGGGTTCGCCCAGGTGGGCGCGGACGATGTGCTCCAGGTGCGCGGCGCGGGGCTGGTGGAGTTCGAGACGGACACAGCGGCGGAGGAAGGCGGGCGGGAACTCGCGTTCGCCGTTGCTGGTGAGGACCACGAAGGGGAAGGCCCGGCAGCGGACCCGGCCGCGCGAGACCCCGACCCGTTCGTCCGTGCCGTCGATCATCACCTCGGCCGTGGGGGTGTGCCGGGCGGAGCGGACCAGCTCGGGGATCTCGTACTGGCCCTCCTCCAGGATGTTGAGGAGGTCGTTCGGCAGGTCCAGGTCGCTCTTGTCGATCTCGTCGATCAGCAGGGCCCGCGGCCGGCCGTACGGGAGGAGGGCCGTGCCGAGCGGGCCGAGCCGCAGATGGTCCTGAAGCTCGCTGTCCTTGGGGAGGACGGAGCCGGGCGGGGCCCCGTCGCCGGGGCGGACGTCGCGTGCGGCCGCGTACAGGCGGGACAGCGGGTCGTACTGGTAGAGCCCGTCGTGCAGCGTGGTGCGGCTGGTGATGTTCCAGCGCAGGACGGGGCCGAGCCGCAGCTCCCGCGCCACGGCGTACGCCAGACTCGACTTGCCGCTGCCCGGCGGGCCCGTCACCAGCAGGGGCCTGCGCAGATAGAGAGCCGCGTTGACGAGCTGGACGGCTCGGTCCGTGGCGCGGTACGTGCGGGCACGGTGCCGGCGGTCCGGGGACGTGGCCGAGGCGTCGTCGTCCTCGGCGGGCGTCGCCAGCTCCGGGCCGCCGTCGAAGTCGCGCCAGGGCGGCGGCGCGGGCAGCTCGGCGATGCCGTCGTGGGGCTCACTCGCACCCGTGTAGACGGGCCACAGGGACATGGTCTCTCCGAACGTGTTCCGGTGTGCGGTTGCGGCTTCGGTCGGCTGGGACGCGCACGCCCTAGCCGACCGGGTTGTGCAGATAGCCGGCGGGATCAGGCAGGCATTCGGGGTCCTCCCACAGCAGGGCCAGGTCGTACGCCCAATGCGGCTCCGGGGCGTCGGAGGCGTACGCCGTCTCGCGCAACTCATGGATGTGACGCGGTAGTTCGCGCGGCGGCAGGTTCGCCAGATGTGCGGCGAGGCGGTCCAGGAACTCCGCGCCCCGGCAGTCCACCGACTCCCCGCACCGGTGCTCGCCCCGGCAGCCGGTGCGCGGCCACAGCATCACCGGCACCGCCGCGTTCAGGCTCGCCTGGAACAGCCGCCGGACCCGGTCCGCGCGCGGCGGCGTCGCGAAACCCACCATGTCGGCGTCGCGGCGCAGCCCGATGGTCAGCTTCACCTGGTCCTGGCCGACCGACCAGCAGTCGATACGGTGCAGCCGGGCCGTGGGCCGCTCGTCCAGGTACTGCCACTTCTGCCGGAGCTTGTGCTGCAGGCCGCCGCTGCGCCGGCGCTCCAGGTCCATCACGACGAGCGGGGCGAAGGAGCCGAGCGGGCTGTCGTCGTCCGCGCTGCGCTGCCAGTGCGCCACGTCCGTGTTGAGCCAGCGGCGCGGCAGCACGAAGGCGATCAACTCGCGTGCGCCGAGTTCCAGTTCGCGGTACGCCTCGTCGATCCGCTCCAGTGTGTAGGGGCGTACCCGGTCGACGGGGAGGCGGCGCGAGCCCACCACCCGCCGGTGCCTGCCGTTGTACGCGGACACCTCCACGAGGAAGGCTCCGTCGCCGGAGCCGCTGGGGGCGATCTCCACGAGGATCGGTGACCAGGGGTGTGCGTGTCCTGCGGGGGCGGTCGGGGCGGTCGGGACGGGGTGGTGGGGCTGTGGGGCCGCGGGCCAGGCGCGTAGGGCTGTGCGGGTGGGGGTGTCGTCGACGAAGTCGGCGAGGCGGGTGGTGAAGCGGGTGATCGCTTCCGGGTCCTGTACCTCGGAGAGGAGGTACCAGGCCGCGTCCCACAGGGTGGTGAAGCCGGGGGGTGGGAGTGGGGGGCCCAGGGGGCCCACGGCCTCCTGGTACAGCCGTTCCGGGGAGTGGGTGTAGTGCGTCTGCGGGCCGGTGGGGGCCGGTCGCGCAGTTCCCCGCGCCCCTGAAAGGCGGGGCTGCGCCCCGGCCTGGTATTCGTCTGCGGGTCCGGTGGGGGCTTGTCGCGCAGTTCCCCGCGCCCCTGAAAAGCCGGGAGAACCCAGGTGTTCCAGTTGTTCCAGGTGTTCCAGCAGGTGTCTCAGGGTTTCCTTCTGGTGTTGGTCGTAGGCCGGGGTCGGGATGAGGTCTGCCAGGCGGGGCCAGTAGCGGGCCATGATCTGGGCGGGGAGCATGCGGCCGTTGCGGATCTCGGGGCTGCGGGCGGCGGCCGAGACCATGCCCACGACCCGGCCGGTGTCCGCGAGGGTCACGGCGGCGCCGCTGAACCCGGGCGCGAGCGGCTGCCCGTGCGCGGCCCACGACTCCAGCTGGACCCACTCGCCGGCGATCAACTGCTGTGCGGTGGCCCGGTACTCGGCGAGCGTCCCCTCGTCGTACCGCTTGGGGAAGCCGTAGGCGAGGAGCCTGCGCGGGGGATCGCCGTACGCGTCGGCGGGTGTCGCGAACTCCGCGGGCTTCATCGGCACCGGCCGGTCCAGCTCCAGTACGGCCAGATCGCCCGGGTCGTTCTCGCGGCCGTCCCAGCCGCCGTGCGCGACCACCCGGGCGGGGACCTGCTCGTAGCCACCGTGGGCGAAGGACACCGCGACCGTCTCGGTGTCGCTGCGCGCCACGACATGGGCGCAGGTCAGAACATGCTGCTCGGTGACGAGGAAACCGGCACCGGTGTCCCGTCCGCAGCTGATTCTCGCGTGCCAGGAAGCGCTGCTCATGGGCGCGGGGTGGTCTCCGGAGCGATGGGGGAGGCGGCGGCGGGGGCGGTCTCCGGGGGGCCGTCCGGCCGCTCGGGCGACCAGGAGAGCTTGACCACGAGATGGCCCTCGACAGCGCTCTTGGCGATCAACGCGCCCGCCTCCGCCGTGAGTTTGACGCCGAACTCGATCTCCACGGAGTCGGGCTTCAGCGAACCGTCCCTGAAGACGCGGAGCGCGGCGCCGGCGGCGGCCCGTACCCCCTCCAGCGAGCCCTCGAAGGTGCGGGTCGCGGCGACCGTTCCGTCGCCCCGCGCCACCAGGCGGGAACCCGACTCGTCCTCGGCCCCCTCGACGACGACGAGGGCCCCGTCGTCGGTCTTGAACTCCACTAATCCGTCCATGGCGCCGCACAACCCCCGTAGTCCGTCACTGGTGACCGCCTTCATTGTCACGGACGGTACTTGCCGCTGTCGCGGTTTCCACCGGTCGTTCACCATTGTGGTGGCGGAAAACCGCCAGGGCAGCTTCCCGCCAGGTTCCGTCGGCGCCACCGCGACACCGGCCCCCCGACACTCTTCGCAGCGTCGAGAAGAGGGGCACCGATGATCAGAGGATCCGCCGGAACCGGGGTCGTGCTCGCGTCGGCCGGACTCGTGTTCGCCCTGCTGCCGGCCGGCGGTGCCGGGGCCGACGCGCAGGACACCGGCGCCCGGCCCGCCGTCCGTGCCGTGTCCGCCGCCCACACCGTCACCCTCGTCACCGGCGACCGGGTCACCGTCACCGAACTCGGCGGCGGCAGACGGACGGTGACCGTCGAGCGGGCGGAGGGGGCGACCGGCGCGGTCCGTACGCAGACGGCGAACGGCGCCCTGACCGTCGTACCGGACGAGGCGCTGCCGTATCTGCGGGCGGGCACCCTCGACCGGCGGCTGTTCGACGTGAGCGAGCTGATACGCCAGGGGCTCACCGACCGGAAGACGGACGAGCTGCCGCTGATCGTCACCTATGAGAAGGGCGCGCGGGCGGTGACTCCGCGCGGGGCCGTGAGGACGCGCGGGCTGCCCAGCATCCGCGGTGCCGCCGTCGCGGCCGACAAGGGGCGGACGTTCTGGCGGGCCCTCACCCGGCAGGACGGGGTCGACGCGGACGGGATCGACAAGGTCTGGCTCGACGGGCGGGTCCGTGCGGAGATGGCCGAAAGCAACGCCCAGATCGGTACGCCCGAGGCCTGGGAGGCGGGACTGACCGGTAAGGGCGTCACCGTGGCGGTGCTGGACACGGGGGTGGACGTCGGCCATCCCGATCTCGCCGGGCGGATCTCCGTGACGAAGAGTTTCATCGAGGGTGAAGAGGTGGCCGACCGCAACGGCCACGGCACGCACGTCACGTCGACCGTCGGCGGCAGCGGCGCCGCGTCCGACGGCAAGGAGAAGGGCGTCGCGCCCGGCGCCACGCTCGCCGTCGGGAAGGTGCTCGGCGACCAGGGCTCGGGCAGCGAGTCGCAGATCATCGCTGGCATGGAGTGGGCCGCGCGGGACGTCGGCGCCACGGTCGTCTCCATGAGTCTCGGGTCGACGGAGCCCAGCGACGGCACCGATCCCATGGCCCGGGCCGTGGAGACCCTCACCGCGGAGACCGGCGCCCTCTTCGTCGTCGCCGCGGGCAACACCGGCGCCCCCTCGTCCATCGGCTCGCCCGGCGCCGCCGACTCCGCGCTGACCGTCGGCGCGGTCGACTCCGCGGACCTGGCCGCGTACTTCACGAGCGCGGGCCCCCGCCACGGCGACAACGCCCTGAAGCCCGACCTGTCCGCCCCGGGCGTCGACATCCTCGCCGCCCGCTCCCGGCTCGCCGCGGGCAGCGGCGATTACACCGCCATGAGCGGTACGTCGATGGCGACACCCCATGTCGCGGGCGTGGCCGCCCTCCTCGCCGAGCGGCACCCCGACTGGACCGGCGCCCGGCTCAAGGACGCGCTGATGTCGACCTCGAAGCAACTCGACGCCTCCGCCTATGTGTTGGGCGCCGGGCGCGTGAGCGTGCCCGAGGCGGTGAAGGCCGAGGTCACGGCCACCGGAAGCGCGGACCTGGGCTACCACCGCTGGCCCTACGCGTCGAACGAGCCGGTGACGAGGACGCTCACGTACTCCAACTCGGCCGACGGACCTGTCGAGTTGAAGCTGGCCGTGTCCGGCGCACCCGACGGAGTCGCGACGCTCGCCGACTCCACACTGACCGTGCCCGCGCACGGGACCGCCACCACGACCGTGACCGGGGACGGCGGCAGGGCCCCGGTCGGCAACACCAGCGGACGGATCGTGGCCTCGACGGCGGACGGCACGCCCGTCGCGCACACCGCCTTCGGGCTGGTCAAGGAGGAGGAGCGGTACACCCTCACCGTCCACGTCAAGGACCGGGACGGCGACGCCACCGCGGCCGACCTCGTGGTGCAGCGACTCGCCGAGGGCGTCGACCCGGTCCCGGAGCACGTCGGCGACACGGGCACCGCCGAACTGAGGCTCCGGCCGGGCACGTACAGCCTCAGCACCTTCCTCGACGTACGCGGCAGCCGTGGTGCCGACTCGCTCGGGCTCGGCTTCCTCGCGGCGCCCGAGATCGAACTGGACCGGGACCGCGAAGTCACGCTCGACGGAAGCGGGTTGAGGGAGATCGCGGCCCGCGTCGACCGGCGCACCGAGACCCGCCAGCTGCTCATGGAGTACGACCGGGCGGCGAACGGCGCGGACCTCTTCGGGGCCGTCCAGGTGCCGATCAAGTACGACAGCGTCTTCGCGGCGCCCACGGCGAAGGTGACGAAGGGCAGCTTCGAGTACCGGACCGTATGGCGGCTCGGAAAGCCGGTACTGGAGGTCGGGGGCGTCGGTGAGGCCGTGGTCCAGCCCGGGGGCACCCTCATGGAGGGCCGCCGCAGGCTCCCGCTCGTCGACGTCGGCAGCGGCGGCACGGACTCCGGCGACACGGGCTCCGGGGCCGGGGGGTACGGCGGAAAGGACGTGCGGGGCAAGGCCGTGCTCGTCCGGATGGAGGAAGGCGCGGTGCCCTCGGAGATCGCGCGGGCGGCCCAGGACGCGGGCGCCGCGGCGCTGTTCGTGACGGACGACGTACCCGGCCGGCTCAACGCCTGGTTCGGCACCGACGACAACACCGACCGGCCGATCCAGATCGCCGGCCTCAACACGGCGGACGCGGCGCGACTCCGGGCGGCGGGGTGGGCCGACATGACCGGGACCCGCAACACGCCCTACACGTACGACCTTTCGGAGGGACACAAGGGGAGCATTCCGGCGCGAGACCTCACCTACGAGCCGTCGCGCCGCCAACTCGCCGTGCTGAACACGAAGTTCCATGCGGCGAAGCCCGTCTCGGGCAGTGAGTTCCGGTACTCGCTCACCGATGACGCGTTCCCCGTCGGGATCGGCTTCCAGGAGCGGGCCGACTTCCCGGCCGAGCGGACCGACCACGTGTCCACCGGCCCCGGCCAGTTGTGGCACGAGTCCGTCAACGTGGGTGCCGGGGACCTGGAGGAGCGCAGCGGACTCGTCCGCTATCGCGGGGACACACGGCAGGACCTCGACTGGTTCCGGCCGGTCTGGCACCCCTGGCTCGGTACCGGGCTCGGCTGGGGTCAGCAGCGCTCCGGCTCGACCCTGCAGTTCAACGTCCCCGGCTGGGGCGACTCCGGGCCCGACCACACCGGCTTCGGCAACGTATGGGACGAGGGCAGCGGCATGACGCAGTTCACCGAGGTGTACCTCGACGGGCGATCGGTCGACCGGAAGACCGGCTCCGGCGCGTACGTCTGGGACGCGCCCGCCGACGAGCACACGTACAAGGTCGTCACGGACACGACCCTGGACGCGGACCGCTGGAAGCTCGCGACGAAGGGCCACTCCGAGTGGACCTTCAGATCGGCGGCCACCCCGGAGAACCGCTGGACGACCCTCCCCCTGATCAACCTGGCCTTCGACCTCGACACGGACCTGAACGGGAACGTACGGGCGGGCGGCCGACTGCCCGTGGCCATCAGCGCGTCGTACGTGGCGGGGGCCGGGGAATCCCTGAGGGGGCGCAGCCCCGGCCCCCTGGGGGCGCGGGGAACCGCGCGGCCGGCCCACGGCAACCCGCACCCGACATCGGACAGTCCGTCCCCCGGAACCCTCGGCGGAGCGACCCTCGAAGTCTCGTACGACGACGGCACGTCATGGCGAAAGGTAAGCGTGTCCAAGGCGGGCGCCACCACCTGGCAGGGCACCCTGACCGTGCCACGCGGCGCCACCTACATGTCCCTGCGCGCCTCGACCGCCGACGACCGAGGCGGCTCGGTGACCCAGGAGATCATCCGGGCGGTGGGCGTGCGGTAGACGGGCGCTGGGCGGGCGGTGGGCCGCGCCTCACAGCCCCCGCTCCACAATGCCCCGCACCACACCCAGGTCCACCAAGTCCTGCGGCCGGATGTGGAGTTGGTCGGCCGTGGCCCGTACGTCCTCCGCCGGCCGCTTGAGGATGGCGGCGGCGAGTTCGGGGGCGATGACGGAGAAGTAACTGTCGGGCGTGGCCCATGTGTTGTCGGGGGCGGCGAGGGCCAGGGCCCCGCCCGAGCCGCCCTCCCCGATCAGCAACGTGGTCACCGGGGTCTCCGCCCCCGCCACCGCCGCGAACAGTTCCGCGATCGCCGCCCCCGCGCCCTGCCTCTCCGCCTCCGCGTCGTTGGCGGCGCCCGGGGTGTCCACCAAGGTCAGCACGGGGATACGGAGCCGGTCCGCGAGCCGGATCAGCCGGGTCGCGGTGCGATAGCCGGCGGGGCGCGTGGCGGTGCCGGCCTGGGCCGCGTACGCGACCGTACGGCCGTCCTCCGCCCGGACGCCGAAACCGCAGAGCATGCCCTCGTCGGTGCCGCCGCAACGGTCACCGCTGATCGCCGCGCGCCGTTCGAAGCAGGCGTTCAAATAGGCTTCCGCGCGTGGCCGTCGCGGGGCGCGGGCTGCGTGCACGGCCTCCCAGCCGGTGGCCGGGAGGCCGGCGCCGCCCAGCGCCGGAGGCGGCGGCACGGGGTCCGTCGACGGGTCGGTCAGCAGCCGCAGCCAGCCCGCCAGCGCCTCCGGCAGCTCCCGCTCGGGCACCACCGCGTCGACCGCCCCCGCGGCCAGTTGCGCCTCGGCCGTGTACGCGGCCGGGTCCGCGTCGGGCGGCCGGACCCGCGAACCCGCGAAGCCCACCTGTGCGCCGGGCAGCGCGAGGATCACATCGGCGCCCGCGCCCAGGGTGGCCCAGCCGCCGCCCGTCGTGGGGTCGCGCAGCACGGCGATCTGGGGCAGCCGGGCCGCCCGCGTGAGCGCCGACTGCCGTGCCACCCGCTGGAGTTGGACCAGCGCGCGCATGCCCTCCTGCATCCGGCTGCCGCCCGTCGCGACGAGGGAGACGACCGGGAGGCGGTGCTCGCGCGCGTAGGTGTGCGCGGCCTCCAGCCGGTCGCCCGTGCGCTCGCCCAGTGAGCCGCCGAGGAACCCGAACTCGAAGGAGATCAGCACGGCCGGGGTCGTACGCCCGTCCTTCCCCTCGACGGCGGCGGTGCCGCAGACGACGGACTCCTCCTCGCCGGTGCGGTCCGCGGCCCGGGCGCGCGAGGCGCCGTAGCCCTGCCAGGACAGGGGGCCGTCCGGACCGTACGAGCCCGGTGGGGCGGGGGCGGGCAGGTCGGTGAAGTCGGTGCTGACGAGGGCGATCGCCTCGCGGGCCGTGAACCGGCGGGAGCCGTGGTCCGCGGCGCCCTCAGTCATGGGCCAGCGCACGCTTCATGATCTTGCCCATGTCGTTGCGGGGCAGGGTGTCGAGGTAGTGGACGACGCGGGGCCGCTTGTGGGGTGCCAGACGGTCGGCCACGTGGTCGGCCAACTCGGCCGCGGACGGCGGAGTCCGGGCATCGACGGGCACGATCCACGCCACGATCCGCTCACCGAGGTCGGCGTCCGGTTCGCCCGTGACCGCGGCCTCCCGTACACCCGGGTGTTCGATGAGGGCGTTCTCGATCTCGCCCGCGCCGATCTTGTAGCCGCCGCTCTTGATGAGGTCGGTGGCCTTGCGGCCGACGATGCGTACGTACCCGTCGGGGTCGCGCACCGCCATGTCACCGGTGCGGAACCAGCCGTCCTCGGTGAAGGCCGCCGCCGTCGCGTCGGGCCGGTTCAGATACTCGGTGAAGAGGTTCGGCCCCCTGACCTGGATCTCGCCCACGGTCTCCCCGTCGTACGCCTCCAGGGCCGTCGTGCCGTCCTCCTCCGTCAACCGCAGTTCGACGCCCGGCAGCGGTACGCCGACGGTGCCCGCGCGGGGCTCGCCGTCGGCGCGGACGCTGGTGTTCATCAGGGTCTCGGTCATCCCGTACCGCTCGATGACCCGGAGGCCCGTCGCCTGAGCGATCCGCTCGTGGTCGTGCACCGGCAGGGCCGCCGAGCCGGACACGAGCAGGCGTGCCCGCGCCAGCGCCTTCGCGAGCGCCGGGTCGTCGGGCAGGGACTCCGCGATGCGGTGGTACATCGTCGGCACCCCGAACAGCATCGTGGCGCCGCCGCTCAACTCCCTTGTCACACCCGCCGTTTCGAAGCGGCCGAGGTGCCGTACGGATCCGCCGCGGCGCAGCGGGCCGAGGATGCCCAGGATCAGACCGTGCACATGGAAGAGGGGCAGGCCGTGCACGAGGACGTCGTCGCCGGTCCACTGCCAGGCGTCCGCGAGGGCGTCCAGGGTGGTGGCGACGGCCCGGCGCGGGATGACGGCACCCTTCGGGGGGCCGGTGGTGCCGGACGTGTAGACGACGAGGGCGGGCAGGTCGTCCGCGAGGTCGCCCGTGTCCGGGGCGAGGGCCGGCGAGGCCGGTCCGGTGGCCCGTACGTCGATGTCGACGTCGACGCGCGCCAAGGACGCCGGCGCGTCCGGGAGTCGGTCGTCCGGGGCGGCCAGTACGAGGGACGGAGCGCTGTCCGCCACGATGTGCCCCAGCTCGCCGCCGCCCGACTTCGGGTTGAGTGGCACGGCGGGCACCCCGGCCAGCAGCGCGGCGACCACGGCGACGGCCGTCTCCAGGGTGGGCGTGGCCCAGACGGCGACCCGGCCCGCCTCCCCGACGCGGGCGGCCAGCGGGGCGGCGGTCGCCGCGAGTTCGCCGTAGGTCAGGGAGCGGTCGCCGAAACGCAGGGCCGGCCGGTGCGCGGCGGTGCCGTCCGGGTCCGCCAGTGCCTCGGTCAGGGCCGGGAAGAGAGGGGACACGCGTGCGTACTCCTTGGTCGTCGGGCGTCGGGCGTCGGGCGTCGGGCGTCGGGCGTCGGTGCGCGGGCGTTCTCGTTCGTATCAGGGTGTCGGACGCGGCGGGGCGTGCCGGTGTCACCCCCAGTCGGGTACCACCAGCGCGAGCCACACCACGGCGGGGACCACGGCCACCACGATCCCTCCGTACATCATCAGCTGCCGGAAGAAACGCTCCCGGTCGACTCCGGGTGCCGCGGCGAGGACCAGGGCGCCGTTCGTCGAGAACGGGCTCACGTCCACCACGGTCGCCGACACCGCGAGCGCCGCGACCATGCCGATCGCCCCGATCTCGCCCTGCGCCAGGAACGGCACCGCCAGCGGGATCAGCGCTCCCATGATGCCGACCGAGGAGGCGAACGCGGAGACCAGCGCGCCGATGTAGCAGAGCAGCACGGCCGAGAGCAGCGGGACGCCGATGTCGCTGACGCCCTCGCCCGCCCAGTCGATCGTGCCCATCTCGTCGAGGACACCGACGTACGTCAGCACACCGCAGATCAGCAGGACCGTCGGCCAGGCGATCTGGCTGACGGCGTTGCGGCTGTCCTCGGCCCAGACCGTGCTGAGCAGGACGGCGAGGGTGATGGAGGTGAGCCCGGCGTCCAGGTCGAAGACGAGCACGGCGACGACGAGGGCGACGAGCGCGGCGAGGGTCGCGATCCGGGCGGGGTTGAGCCGGGAGGCGTCGTCGTCGGCGTCCAGCGTCACCACGTCCCCGTCGCCGCCCCCTTCCCCGTCTCCGGTCCCGCCCCCGGTCGCCTCTTCGGCCGACCCTCCGGTCACCGCCGCGGCCTTCCGCCGGTCATGGTCGATCGTTTCGGCGCGGCTCAGTTTCAGGCCCCCGAACAGCACGAACACGATCGCCGCGATCACGAGGTTGACGACGAGGGAGGCGAGGAAGAGGGCGATCTCGCTGCCGGGGAGGCCCTCGCGCTCGACGATGCCGTTGACGATCGATCCGTAGATGCTGATGGGGGAGAAGCCGCCGCCCTGGGCGCCGTGCACCACCATCGCGCCCATCAGCAGCGGGCTGATGGAGTAGCGCGCGGCGAAACTCAGGGCGATCGGCGCCACGATGGCGACGGCGGCCGGACTGACCGCGCCGATCGCGGTCAGCGCGCCGGTCAGCACGAACATCACCCACGGGATCAGCACGACCCGTCCGCGCACGAGCCGGATCGAGGCGTGCACCAGCCAGTCGGTCGTGCCGTTGGCGCGGGCGATCGCGAAGAGGTACGTCACACCGACGAGCACCACGAAGAGGTCGCCGGGGAAACCGGCGAAGATCTTGTCGGCGTCGAGGTCGGCGACGAGTCCGCCCACTCCGAACGCGGCGGCGAAGGCGAGGGCGCCCATGTTGATGGAGCGGGTGGTGGCGATGACGAACACCACGACGAGCACGAGGATCGATATCAGTTCGGCGGACATACGGGCTCCCGTCTTTGGGTCCCTTGTCGAGTGGGGGGCCGAGTGGGGTGGGGGAGGTGGGGGACGTGCGTGGGGTGGTCAACTGGCTGAGTGGCCAAGTGGCTGAACCACATTGGGCGGCCGTGGTGGAGAGCGTCAAGAGAGATGACGTAAATTGGCTCAGCCACTCATCCACCAGATCGAGAGGTAAGGGGGAAGACCGGACATGACCGACGCACTGCGGCCCATGGGGTCCAAGCCGCGCCTGTACGAGCAGGTCCTCGACCGGCTGCGCAGTTACGCCGCCGAGGGCGGCCTCGGTGCCGGTGACAGGCTGCCGCCCGAACGCGACCTGGCGGCGAGGCTGGGGGTCAGCCGCGCCTCCGTGAAGCAGGCCATAGTCGTTCTGGAGGTCCAGGGACTGGTCGAGGTCCGGCACGGCGGCGGCACCTACCTCGTCCGTGACACCCTCGACGCCGAGCCGGTGGAACAACTCGTCGACCGGCGGCGCAGGTTGCCCGACGTGCTCGACGCCCGCGAGGCGCTGGAGACCAAGCTCGCGGAACTGGCCGCCGAGCGGCGCACCGACGAGGACGTGGCCGCCATGGACTCCGCCCTCGCGCACATGCGGGCCGAGATCACGGCGGGCGGCCACGGGGTGGAGGGCGACCGGCTCTTCCACGCGGCGGTCACGGCCGCCGGGCACAGCACGATCCTCGCCGAGTTCATGCGCTCGATCTCCGACCAGATCACCGAGAGCCGCCACGAGTCGCTGCGCCAGCCGGGTCGGCCGACCCGGTCCCTGACCCAGCACCGAGCGATCTTCGACGCGATCGTGGCCCAGCAGCCGGGGCGGGCCGCCGCGGCGATGCGGCGGCACGTCCAGACGGTGGCGAGGGTGCGGCTGCTGGACTGGGACCCGGAGGAGAGCGGGCCGCAGGGGCCCTGACGGGCGTGGTTAGGATCGGGTGTTATGACCGTGTCCTCCGCACCTTTGCCGCCCCAGCAGTCCCCTGCGCCCCAGCCGTCCCCGTCCCCGTCGTCGGTGGCGGCGGGCGGTCGGGAGCCCACCATCCTCGCCACGTCCGGCGGCCACCGCGGCTGGGGCGCCCGGACCATGGTGGAGTTCGACGCGCTGGTGCACCACGCGGTCGACCTGTCGGGTGCGCACGGCCGCCGGCCGCGGGTGATGTACGTCGGTACGGCGATCGGTGACGCCGAACACTTCGCGGCGCGGATGGCCGAGGCCGCGCGGGTGGCGGGGTTCGACCTCGTTCCGCTCAACCTCTTCCCGAGGCCCAACTTCGACGACGTCGAGGGCGCCGTCCTGGAGCAGGACGTCATCTGGGTGATGGGCGGCTCGGTGGCCAACCTTCTCGCGGTCTGGCGGGTGCACGGGCTCGACGACATCATGCGCAGGGCGTGGCGCTCCGGGGTCGTCCTGAGCGGGGTCAGCGCGGGGTCGATCTGCTGGTTCGAGGGCGGCGCGACGGACTCGTTCGGGCCTGAACTGCGGCCCGTGACGGATGCGTTGGGTCTGCTGCCCTACGGCAACGGCGTCCACTACGACTCCGAGTCGCGCCGCCGTCCCCTGATCCACGACCTCGTCGCGAAGGGCACGCTGCCGACGACGCACTGCACGGACGACGGGGTGGGGCTGGTGTACCGGGGGACTGAGCTGGTGGAGGCGGTGGCCGAGGTCTCGGGGAAGGGGGCGTATGTGGTGACGCGGGTCGGTGACGGGGTGGTCGAGGAGCGGTTGGAGCCGCGGCGGTTGCCGGAAGTCGGGTAGGCGCGCCTCAGGGGGTGGGGGTGCGGGATGTACGGCGGGTGCGGGCCGGTGGGGGCTGGTCGCGCAGTTCCCCGCGCCCCTAAAAGATTGCGCCGTTCCCCGCGCCCCTGAAGGCAAAAGATTGCGCCGTTCTCCGCGCCCCCGAAAGCCGAAAGACTGCGCCGTTCCCCGTGCCCCTGAACGTGGGGTGCGGGTGGTTGTTAGTCTGCGGGCCGTATGGCCGGAGTGAGTTGATATGCCGTCTGAGGAGCCTGTCGTGGCCCGTACCGCTTCCCGTATCGCGCTGGTCACCTGCCAGGAGGTGCTGGAGTCCGGGTACGACCGTGACCTGCCCGCCCTCGCGGACGCGGTGCGGGACGCGGGAGCCGAGGTCGCCGTCGTCGGCTGGGACGACCCCGATGTCGAGTGGGGCGGCTTCGACCTCGTGCTCATCCGTTCCACCTGGGACTACAGCTGGCGGGCCGCCGAGTTCCTGGCGTGGGCCGACCGCTGCGGGGCCGCGACGACCCTGGCCAACCCGCCGGAGGTCGTGCGGTGGAACGCCGACAAGCGGTACCTGGGCGACCTGGCCGCCGCCGGTGTGCCCGTCGTCGACACCCGCTACCTCGCTCCGGGTGACCCGGCCGACCTGCCCGGCGACCGCGAGTACGTCGTCAAGCCGACCTCGGGGGCCGGGGCCCGGTACGCGGCCCGCTACACGCCCGAGGACCACGACACCGCCGTACGGCACCTGGAGCGCATGCACGCCGAAGGGCTGACCGCGATCGTGCAGCCGTACGTGCGGAGTATCGACACGGCGGGGGAGCGGGCCCTGCAGTTCTTCGGCGGGCGTTTCCTCCACGCCATCCGCAAGGGGGCCGTCCTCGAACCCGGCACCGCCTTCGACGACGAGAAGGTCCCGCACCCCAACCTGCGGACCTGGGAGCCGAGCCCGGCTGAACTCGCGGTCGCCGAGCGGGCGTTGGCCGCCGTGCCCGGTGCGCCCGAACTGCTCTACGCCCGGGTGGACCTGGTGGACGGCGACGACGGGGCGCCCCGCGTCATGGAGCTGGAACTCGTCGAGCCCAATCTCTTCCTCTTCCTGCACGAGGACTCCGTGCCGGTCGTCGCCCAGGCCGTCGTCAAGGCCGCCGTCCGGTGACCGCCACGCGCTGAAGCAGGCCGTACGTGAACTCCGCGGCGCAGTCCCGCCGCACACCCTCCGGGCCGTCCGGGTCCTGCGGGCCGTCCGGTGCCGTGAAGGCCAGCCCCCAGCGCGTCGGCGCCGACCCCTCCAGCGGCCGGGCGGGCGCGAAGGCGCGGGCGGCCTCGTCGACCGTGCAGGACCAGGGCGTCAGGTCCGCCAGGGAGCGAAGCTCCGGCGCGGGGGCGCCCGGCGCGCGCACCAGCCACTCGTTCCAGGCCACCCCGCCCGGGGCCACCAGCACCTCGAAGCGCAGGTCCGGCCAGAGGGGGACCGGCCACAGCAGCGCGTCGCAGGTCAGGTCGCCGATCCGCCGGGGCGTCACCGACTCCGGGTCGCCCAGGATCGAGCGGTAGCGGGCGACAGCGCCCCGGCTGCGCGGCGCGTGCCGCATCGCCTGCCAGCGCCGGTTGGCCTCACGCATCCCGGCGACCGAGACACCCAGCGTGTGGCGGGCGTCCTCCACGAGGTCCGCGTTGTGGTCGGCCATGCGGCGCAGCAGTACGAGCTGGAAGTCGAGGGGGGTGAACGGGGCGGCGCTAGCCGGCTTGGCGGGAGGCATGCCTCCCATCGTCCCGCACGGGCTCCGCATGGCGTACGTGCCCCGCGTGCCGCCCGCCCGGGCGGCGGCCGTCGGGGAGGAAGAGCACCGAGTTCACGTACCGCACGTATCCCGGGCCCCGGAAGGGCAGCACCCGGCGCAGCAGGCCCTGGGAGACCACGTGCGAGGCGCGTGCCTGGTGGGCCTCCAAGTCGAAGGAGGACAGCGGCAGCCAGGTGTCGCCGGGCAGCACCCAGCCCTCGTAACCCCGCTCGGAGAGGTGGCGGACGACCGTGTCGACGGGCTGGATGCGGGCCTCCAGCTCGATGAACAGGGCCGGGCGGTCACGGCCGAGGAGGGTGCCCGCCCCGCGCAGCACCGCCAGCTCGCTGCCGTCCACGTCGATCTTGATGAAGCCGACGTCGTGGAGGTTCAGGCTGTCCAGGGTGAGGCAGGGGACGTCCAGGGCGCGGGCGTGGATGTCCCGCCGGACCAGGGACGAGACGCCCCGGTCGCCCTGGTCGCCGGGCGGCAGCCACAAGCGGGCCGTGCCGGATCGGTCGCTCGCGGCGGCACGGACGACCTGGACGTTCCCGGGGGTCGCGGCGGTGATCAGCCGGGCCAGATGCGGGACCGGTTCGACCGTCACCACGCGGCGGGCCCGGCCCGAGAGCCGGCGGGTCCAGGGGCCGTACCAGCCGCCCACGTCGACGGCGGTGCCGCAGCCGGACGGGCAGAGGTCGCCGAGCCGGGCCAGTTCGGGCTCGAAACGCGGATAGACGAGCCGGGCGGCCGAGGCGACCAGCCGTACCGGCACGAAGGGGGCCAGACGGGCTGCCAGGGTCATGGCGTCATCGACCCCGGCTTCCGGGGCTCGCCGCGGGAGCCGGTCTCGCCGCCCCCGGTGATCCGCAGCAGCAGATCCTCGTGCTCGTCGTCCGTCACCTGCTCGCCGGAGGACGGCAGGAGCTGCGGGATGCCGTCCACGATCGGGTAGCGGCGGCGCAGCCGCGGATTGTAGAGAGCGGCCTCAGTACCCTCGGTGGCCTCCGGGCCCCCCGTCTCTCTCCCGAGGAGATGCAGCGGCCCCTTGTCCAGCGGGCACGCCAGTATCTTCAGCAGCGGGTCGTCCGGGTTCATGGCTGGTCAACTCCCGTGTGGGGGACAAGGACTGGGGTTGTGGCGGTGGATCGTGCTTGGGCATCGCGAGGAGCACGGAGACCGCCAGCGCCGTACCGCCGATCCGCAGCGCCAGCCGCAGCGGATCCTCGGGCAGTGCCTCGCCGAACGAGACCGTGCCGAGGACGGCCGTGAACAGACAGGTCACCGTCGTGCAGACCGGCACGATCAGCGAGGCCCGGCAGCGCTGCAGCGCCGCCTGCGACATGACCAGGCCGAACACCCCGGTGAACAGCAGGAGATACGGGTACGGGGAGCGCAGCACCCCGAGCACCGCGCCGCCGAACCCGCTCCCGGTGAGGTGGCTCGACACGCCCTTGATGGCCAGCGAACTGACCCCGTACAGCAGGCCCACCGCCACCCCGTACTCGACGCCCGTCGTCGGCATGCGGTGCCGGTGGCGGGCGCGGCGCTCGGCGGACCCGTACAGCCAGACGCCCAGGGCGAGGGTGGGGACGCAGACCAGCAGGATCAGCGGGGCCGGGGCGCTGCGGCTGACCGTGTCGGAGCCCTCCTTCAGGGACAGCACCACCATCAGGAGCGCGAGCAGGATCGCCCCGAGCGCGTACCGTTCGCGGCCCGAGGTCTCCTCGCCGAGCAGTACCGAGGAGAGCAGGACGAGGATGACGAGCCCGGAGACGAAGATGCCCTGCGCGGCGGCGATCGGCAGGGTGCGGTAGACGACGAGCTGCGCGCCGAACCCCGACGCGAGGGCGAGGGACCCGCCGATCCACAGCCAGCTGCCGAGGACCAGCCGCAGCAGCCGGGCGGGGCGGCGGACGCTCACCTCGGGCAGTGCCGCGAGCGCCCGTTTCTCCAGAACGAATCCCGCGCTGTAGAGCACGTTCGCCAGCAGGGCCGCGGCCACTCCCCACCACATGTCTACGTCCTTCGCGCGTGCAGGAGAAGGATCGAGGCCACGGAGGGGGCACGGCACGCCAGCCGGTCCAGGGGGCGCAGCGGGCGCGGTACGCCGTGGAAGGGCGCACCCCGCAGCCGGACGACCTCGAAGCCCGACGCGGTCACGAACTCCCGCAGGGCGCGGGCCGTGTAGAGCCGCAGATGGCCCACCACCTCCTTGCCGGGGCGGCCGTGGATCGCGCGCAGGCTCACCTCCGAGAAGACGGGCTGCACTCCGGCGAGGAGCAGGGCGCGGTTGTACCAGGCGGCCAGGTTGGGTGTGGAGAGCATGAGATGACCTCCGGGGCGCAGGATCCGGTGGAGCTCGTCGAGCGCCGCGTCCGGGTCGACGAGGTGTTCCACGACCTCGCTGAACAGGACGGCGTCGGCGGTGGCGGACCCGAACGGCAGTCCGCCGTCGGTGAGTTCGCCGCGTACCGCGTACGGGAGACGGGCGTGGGCGCGTCTGAGGGCGTCCTGGGACCAGTCGACGCCGACGATGCGGTGACCGGCGAGGAGCGGCGCGGCGGTCGCGGCGGCGGTGCCGTCGCCGCAGCCGATGTCCAGGACCGTGCGCGGGCCGGAGGTGGCCGGGCCGAGCGCCTCCGCGAGCATCCGGGCCTGGCGCAGACTGCGCGGGGTGCCGGAGGCGACCGGGACGGCCGGATCCTCGTAGAAGTCCCTTAGTCCGTTTGGCCCGTGGGCCTCGTGCGGTGGCCTGCGGGGTGTGGCCGTGGTCATCGGATGCTCCCCGTGCGGTGTTCCGTCGCGTGCAGGTAGTGCTCGAAGAGGTCGCGGAGGTGGCTGCCGTCGCCGTGGCTCAGCAGGGAGCGGGACCAGCGGAGCGCCACGTGCAGCCGGCCCGCCGTGGCGGCCGTCGTCACCGTCAGCCCGCGCGGCATCCGGGCCGGCGCCGAGAACCACACGGCGTGCGCCCGCCCGGCCTCCTCGCCGAAGTCCAGGGCGTACGGAACACGGCCGATGTTGCTCAGCAGGGTGGTCGACGTCCAAGGTCCGGCGGCCCTGCGCAGCCCTCTGGTGAACGCGGCCCGCCAGGCGACGGGCACCACCGGAGCCGTCAACAGGGAGGCGCCGTGGCCCAGTTGGGGGCGTGGCTGGGCCTTCAGGGCTCGGGTGCGGTCCGCCGTGCGGCGCAGCAGCGCGGCCATGTCGGAGGCGTCCAGCTCCTCGGGCGCGAAGGGGACCTCGACGAGCCGGGTGCCGTTGCCGATCGGCATGTCCGTGCCGCGCGGCCGGTCGTCCACCGGCATCGTGATGCGCAGCGGACGCGGACGGGCCCCGTGCTCCCGGTTCCAGTGCGCGATCATCAGGGCGGTGGCGGCCATCAGCTGGTCGTTCACGGTGTACGGGGAGCCCTTGGGCCGCCGCGGGACGCCCAGCTCGGTGACGAGCATGCCGTTGCCGTGGTGCTGGGGAGGCTCCGGGGTGCCGTGCGCCACCCGGGCGGGCGGTGCCCAGGTGGAGGGGGTGCCGGGGTCGCGCGGAACCTCGGTGGTCGTGCGGGTCGGGGGCGCCGCGGGGGAGTTGTCCCGGCCGCCGTACAGCTCCGCCGCGGTCGCGAGGACCCGCAGACAGGCCGGGCCGTCGAGAGCGGTGTGGTTGATGGTGAGGAACAGGACCGTGCCGTCGGCCGCGGGGTCCCGGACGACCTCCAGCCGGATCGGCGGCGCCGCCGAGAGCGGCGGGGCGTCGCGCAGCGCCCGGCCCCGCGCGTGCTTGAGCGCGTCCCGGTCGGGCGCCGGGAACAGGACGGCCTCCACATCGGCCTCGGGGGTCAGCTCCCACTCGTAGCGCCTGCCGTACCAGGGGCGGGCCGCCTCGCGCATCAGGATGCGGGGGTGGCGGTGCAGGGCCCCGGCGAACGCCCCGCGCAGCCGGTCCGGGTCGAGGTGGCCCGGCAGATGGACCTCGATGTGGACGGTCTCCGGTTCCTCCTCCTGGAGGCAGTGCCGGGCGACCTCGTCCACCACGGGGAACGGGATGCGGGCGGGCGGTCGCGCGGGGCCGCCCGTGCCGTCGCGTGCGGGATGCTCCACGGCGGTCATGTGCCCTCCCCTTCCCCGAAGGGCCCGCGGCTCCCGGGCCCCGGCGTGCGCGGTGGTGACCCCGGCCCACGCGCCGAGAGCGTCGGGCCGGAGGCGAGCCGCGGCGGCTCCGTCGGCACGAAGGGCGGCGGCGGTGAACCAGGCGTACCCGGAGCTCCCGGAGTACCGGGAACGCCGTGCCGCGGCGCGGGCGCGCGCGGCCCGGGGGCCGCTCCTGGGTCCACCCCAGGGCCCGCGTGCTCCCCGCGCGTCCGCTGCGGCAGAGGCGCCGTCGGTGCCTCCGAACCCGGCGGCGGAGGCGGCAGCGCGCTCGTGCCCGGCCGGCCGGCGCCCCGGCCGCCGCCCGGCCCGCCCGGCGTGCCGTACGACGCCTCGCCGACCGTCACCAGACCGGCGAACAGGCCGATCAGCGCCAGTAGTTGGGCGGTGCGCCCGAACGCCCCGGCACCCTCGGCGACCGGCTCCCCGGCCCCGGTGGCGGCGACGATCCCGGCCCCCGCGAGCGCGAGGAACGCGAGGGGCACGAGCAGCTCGTGCCGTCGCCGGGCGAGCAGCGCCAGGACCGGCACCAGCAGCGCGAGGAACCCGGCGATCACGATCCCCACCAGGGTGAGCGCGACCGTGCCCAGGATCAGGCCGGGCGGGCGCGGCACCGGCGAGGGCCCGTCCGGATTGGGCGAGCGCCGCCGGAACAGCACGAGCCCCGCCAGGACGAGGACCCCGACACCGCCGCCGATCAGCCCGGCCTCGTACACCGTGGACGGCTCGTACGAGAGCTTCACCGTGCCGCCCTCGCCCGCCGGGACGCGCCAGCCCTGCTGCCAGCCGTCGAGGCGTACCGGGTCGAGTTCGCGGCCGTTCAGCGTGGCCTTCCAGCCGTCGTTGGAGTTCTCGTACGTCGTCAGATAGGAGGCCGCGCCCGAGCCGACGGTGACCTCGCGGCGGTCACCGAGCCAGTCCCGTATGCCCAGTTCACGGCTCTGCGCGGTGGGGGTGGTGACCGTGCCGCGGGTCAGCGTGACATCGGTGACGGCCAGCGGGCCGGCGTCGCCCGCCTCCACCCGGTGCGCGCCCGAGCCGAGCGACAAGTCCCCGTCCGTACGCCCTTCCTGGCAGAGCGTCAGCTCGACCGGTCGCCGGGCCACGAGGTCGCCGACCGTTCCCTTGGCGCTCGTCTCGTACAGCTCGTCGTCGACGGCGAGCGTCGGACCCTTTCCGCAGGGAAGTTCGAAGGGTCGGGAGGAGAGGGTCTTCGGGGTGCGGTAGCGGTCGTCCAGGGCGGGGATGTACGCCTCGGTCAGACCGACCGGAAGCTGCATGTCCTCGTCGGCGAGGGGGTTGTGGACGGTCAGCGGGGCCGTCTCGGTGACGGTGATGTCGAGCCGGTCGGTGGTGATCGGGTCGAAGCGGACGATGCCGTTCTCGTCGACACCGGCGACGACCGCGCCGTCCGGGGAGCTGATGTTCACCTCGGTGGGCCGGGTGGACAGTCCGCCGGCCGGGGCGAGGACGACCTCGCCCACCGGCTGCTTGTCCGGCCAGCTCAGCCGGACGGTCGGGTCGTCCCCGGCGATCCACGCGGTGGTCAGATCGCCGTCGGTGAGGTTGCGCGGCGACAGACCGGTGCCGAGGCGGGCCGTCGAACCGGCCGTCGCGGTGATCCGGTCGTTCTGCTCGGGCGCCACGTCGTACAGCAGCGCGTCGAGCGCGTCACCGGGTACGGGGACGGCGCTCCCCTTCACCGCGTACGTACCGGCCGCGTCCGAGGTCCAGCGGCGGTGCAGCCCGACCTCCGTGCCCGTCGGGGAGAAGCTGCCCGGGTCGGAGGCCCGGTGCAGGGAGATTGTCTCGGCGGCCGCCTCGGTGTTCTCGGCGTCCCTCGGGAGCCGCAGCATGCGGGTCACCTGGACGTCGGGGACGCTGATCTCGGAGAAGCCCGCGCCGGAGAGCCCGGAGTGCCGGGCGGTCGACTCGACGACGGTGATCTTCAGCCAACTCGAAGCCCCCTCAGGGGCCTTGACGCGCTGACGCGAGCCGTCGGCCCGCAGGGTGCTCGTCTCCGAGCCGCGTTCCGTCTCCACGCGCACCCGGGTCGGCGCCGAGCGGACACTCTCCTGCGGCAGCGGGGTCACCCGGATTGACGCCGGGACCTCCGTCTCCTCGGTGAAGCCGATCCGCAGCCACTGCCCGTCCGCCGAGCCCACCGCGCCCTCGGCCCACGCCGTGTCGGGGTTGCCGTCGAAGGCGTTCACCGGGTCGTACTGCGGCAGGTAGTACAGCCAGTTGCCGCTCGACGACGCGGTCACCGAGCGCGCCCCGCGCAGCTCGGCCACCGTCTGGTGCCCGATCCCGTCCGACGGCAGGATCTGGTGCGGCTCGTCGCCGGCGTCCTGGTAGCTGCCGGAGTGATTGCGTTCGTCGCGGGTGTACGTGTACGAGGTGTTGGCGCCGACCAGGCCGAAGCGGGTGTCGGCGCGCCGCAGCCCGTCGCCCACCACCTGGAGGTCGGGGGCGCCGAGACCGGGATGGTTGTCGCCGGTCAGCACGGTCGCCCGGTCCCGCATCGCCGGGTCCGCGGCCAGCGGCAGCAGCGCCTCGGGCCCGCCGGACACGACGGCGGTGTCGGAGACGGCCTTCAGCCCGGCCTGGCCCGGCCGGGGTACGTCGGCGGCCGGCTCGTAGATCTCGACGGCCCGCTGGCGCGGATACAGCCCCTCGATCTGGATGGGCGTGTTCTCCGCGATGCGTCCGCCCGTCATCAGCGGCCCGAAGCCGGTCAGACGCCGGTAGCCGGACTCCTCCAGCGTCCGCTTCACGGTCGTGGTCGGTACGTAGCCGAGCTGGTCGGGGTCGAGATCGTTGCGTACGACGATGTAGTGGACGCCCGCCCGGCCCAGGTAGTCCGCCAGACCCGGGACTTCGCCGCCCGTCTGGAGGGACTGCTCGACCGCGTCCATCGCGCGCCGGTTGCCCGCGGTGCCGAACGGCACATAGTCCCGCTGGGCCCAGCGGGAGTCGGCGAGCACGTCGAGGGGCTGGTCGATGGTGGCGCCCCAGGTGAAGATGCCGTGCGCGGTGGCGGGCACGACGAGGGCACGGGAGTCCGGCGAGTACTTCTCCAGCCAGCTCGCCGTGGACTTCCAGTACTTGGGCAGCTCCTGGAACGAACCGGGCTGCAGGATCGACCCGTTGAGATAGGGCCAGGCCAGCCCGGGAAGGACGAGGGCCGCCGCGATCAGGGGCGCGTACCGGCGGCCCCGTATCGGACGGGCGCCCTGGGCCCGCGCGGCGACCCCGACCAGATGGGCCAGCCCGAGGGCCAGTGCGAGGGCGAGCCCCGTCTGGAACTTGTAGATGTTGCGGAAGGGGGCGAGGCCGCCGTCCAGCCAGTCCTGGACCACGCCGTGGAAGGGCGCGCCGAACGAACCGCCGTACCCGGCCAGGGTGATGAGCGCGGCCGTCATCACGGTCAGCACCAGCCAGCGCCGCTCGGGTATGTCCCGCCGGGCCAGTCCGGCGAGGCCGAGGCCGGCCGCGAGCGCCGAGGAGACCACGGCGACCGCCGAGGCGGTCACGGTCCAGCCCGCGGGCAGCCAGGCCTCGTTGAAGTGCAGATAGGCGACCCAGTTGCCGGCGCCGCGCAGCGACTCCGTCGCCGCCATGGTGTCCGTCGTGGTCTGCGAACTCTCCACGTACGGAAGGAAGTTCTCGCCGTAGATGCCAAGCACCAGCAGCGGGACGACCCACCAGGCCGTCGCCAGGAGCACGCCCGGCACCCACCAGGCGATCAGCTTGCGCTGCCGTGGACCGCGTGGCCGGGACAGGAGATAGAGGCCGACCGGCAGCAGGGAGGCCAGGGTGGAGGCCGCGTTGACCCCGCCCATGAAGGGGATGACCAGCGCCGAGCGCAGGGCGGCCACCCGGGCGGTGTAGCGGTCGTTCGTCAGCGGCAGCAGCACCCACGGCAGGAACGCGCCGGGCAGGGCCGCGGCCGAGGTCGAGCCGACGACGATGGTGAACACCGGCCACAGCGCGTACACCACCGCGCCGAGCAGCCGGGAGGCCGAACTGCCGACGTCCAGGCGCTCGGCGAGGCGCAGCGCGCCCCAGAAGGCGACCGCCACGACGAGTGACATCCACAGCCGCTCGGCCAGCCACACCGGCATGCTGATCAGGTCGGTCAGCCAGTAGTAGGGCAGCATCGGGAAGGCGTAGCCGACGTACTGGTCCGCGATGCCGCCGAAGCCGCCCCGGTCGTGCCACAGCTGGCCGAGGTCCGCCAGGAACTGCCCGGGGTCGAGCGCGACCCCGAGCTTGGTGTCGAAGGTCTGCCGGCCCGGGTCCACGGCCAGGAACAGCACGAGGACCACGGCCCAGAACCCCAGCAGCCACCGCCGCGACCGGGGCCCCTGCTCGGGTCCTGGGTCCGGGGCGAGGGGGCGGGTCGCGGCCGGGGGAGGGGCCTGGACCGTGCTGGTCATGGACACCGCCGGAGGATGAGGAGGAGGTTCCAGGTGGCGAATTCACGCAGTCCCGGCGCTCTGGCGACGGCCTGGGCGAGGAACGGCCAGTAGCGGGAACGCGCCGAGACGACCGTGACGTCGTCCCGGGCGCGCACCTGCCGCAGGGTGGGTCCGATGTGCACGGCGAAGAGGTTCTCGCCGAGGGTGTGCTTGGCGGGCCCGCCCGTACGGCGCCGGTAGCGGGCGCGGGCCCGGTCGGCGCCCAGGTAGTGCCAGGGCGCCCACTCGTGACCGCCCCAGGGGGACAGCCAGTTGGTGAACGACACGTAGATCAGCCCGCCGGGCCGGGTGACGCGGACCATCTCGCTGAGGAAGGTCTGCGGGTCGGCGACGTGCTCAAGGACGTTGGAGGAGAAGCAGACGTCGGCGACACCGTCCGCGAGAGGCAGCAGATAGCCGTCGGCGACGACCGATCCCTCGGGGGGTTTGTCACCGAGTTCGCGCGGGTCCGGCTCGAAGAGGTAGCCGTGCGCGCCCCGCCTGCGGAACTCCTCGGTGAACCAGCCGCCTCCGCCGCCCACGTCCACGACGGTCCGGCCCTTCACCGGACCGTCGTACGCCTCCACCTGGTCGGCGGCGTCCCGGGCGAGCAGCGAGTAGCAGCCCTCGGGGTCCTCCTGCTCGTGGCGGAAGGCACGGAAGAGGGCGAGGGAGCGGCGCAGGGAGGGATCCCGCAGGCCGGTGCCGGGCCCTCTGCTCTTCCGCGTGCTGCTCCGGGCGTTCCCGCGGCGGGGGATCATGGCGTCCAGCCCCTCACCGCCTCCGTCGCCACGGCTCTGAACTGGCGGACCGTGCGGTGCCAGCGGTACTGGGCGGCGCGGTCGCCGGCCGCCTTGCCCATGAGGGTGCGACGGTGGGTGGACAGGGCGAGGGTGCACCAGGCCGCGGCGAACGAGGACTCGCCACGGGCCAGCAGGCCCGTCTCGCCGTCCACGATCGAGTCGCGCAGGCCGGGTACGTCGAAGGCGATCGCGGGTGTCTCGCGGGCCGCCGCCTCCGTGACCACCAGCCCCCAGCCCTCCACGGCGGAGGGGTGCAGCAGCAGCCAGGCGGCGCAGAGCAGACGGTGCTTCTCGGCCTCGGAGACATGGCCGGTGAACTCGACGCCGGGACCGGCCAGTTGCTGGAGCCGTTGCCGTTCGGGGCCGTCGCCGACGATGACCAGCCGGCCGCCGGTGACCGGGCGGACCCGTTCCCACAGGCGCAGCAGCAGCTCGATCCGTTTGTACTCCACGAGCCGTCCCACGGCGAGGAACAGCGGTTCCGGTGAGCGTTCGGCCGGTGCGCCCGGCTCCTCCACACCGTTGTGCACGACCCGGATGCGTTCGCGCTCGACGCCGATGGCGCGCAGCGCGTGGGCCGTCGACGGGGAGACGGCGACGAGCAGGCCGCCGCGCTGCCCGCCCGCCAGTGCCCAGTGTTCGAGTCTTCGGCCGAGCCGGGCGGCGGGGGCCAGCGGTCCGCCGAACCGCATCCGCCACAGGTCGGTGTGCACGTGGTTGACCAGGCACAGGGTCGGTCCGCGGTGCCACAGCGGCGCCAGGTACGGCATGCCGTTGCAGACCTCCACGAGCAGGTCGCAGTCGCCGACCTGACGCTGGAACGCCGATCTGGCGCGCAGATAGTGGCCGAGGTCACCGCCCGCCGACACGACGCGGTAGTCGCGGTACGCGGCGGGGCCGCCGCACAGCAGGGTGACCTGATGGCCGAGGTGGGTCAGCCCCTCGGCGAGTCTGTCGACGAGGAGTTCGGAGCCGCCCGCTGCTTCGTTGCCGTAGTCACGGCGGGCGAGGAAAACGATTCGGCGCGGCTGTGGGGGGAGCGCCGGGTGTCGCTGCGCGGAGCGGGGGAAGGCGGCGCGCAACGACGAAGGCACGTGCTGGGGCATGGGTGCTCCAACTCGTCTCGGGGTGCGGAACCAGCGTGGGACGTGGGGGGTTGGTGTGTTCCGGTGCGTGTGAGGGGGTGTGGCGGTGCGTTCGGTGCGTTCGGTGCGTTCGGTCCGTTCGTTCTGTTCGGTGCGGTGCGGGAACCCTGAATGTCCCGCGGTGGATATCCGTATGGAGGGATGGAGCCGATCTGCCGGTGCTTCGGTGGGGGTTTCTGCGGGACTTCTGTGGGGTGTGTTCCGTGGGGGTGAACGGGGCCTGCTGTGACGGGATGCGGGTGGACCGTGTTCGGGTGGGGTGGACAGTTTTCGCCCGCTGGTTCGCTGCGGCTACTCACCGAAGTGACAATTTCGGGGCTTTGTGGAGCTGACGTCTCATCACATTGTGAGCGGTTCCTGGGAGCTCTCGGGCGTATCGGGATGCGGACGCCCTCGTACCACCAAAACGGCACCCACCGCGGCCAGGAGGAAACCGACAATTCCCGCTCCCAGCGGCACCGTCCGCCCCACCGCGCGCAGCAGACCGCTGTCCGTGTCGGCGAGATCCACCTGCTGCTTCTGGGTCTCGGGGGTGAACGCGATCCGTTTGCTGTCGAGCAGGACGACGGCGTCCTTCTTCGTCCCGGGCGCCCGGAGCGTCTTGCGGGGGCCGATCGCGGCGTAGATGATCCGGCCCGTGCGCTGGTCGGCGACCAGCTCGACGCCGTGGTTGGAGTACCACTCCTCGGCGAGGACCTGGCCGGCGTCCTCCACGCCCACGAGGGTGCCCGGGACCAGCCGGGTGCCGGTCTTGGTGGCGGGTACGGTCCCGGTGAACCGCAGACCCTTGTACCCCTGGATCCGCTTCTCACCCCGGTACTTCAGCGTGACGGTCGAGCCGAGGGTGTTGTCCCACCAGATGTACGAGCGTTTCTGCACGTCGAAGGGGAACTTGAGGTAGGCCTCGCCCTCGAAGTACGGCTCCTCCTCGCAGCAGTGGACCGGCTTGTTCGTCCTGCGGTCGGTCACCCAGCGCTCCATGGTCCACTGGAGCGAATCGTGCGGGTCGGCCGCGGGCAGCGTCTTGTCCGTGTCGACGGACGTGGACACGTCCCAGACCGCCCGGCCGCTCTTCTCGCTCTCGGCGACGTCCCCGCGGACCTGCCGGGTGATGGTGAGCTTCTTGTCGTCGACGGTCTCGATCTCGTCGGTGTCGAAATAACTGCCCGTGCCGGTGAAGACGGTCGTCTGGTCGGTGTCGATGGGAGTGCGCTGGGCGCGTGGTTCGACGTACCAGGCGAGCAGTGGGGCCAGGACGAGCAGGAAGACGCCCAGACCCAGTATGACCAGGGAGAAGGGTGTGGCGGTACGGCGCATCCGGGCACTCCAAGGGCTCTTGGTGACGCGGCACGAACAGGTGCCGGCACGGTGGGGGAGGGTGCAGGTGCGGTATGGGCCGGGAACCGTAGGCGCACCCTTGACGAAGTGTCAATGCGTTGATGACACTGAGGACTTGCCGGCACCGGGGACTCTTCGGCCGGGGCGAGGTGGGCCCGGTGGCGAGGGAGATGTGCCGCGCCCGACAGGGGCGCGGGGAACTGCGCGACCAGCCACGGTCGGCCCGCGGATTCCGGGATTTCGGACGGCGCTCCCAGCGGAGCGCCGCGGTGGGGGTGACCTTTCGACAGAGAGGCTGACCCGCGATGTCCAGACTGCTCGCCGCCCTGCTGACCGTGACGGCCGCCGCCGTGCTCGCCGTGGGCGCCGCCCTCGGCATCGTCGCGCTGCTCGACGCGACCCCGGAGCAGCCGAACACGCCGCTCATCACCTATGAGACGGCCGGCCGGGAGCGCTGACCATGGCTCTCCGCCCGGCACCCGTCCCCGTGCGCTCGGCCTGGCACGACGTACCGCGCCTCCAGGTGCGGCAGTTCGCCGCGCTCGCGATGGCCGAGGCGCCCGCGCTCGCCGAGCAGATCCTCCAGGAGATACAGCACGAGTACCCGCATCTGCCCGTGGTGCTCGACGACTCGGGCGAGCCGATGGCGCTGGTCGGCATCCGCCGGGCCATCGAGGTGTTCGTCCAGCACCTGGAGACCGCCGAGGGCCGGCCGCGCGTCCATCCCGAGGTCTTCCAGGAGTTCGGCCGCGGCGAGGGCCTCAACGGCCGCAGCCTCGACTCGCTCCAGGCGATCTACCGGCTCGGGGTACGGCTCGCCTGGCGCCGCTTCGCCGAGATCGGCACGCGCGTGGAGATCCCGCCGCCCGCGATGTACGAGCTGGTCGACGCCGGATACGAGTACCTGGACGGGCTGGTCGACCAATCCGTACGCGGTTACGCCGAGGCCGCCGCCCGGCAGGCCGGGGAACGACTGAGGCTGCAGCGCCGGCTGATGGAACTGCTCCTCGCCGAGCACCACCGCGGTGATCCGGCCGAGGCGCTCACCGAACGGGCCGCGCGGATCGGCTGGCCGCTGCCCGGCAAGGTCGCGGTCGGCGTCCTGCTGCGGCCCGCCCGGGAGGCCGTCGCGCCCGCCGTGAGCCAGGGCGTACTGCTGGACATGGAGTACGAGCAGCCCCGCATGGTCGTGCCCGAGCCCGACGCGGCCGGGCGCCCCGAACTGCTGCACCGGGCGCTGACCGGCTGGGCCGGCGCGATCGGCCCGCCCGTGCCGCTGCGCGACGCGGCGAAGTCGCTGCGCTGGGCGGAGGCGGCGGTACGGCTGATGGAGCGCGGGCTGCTCCCCGCGGGAGAGGTGCTGTACTGCACCGAACACACCGAGGCGCTGGTCCTGCTGCAACCGGAGGAGCTGATCGACGACCTGGCGCTGCGCTGTCTGGAGCCGCTCGCCCACTGCGGTCCCACGCACGGGCGGCGGCTCGCCGAGACGATGCTGGCCTGGCTGGAGACACGGGGCGGGGCTCCCGAGGTGGCCGCGCGCCTGGGGGTCCACCCGCAGACCGTACGGTATCGCCTTCGGCAGATCAGGGAGCTGTGGGGGGACGAGGTCGACGACCCCGACCGGCGCTTCGAACTGGAGCTGGTGCTCCGGGCCCAGCGCCTCCGGGGCGAGCTCGGCGACCCCCGCACCCGCCGCTGAAACAGCTCTTCTCTCCCACCCACCCACCCGTTTGCGGCAGTCGACCGGTGGGCCTCCGGAGCAGGGGGCCTCGCGCGCCCATTGCCCCGCCCAACCCGTGTGAGTAGCCTGTGTTCGCTATGCCGATCGGCTGTTGAAATTTCGAACGTAAGGGAGGGGGCCAGTTGTGGGACGCCTCGTACCTGCCGTAACCAGGGCTCTCGACATACTTGAGCTCTTCCTCGACGGGGACGGCACACTCTCCGCCCCCGACATCGTGCGCCGGCTGCAGCTGCCGCGCACCACCGTCCACGAACTGGTGACGACACTCGCCGCACGTTCGTACATCACGCCCGTACCGGGTCAGCCCGGACGCTACCGGCTCGGCGTGCGGCCGTACCAGCTCGGCAGCCGCTACTCCGAGCAGCTGGACCTCGCCGCCGAGGGGCAGCAGGTCGCCCGGTCCGTCGCGGAGACCTGCGACGAGACCGTGCACGTGGCGATCCTGGAGGGCACGGACGTCATCTACATCGCCAAGGTCGACTCCACGCACGCCGTGCGCATGGTGTCCGCCGCCGGCCGCCGCCTCCCCGCGCACTGCACCTCCGTGGGCAAGATGCTGCTCGCCTCGCTGTCCGAGCCGGAGCTGACCTCGCGGATCCCCGACGACGCCGACCTGATCCGGATGACGCCGAACAGCATCACCGAACCGGGCGCCCTGCGCGAGGCCCTCGTCGAGATCCGCGCCCGCGGCATCGCGGTGGAGAGCCGGGAGTCGAACCCGGACGTCAGTTGCATCGCCGCACCGGTGCGCGACCGCACGGGCCAGGTCGTGGCCGCGCTGTCCATCTCCGTGCCGATGATCCGCTGGAGCGAGGACCGCAAGGTCGAGCTGGAGGGGCTCGCCGCCAAGGGCGCGGCCGAGCTGTCGGAGCGACTCGGACACCGGAGCGTCGGATGAGCCGTCGGCCGTCGGGGACGCACGCGTACGAGGTGGCCGTCCGGGCGGAGGCGGCCCTCGGGGAGGGCCCCACCTGGGACGCCGACGCCCAGCGGCTGATCTGGATCGACATCCTCGGGTCCCGGGTGTTCACGTACGACCCGGTCTCCGGCCGGCGCACGGTGCTCGCCACCGAGCAGCACGTGGGCGCCGCCAAGCCCCGGGCGGGCGGCGGCCTGGTCGTCAACCTCCGTGACGGGATCGGCCTGTACGGCCCGGACTCCGTGACGGGTGCGGACGGGGTCCCCGGCGGGAGCCCCACCGGCGACCCCTCCTCGGCCGCTCAGGAATTCCGCTGGCTGCACCGCGAGGTCGTCCCCGGCCGCCGTGCCAACGACGCGGCGGTCGCGCCCGACGGCTCCCTGTGGGCGGGCACCATGCGCTACGACGAGGCACCGGGCGGCGGCACGCTCTCCCGGTTCGCCCCGGACGGCTCGGCCGAGACCGTCCTCGACGACGTGGCGGTGAGCAACGGCACGGGCTGGAGCCCCGACGGCCGCCTCATGTACTACATCGACTCGCCGACGCGACGGATCGACGTCTTCGACTATGACGGCCAACAGGTCGGCAACAGGCGCCAGCTGGCGGTCATCGAAGAAGGGGAGGGCTTCCCCGACGGGCTCACCGTCGACGCCGAGGGCTGTGTCTGGGTCGCCCTGTGGGACGGCGGCGCGATCCGCCGCTACACCCCGTCCGGCGAGCTGGACCACGTCGTGGAACTGCCCGTACCGCGCCCCACGGCCTGCGCGTTCGGCGGCGCAGACCTGACCGACCTGTACATCACGACAGCCCGTACGGGCCTGGAGACACCGCACCCGCTCGCGGGGTCGGTGCTGGTCGTCCCCGGCGCGGGACGGGGCTTGCCCCAACCGGCCTTCGCCGGCTGACGGTTTCCTACTGCACAGCCGACAGCCGACAGCCGACAGCCGACAGCCGACAGCCGACATCTGACGGCTGGCAGCTGACGGCCGACATCTGATGGCTCGCCCCGCCCGGATTCCGGGCGGGGCTCAGTCCGCCCGGCCCGAGTCCTCGGTCAGCGCCGCGGCCGTCATCGTGAGGTGTTCGATCAGGACCGCCGCCGCGGTGTCGGCGTCGCGGGCCAGCGCCGCCTCCTCCAGCCTGCGGTGTTCCTTCGCGCCGTCCCGGCCCGGGTTGCGGTGCGTCGACCAGCGGCGGGCCAGCTCGCTCGCGGTCCACAGGCGGTCGAAGGTCTCCATCAGCGTGGGGTTGCCGCACCCCTCCAGCAGTGTGCGGTGGAACGCCCGGTGGGCCTCGGCCCAGGCGGCGGTGTAGTACTCGCCCTCCTCCGGCGCGAACGCCGGGGTGCGCGCCAGCCGATGGTGGGCCGCCCGCACGCGCGCCTCCCAGTCGAGGTCGCCGCGCTCCACGGACATGCGCAGCACGACCGGTTCGATGGTCCTGCGCGCCTCCGCGATCTCCTGCCAGCGCCGGTCCGAGAACGACGGGACCGTGAACCCGCGATTGGGCAGCCGGTCGGCGAACCCCTCCCCGACCAGCCGCACCAGCGCCTCGCGTGTGACGGCCAGACTCACGCCCTCCTGCTTGGCGAGGTCCTGCGGCTTGAGGGCGTCCCCCGGGGCGAAGTCCCCGCGCATGATCGCGTCCCGCAGATGTGCGTGGACCTGCTCGGAGAGCATCTGCTTCCCGGTGGGGGCCGGAGACGCGGGCGGAGTGTCAGTCATGACCTCAGCATAGACGATTTCCCAGATAATCGATTATTGGTGTTACTGTCGATTGTGTTGCGACCCGCAGCCCCGAAAGGAACACCCCCATGACCCTCAACGACCCCTTCGCCCGCCTCCCCGAGGTCCCTTCCTTCACCGTCACCAGCACCACCGTCGCCGACGGGGCCGCCTGGCCGCCCGAGCAGCACGCCTCCGGCCTGCCCGGCGGGAAGGACGTCTCCCCGCAGCTCTCCTGGAGCGGCGCACCGGCGGGCACCGAGAGCTACGCCGTCACCGTGTACGACCCCGACGCCCCCACCGGCTCCGGGTTCTGGCACTGGGCGGTCGCCGACCTCCCCGCCACGGTCACCGGACTGCCCGAGGGTGCCGGTGACGACACGGGCTCGGGCCTGTCCGAGGGCGCGTACCAGCTGCCCAACGACGCCCGCGCGGCCCGTTACATCGGCGCCGCCCCGCCCGCCGGGCACGGCCCGCACCGCTACTTCGTCGTGGTGCACGCCCTCGACACCGCCTCCATCGGTGTCCCGGCCGACGCCACGCCTGCCGTCCTCGGCTTCACCATGGCCGGCCACATCCTCGGCCGCGCGGTCCTGACCGCCACCGCCGAGACCCCTGCCGAAGCCACCGCCGAGACCCCCGCCGAAGCCTCCGCCGAGGCCTCTGCCGAGACCTCCGCCTGATGGCGCCGCCCCAACTCGCGGAAGAGGCGACGGCGATGGACCTCGAAGCCGTCCGCGAAGTCGGCCAAGCCGTCAGCGCGGCCCATCTGTTCACCTACCTCGCCCCCGAAGCGGCCCAGGAGGCGGCCGAGTTCGGCGTGACCGACCGCGGACCGGCATACCTGGCGTTTCGGTCGGCCGCGATGGGCGCGGTTCCGTGGCAGGTCACGCTCGCGGCCTTCTACAACTTCAGCCCCCGGGCGGTCCGGGCCATGGACGGCGTGTGGGACGCCGCGCCGCCCGAGCGGTGGCAGGCCGCCCGCTTCCGGGCCGCCGGGCGGGCGATGCGGCGAGTGGGCGTACGCATGACGGCGGGGCGACTCGCCGAGGCGCGAGCGCTGATCGACCCGGTCGTGGCCGCCGCCGACTACGCGGGCAAGGCGCTGGCCGCCGCGAACGCGTCGGTCGCGCTTCCGCCGGATCCGCTGGTCGCGCTGTGGCAGCAGATCACGGTGGTACGCGAGTGGCGCGGCGACGCACACCTCGTCGTGCTCGCGGACAACGGCGTCGGGCCGTGCGACTGCCTGGTGCTGCACACCGCGTCGGGCGGCCTCCCGGCGGCTCTCGCGCGGACGACCCGCCGGTGGAACGACGAGGAATGGGCCGCGGCGACGGCCCGCCTGGTGGCACGGGGCTGGCTCGACTCCGAAGCCACGGACGCCGACGCCAGCGGCACCGGGCTCGCCGCCACCAAGCCCGCCACCACCGCCACCCTCACCGCCGCCGGCCGCGCGGCCCGCGAGCGGATGGAGGCGGAGACGGACGAGCACTGCGCCGCGCTCTGGGCGCCGATCGGCGACGAGGGCGCCCGCCGCCTCGCCGCGCTCGTCGCGCCGATCGCCGAAGCCTTCACCGCGGCGGGGACGTTCCAGGGCCTTCGTCCGACTTGAGCCCCCGGCCGCCGGTCGCTCACCGGTGTCCACAGGTATCCACAGGGAAATTCCTGCGCAAACCATTGACGAGTAAGCGCTTCCTATCTACGGTCCGTTCGAAGTTACGAGCACCAATCGAAATATCGAACGGAATCTCCAATGGAATCTCCAACGGAGACATCTCGAACAGATGGGGCAGGGCATGGGACGACCTGGCCTGAATCGCAGGCAGCTCCTGGCGGGACTCGGCGGCGTGACGGTCGCGGGCAGCCTCGGATTCGCCGCGCTCGGCACCGGAGCGGACGCACTCGCCTCCGGCGCCGACACCCGCGTGCGCTACTGGAACCTCTTCAGCGGCGGCGACGGCTACAACATGATCGCGATGCTGGATTCCTTCCGTAGGGCGAACCCGGACATCGACGTGAAGGACTCGACCCTCCAGTGGGGGAGCCCCTTCTACACCAAGCTGGCCATGGCGGCGGCGGGCAACCGCGCCCCCGACCTGGGCGTCATGCACCTGGGCCGGGTCACCGGTTTCTCGCCGGGCCGGCTCCTGGACCCCTGGGACGTCGACCTGCTCGCCAAGTACGGCGTGCGGGAGGCCGACTTCAACCCCGAGCTGTGGAAGCGCGCCGTCATCGGCGGCAAGCTCTACGCGCTCCCGCTCGACATCCACGTCCAGCTCTGCTTCTACCGCAAGGACGTGCTGAAGAAGGCGGGCCTGCTCGGCGACGACGGCCACATCGTGCCGGTCACCTCCGTCGACGAGTGGTTCGACGTCCTGAAGGAGGCCAAGAAGGCCACCAAGAAGGGCCTGCAGACCATCGGCATGTGGTCCAGCGACCAGAACTTCCAGTGGTGGTTCTTCGTCGCGTTCTACACCCAGCTCGGCGGCACCTGGTTCGACGACGCCAACACCGAGGTCACCTTCGACACCGACAAGGCCACGCAGGTACTGGAGTTCCTGCGCCGGCACCTCACCGACGGCTATGTGAACCCGGGCTTCGCGGGCGGCGCGGGCGCCGAACAGTTCGTCAACGGCGGCCCGTTCGTCTGGGAGGGCAACTGGTCGGTGCCCGTCTTCGACGGCGCGAAGATCGAGTACGGCGCCACCCCGCTGCCCCCGGTCTTCGGCCAACAGGCGACCCACGCCGAGTCGCACTCCTTCGTCCTGCCCCACCAGGCCGACCGCGGCGGAGCCGCCAACGAGGGCGCGCACCAACTCGCCGCCTACATCGTCCAGCACGCCCAGCAGTGGGCCGCCGGCGGCCACATCCCCGCCTACACGCCGACCTTGTCCTCGGCCGCGTACAAGAAGATGAACCCGCAGAGCGAGTACGTCTCGGCGATGGACCACCAGGCCACCGAGCCGAAGGTGTGGTTCGCCGGGTCCACCGGCATCCTCGCCCAGCGTGTCGGCCCGATCGTCGTCTCCTCCACGGTGGGCTCCGCCAAGCCGGACGCCGCCGCCCGCAGCATGAAGAGCACGCTCACCGAGCTGCTCGCCTCGAAGAACCCCATGGACGGCAGGACCGCCGCGCAGGGAGGTGCGGTCGCATGACGACGACCAGCGCACAGACCGTCATCACCCCGGCGCGCACGAGGACGGCGGCGGACACCGTCACCGTCCGCCGCAAGCAGGGATTCCAGCACGGGGCCTGGTTCGTCGCCCCGTTCCTCGTGCTGTTCGCGCTGTTCGTGATCTGGCCGCTGCTGCGCGGCCTCTACCTCAGTTTCACGGACGCCAACATCTCTGGCGACGCCACCAACTTCATCGGCCTCGACAACTACCGCGAGGCCCTGGACGACCCGCTGGTGTGGGAATCCCTGGGCCACAGCGCCTACTTCACCCTCCTGGTCGTGCCCTGCATCACCGTCCTCGCCTTCCTCCTCGCGATGCTCGCCCACCACATCGAGCGCGGGAAGTGGCTGTGGCGGCTGTGCTTCTTCGCCCCGTTCCTGCTGCCGTCCACCGTCGCCGCGAACCTGTGGCAGTGGCTGTTCAACCCCGGTACCGGCATGGTCAACCATGTCCTCGGCATCGAGACGGCATGGCTGACCGACAAGTCGTACGCCATGCTCGCCGTCGTCGTCTGCACCCTGTGGTGGACGGTCGGCTTCAGCTTCCTGCTCTACCTCGCCGCCCTCCAGGGCATCCCCGCGCACCTCTACGAGGCCGCGAAGCTGGACGGCGCGAACGCCTGGCACCGCATGGTCCACATCACCCTGCCGATGCTGCGCAACATCACCGGTCTCGTCCTCGCCCTGCAGATCCTCGCCTCGCTCCAGGTCTTCGACCAGGCCGTGGTGATGATGGACTTCCTGCCGGGACCCGAGGGCTCCACCCGCACGTTCGTGCAGTACACCCTCGAAGAGGGCTTCACCAGCTACCGCGTCGGCTACGCCTCCGCGATCTCCATCATCTTCTTCGTGATCATCGCGGCCGTCGCCCTCGCCCGGATGTGGCTGCTGCGCAACCGTGAGGAGGGCGGCCGATGACCACCGCCGCAGCACAGACCCCCGACGAGACGCGGATACGCGCCGAGGCCCCCGGGGCCGGAAGCGGCGGGCGCGGCGACCGCAGGCCCTGGACGCCCAGCCAGATCCTGCTCACCCTGCTCGCCACCGCCGTCTCGGTGGTGTTCCTCGCGCCGCTCCTGTGGGCGCTGTTCACCTCGCTGAAGTCCGAGACCGAGGCCGTCGAGGTGCCGACGCACTGGCTGCCGAAGGAGTGGACGACCCAGGCCTGGTCGGCGATCTTCGAGACCGGCAACATCACCAACTGGTTCGTGAACTCGCTGGTGGTCTCGGTGTGCGTGACGTTCGTGGTCCTCACCGTCAGCGCGCTCGCCGGATACGGTTTCGCCCGCACGGAGTTCCGCGGCAAGAAGGCCCTGCTGGGCCTGGTCATGACCGGCCTGATGGTCTCCCCGGCCGTCCTCGGCGTCCCGCTGTTCACCACCGTCCAGCAGATGGGGATGGTGGACACCTACTGGGGCATGATCCTGCCGCAGTGCGCGCCCGCCGCGATGGTCTACATCCTCTACAAGTTCTTCCAGGGCATCCCGCACGAACTGGAGGAGGCGGCCTTCATCGACGGCGCGGGCCGCTGGCGGGTCTTCTTCACCATCGTGCTGCCGCTGTCCCGCCCCTCCCTCGCCGCGGTCGGCATCTTCACCTTCATCGCGTCCTGGAACAACTTCCTGTGGCCGTACATGGTGACCAACAACCCCGACCTGATGACCATGCCGAACGGCATCGCGACCGTCATGAACTCCTATGGCATCCAGTGGGCCCAGCTCATGGCCGGCGGACTGATGGCGGGCCTGCCGCTGATCATCGTCTTCGTCTTCTTCCAGCGCCAGATCGTGGCGGGCGTCGCACACACGGGCCTGGCGGGCCAGTAGGCCCCGTACCCCCTCCTGCCCCGTAACTCCCCCCAAGGAGCTACCAGTTGAAGCGCTTCAGACTCGCCGCGGTACTGGCCGCGGCCCTCCTGACCCTGCTCCCGACGACGGCACAGGCGGCCGAATACCCGGACCCCGTGCCCCTCACCGGCCAGCAGATCATCCACGACCCGACGGTCATCCGTCTCAAGTCCGGTGCGTACGCGGCCTATTCGACCGGCGGGATCATCGGCGCCCGGCTGTCCGAGGACCGCACCCACTGGGACGACGCGGGCAACGCCTTCACCGAACCGCCGTCCTGGTGGTACGAGTACAACGACACCGGCGACCCCTGGGCCCCCGACATCTCCTACCGCGCGGGCCGCTACTGGCTCTACTACGCGGTCTCCTCCTGGGGCACCAACCACTCCGCGATCGGCGTGGCCACCTCCAGGTCCGGTGTGCCGGGCACCTGGACGGACCACGGCAAGGTCCTCACCTCGGAGACCACCGACACCTGGAACGCCATCGACCCGGCGGTCACCCGGGCCGACGGCAAGCTGTGGATGGCGTTCGGCTCGTACTGGACCGGCATCCGCATGGTCGAACTCGACCCGGCCACCGGGAAGGCCGTCCCCGGCACGACGGTCCACCACCTGGCGACCCGCCCCGACGCCCCGTACGCGGTCGAGGGCCCGTACATCGTCAGGCACGGCCGCTTTTACTACCTCTTCGCCTCGTACGACGCGTGCTGCGCGGGCGTGAACAGCACGTACAAGATCCGGGTCGGCAGATCGACCTCGATCACGGGCCCGTACGTGGACAGCACCGGCACCCCCCTCCTCCAGGGCGGCGGCGACCTGCTCCTGGAGGGCCACGGCAGATACATCGGCACGGGCGGCCAGTCGGTCTTCAAGGACGATGGCAAGGACTGGCTGGCGTACCACTACTACGACGCGCAGGACGAGGGCACCCCGAAGCTCGGCCTCAACCGCCTCAGCTGGTCCAAAGAGGGCTGGCCCCAAGTCGTCTGACCCGGGGGGCCTTTGGCCCCCAAGGGGCGCGGGGAACTGCGCGACCAGCCACAGAGCACCCGCACCCGCCGACGCACCACAAGCCACCCACCCCGAAAGGCGAAAAGGCACCATGCAAGACAAGGCCCGCTTCACCCTGGACCCCGCCTTCACCATCGGCGAAGTCGACCCCCGCCTCTTCGGCTCGTTCGTGGAACACCTCGGCCGCTGCGTCTACACCGGCATCCACGAGCCGGACCACGACACCGCGGACGAGGCCGGCCTCCGCCAGGACGTCCTCGACCTGGTGAGGGAACTGGGCGTCACGACGATCCGCTACCCCGGCGGCAACTTCGTCTCCGGCTACAAGTGGGAGGACTCGGTGGGCCCCGCCGAGGACCGCCCCCGCCGCCTGGACCTGGCCTGGCGCTCGACGGAGACGAACCGCTTCGGCCTGTCCGAGTACATCGCGTTCCTCAAGAAGCTGGGCCCGCAGGCGGAGCCCATGATGGCGGTCAACCTCGGCACGAGGGGCGTCGCCGAGGCCCTGGAACTCCAGGAGTACGCCAACCACCCGTCGGGCACCGCCCTGTCCGACCTCCGTGTCGCGCACGGCGACAAGGACCCCTTCGCCATCCGCATGTGGTGCCTGGGCAACGAGATGGACGGCCCCTGGCAGACGGGACACAAGACGGCCGAGGAATACGGCCGTCTCGCCGCCGAGACGGCCCGCGCCATGCGCCAGATCGACCCGGGCGTCGAACTCGTCGCCTGCGGCTCCTCCGGCCAGTCCATGGACACCTTCGCCACGTGGGAGGCGACGGTCCTCCAGGAGACGTACGACCTGGTCGACCACATCTCCCTGCACGCCTACTACGAGCCCCACGACGGCGACGTCGACTCCTTCCTGGCCTCCGCCGTGGACATGGAGTCGTTCATCGAGAACGTGGTCGCCACCTGTGACCACATCGGCGCGCGGCTCAAGTCGAAGAAGAAGATCAACCTCTCCTTCGACGAGTGGAACGTCTGGTACCTGTCGCGGACCCAGGAGGAGGCCGAGCGCAACCCGCTGGACTGGCCGGAGGCACCCCGGCTCCTGGAGGACAACTACAACGTCACCGACGCGGTGGTCTTCGGCTCGCTGCTCATCGCCCTGCTGCGGCACGCGGACCGGGTGACGATCGCCTGCCTGGCCCAGCTCGTCAATGTCATCGCGCCGATCATGACCGAGCCGGGCGGCCCGGCCTGGCGCCAGACGACGTTCTTCCCGTTCTCCCAGGCCTCGCGGTACGGGCGCGGCCAGGTCCTCGACGTACGCGTGGACTCACCGACGTACGAGACGGCGAAGTACGGCGAGACGGACCTGCTGCACGCCACCGCGGTCCGGGCCGAGGACGGCTCGGTCACCGTCTTCGCCGTCAACCGCAGCCGCACGCAGGCGCTGCCGCTGGAGGTGTCGCTGGCCTCGCTCGGCCTGACGACGGTGGTGGAGCACAGCGCCCTGTCCGACGCGGACCCGGACGCCCGCAACACCCTGGACGAACCGGAACGCGTGGTCCCGCACGCCGTCACGGCGACCACCCTGAACGACGGCACGCTCACCAGCACCCTGGAACCCCTCTCCTGGAACGTGATCCGCCTGGTCTGACCGCACAGGCGGCACCCCGGTCCTCCCCGGCCGGGGCGCCGCCTGTGCGGCGTCCTCATCCCACGCTCAGGCAATCCTCAGTTCGGGCACCTAGCGTCCCGTCCGTCCCTTCCGTCTCCCCGAGGCGCTTCCCGGAGGGACACCGCGACACGACGGGACGGACTCGCACACGATGCGCACGCTGGTACTGCTCGCCCTGGCGGGCCTGGGCGCCCAGCTGGTGGACGGCAGCCTCGGTATGGCCTACGGCGTGACCTCGACCACCCTGCTCCTCTCCATGGGCACCAACCCGGCCGCCGCCTCCGCCACGGTCCACCTCGCGGAGATCGGCACGACCCTGATGTCCGGTGCCTCGCACTGGCGCTTCGGGAACGTGGACTGGAAGGTCGTCATCCGGATCGGCGTACCGGGGGCCGTCGGGTCCTTCCTCGGCGCGACCGTGCTGTCCGGGCTGTCCACCGGGGTCGCCGAGCCCGTGATGTCCCTGATCCTGCTGGGGCTCGGGCTGTACGTCATGTCCCGGTTCACCTTTCGCGGCCTGCCCAAGGGCAACCTCGGCAAGCCGCTGCGCAAGCGGTTCCTGTCGCCGCTCGGCCTGGTCGCCGGGTTCCTGGACGCGACCGGCGGAGGCGGCTGGGGTCCGGTCGGTACGCCCGCGCTGCTGGCCGGCGGCCGGATGGAGCCCCGCAAGGTCATCGGGTCCGTCGACACGAGCGAGTTCCTCGTCGCCGTCGCCGCCAGCCTCGGCTTTCTCTTCTCCCTCGGCTCCCAGGGCCTGAACTGGCGCTGGGTCGCCGCGTTCCTGATCGGCGGCCTGATCGCGGCGCCCGTCGCGGCCTGGCTGGTACGCCTGCTGCCCCCGCGCGTCCTGGGCTCGGCGGTCGGCGGAATCATCGTCGTCACGAACGTCCGCACGCTGCTCAGAAGCGACTGGGTGGCCGCGTCGGGCGCGCTGAGCGTCTGCGTGTACGTGCTCCTGTACGCCCTGTGGGCCGCGGCACTGACGTACTCGATCCAGGCCCACCGCAAGGAGAGGGAGAGCGAGACCCCTCTGGCGCCCCTGGGCGCCTAGAGGGGGCCCTAGGGCCCCTCAGGGGCGCGGGGAACTGCGCGCCCAGCCCCCACCGGACCCGCACCCGACACGGAACCCCACACGGCAGGGCCCCGCAACACGCCAGTGCCCCAAGTGGGAGCGCAACCGCGGCGAATGACCTCCCCCGTGGGCCATTCGCCGCGCACTGTGCACGTTATGAGGCGACGTCCGCCGACGACCACCGTGCACGCTGGCCAGATTCGGCCGGTGGGTGTGCACGCTGTCCACCCGTCACCCGCAGGGCGTGCACGAGGTCGTGGACGCCCGACCCGGTGGTCAGCAGATCGCGGTTGAGGAGGCGCTCGGCGGCCCGCAGATGCGCGCGGACCGTGTTGCGGCTCAGGCCCACCCGCGCCGCCGTGCGCTGGGCGTCGGTGTTGGCGTCGATCCAGGCCTCCACGGTGAGGTACAGATCGCGGTGCCGGGTGTCGCGCAGAGGGTGCAGGAAGGGCTCCGCCCACGCGGTGGCGGGGGAGGAGCGCAGGAGTTCCGCGAGCGGGGGCGCGACCAGCTGCACCGTGTCGGCCTGGGCGCCGTCGGCGGGATCGGCGGACTGGAGCGCGGTGAGGGACAGGGCCAGATCGAGCGTGGCACGGGTGCGGACCTCGCCGAGGTCGACGCCCAGCGCCTCCTCCGCCCGGCGGCAGTGGGCCGTGACCGTGGTGCGGCTGAGGTGCAGCAGACGGGCCACACCGGACCGGGAGAACGTCACGGCCAGCCGGACGACGTCCTCGGTGGGCTTGGGGACGGCCTGCAACGGCTCCAGATAGCCGCGCGCCCAGGCGAGGGCCGCCCGGCGCGGCAGTACGTGCACCAGCGAGGGCCGGCCCCGGTAGGCGGCCAGCCGGCCGGGGGAGTTGCGGGCGACCGCGAGGGCGTGCACGGCCTCTCCGTAGGCCTCGCCCGTGGCGGCGAGCGGATGGGGCCTGCTGACGCCCAGCGCGTACCCCTGGTTCTCCGCGACCAGCCGCCGCAGCACCTCGCCCTGCCGGAACCGGCCCCCCAGCTCCGGGTCCTCGGCCACGGGACAGATCAACTGCTCCTTGAACACGGGGCAGTTCACCATCAGCCCCGGGCCGTGATAGCCCGACGGATCCAGATAGGTCCGGGTCAGCCGGTCGCGGTCGGCGGGCGGACAGTGCAGGAGATGGACGCGTACGCGCTCCGCGTTCAGCAGCGGCGGTACGTCGCCGGTGGTCATCCGGCGGGCCATGGTGACGTCCCCGGCCAGCAGCGCGGTCAGTACCGCGAACCGCAGCTGCGCCGCCTTCGCCTCGTATCCGCGCGTGCCCCCGTCGGCGTCCGACGCCCTGCCCAGCAGATCGACGATGCCGCCGGCCTGCGAGGCCAGCGCGGCGGCCTCCCGCGGCAGCGGCGACGCGCTGACCGTCACCAGCACCGGGCGCGGCTCGCGTCCGCCGAAGGCCTCCAGGCGGACCTCCCGCTCGCCGACCCGTGCGGTGGCCGCGGCCAGCCGTCCGCCGGCCAGCCGCTCCACCTGTTCCGTCAGCGCGTCCGCGATCCGCCGGGGGAAGCCGGCCGTGGCCGTCTCGACCGTGCCGTCGCGGCCGATCCACGCGACGTGCGCCCCGGTCCGGCGGCCGAGCCAGTCCAGTACCTCCGCCGGGGTGCCCCGCCGCCGTACGAGCCGCAGCAGTTCGTCGACGTCCTCCCCGTGTCCCGGCACCCCCACAGCTCCCACTCACCTTCCCTGCCCCGCGTACCACGGTCCGACAGGGGGGCACCCTAGTGCGCCCCCCTGTGACGGTCACGCCACCGCTGTGGGCGCCAGTTCCCGGAGTTCGGCCAGGGCCGCCGCGACGGCCGGGCGCTCATGGCCTCCGGCGCGGGTGCAGGTGAGGAGTTTGCGGTGCGGGTCGCCCGTGCAGCGGACGCGGGTGATCGGCAGGTGGGGGGTCAGATGGGCGAGCCGCGGGATGAGCGCGACACCCAGGCCGTGCGCGACGAGGTGGGCCGTCACGTTCCAGTCCCAGGCCTGGTGGACGATGTCGGGGGTGAATCCGGCGGCACCGCACGCGGACAGCACCTGCAGACGGCAGGGGTTGTCCTCGGACGGCGCGATCCATTCCTCGCGGGCGACCTCCGCGAGATCCGTCCGCTCGCGTCCCGCCAGCCGGTGCGTGTCGGGTACGACCAGGTCGAACGGGTCGTCCAGCAGCGGCTGCTGGTCGAACCGGGCATCGCTGATCGGGGGGTTGCGCGAGGTCGCCTCGACGACCGCGAGATCGGCCCCGCCCTCGAAGAGCAGGTTGAAGCTCTCGGGTACGACCGCCTCCTGGATGCGGACGGAGAGGCGGGGGTGGCGTTCGCGCAGCCGGGCCGCCATCGGGGCGATCAGCACCGAGACGGCCATCGGGAAGCCGGTGACCCGCAGCAGTCCGGCCGGATCGTCGTGGTCGGCGCGCAGGTCCAGCTCGGCCCGGTCCCAGCGGGCCTGGATGGCGTCGGCGTGCGTGATCAGGCTGCGCGCGGCGGAGGTCAGGCGTACGCCGCGGCCCTGCGGCTCCAGCAGGACGACGCCCAGCTCACGGGCGAGCTGGCGGACCTGCTGGGAGGCGGCGGAGGTGGTGAGGTGCAGGGCTCTGGCGGCGGCGGTGACCGTGCCGTAGTGCTCGACGGCGCGCAGGACGTGGAGTCGCCGCAGATCAATCATGAAGCCCAGACTTAAGGGTCACGTCCAGAAAGTCAACCTGGACGTGCACGGTTGCTGGGCCACACCCTGGAGGTGCGTGCCCCGAAGGGGCGCGGGGAACTGCGCGGCCGGCCCCCACGCGCCCGCAGTCGACCCACAACGTGAGGAGCCCTCCATGACCGGCACACAGCGTGAAGCGTGCCCGCACTGCGGCTGGCCCGACCGCGCCGAGCCCTTCCAGATCGTGTCCCGGCACGGTACGGCCGCCGGCCATACGGTCTGGACCCGCTGCGGGTGCGGCTCGCTGCAGGTACGTGTCGTGGACGCGTGCGGCATGCGCGTGCTCAGCCGTAGTGGGCGGGGCTGAGCGTTCTCTGCGGGCCGGTGGGGGCGGGCCTAAAGGATTGCGCAGTTCCCCGCGCCCCTAGAAGTGCGGTCCGGTGGGGGCCGTTCGCGCAGTTCCCCGCGCCCCTAAAGGGCGAAAAGCTGGGGCGCAGCCCCGTTTTTCAGGGGCGCGGGGAACTGCGCGGCTCGCCCCCACCGGCCCGCAGCCGACGAGCGGTCGATCAGGAGGTTTCGACGCCGAGCGTCAACGCGCCCGCATACCCCGCCGTCGTCGAGCTGCCCAGCGCGGTCAGGGTCAGCAGACCCGACGCCGCGCCCCCGTCGTCGTAGATCCCGTCCTGCGCGAGCGTGGTCCGCGGCACGGTGTTCGCCGCGTACACCGGCACCGCCGCCACCCGCATGGTGATCGCCTCGTCGAAGAACAGCTGCCCGGTGTGGAGCTCCTGACCGCCCTCGAACGAGCCGTCGGAGGTCAGCGTGACATCGGTGTGCACCTTGATGTGGATGTGGATGCACCGCCCCCGGTACCAGCCGGGGTAGACGCTGGTGATCTTCGCGACGCCGTCGGCGCCCGTCAGGACCCCGCCGCGCAGGAACCTGCCGTTGTCGGGCTCGTTGTGCCCGTTCCCGCCGACGAACCCGGAGTACTCGCCGAGCGCGTCGCAGTGCCAGATCTCCACGAGCGCGCTGTCGAGCGGAGCGCAGGTGTCGTCGTCGACGACGGTGAGCGTGAGCTTGAGCGGAATCCCGGTCTTGTCCTCGTGGATGTCCGCGCGGACGAGTTGTCCGTCGAGGTAGTAGGGGCCTTCGGTCATCTCCTTCGTGAGGGTGCAGACGGCCGCGGCGGCGGCCGGCTGCTGGTCGGCAGCCGTAGTGGGGGCCGTGGTGGGGGCCTCGGGGAGCGTGGCACCGACGGCCAGAGTGGCCGCGGTGGCGCCCGTGGCGATGAGCACGGTTCGACGTCCGATCGATGTGTCTGTCATGAACACGGCACCGTAGAAACGGAATCTGTCGAAGCGCTGTGGGTTGGGCAAAGTGACGAAGCGTCAAGTCTGTTGTGAGACAGCCGGGACGCCGAAAGACTTTCGACGTTTACCGGGGCGCGCGGGGCTGTGTGAACCGTTGACGCGCAAGGGGTTCGATTCTACGTTCCGGGTCATCCCGCCGTTCGAAGTCATGACAAGCGTCCGTGATTTCGAACGCGAGGCACTTCGACTCCCCCCACTCGTAGGAGGATCCGCGTGAGCCCCACCTCCAGCAGGACTCCCCGCCGTACGGGCCGCAGGACCGCGCTGCTCGCCCTCCCCGCGGCCATCCTGCTCGCCCTCGTCCCCACCACCGCCTCCGCGTACCCCAACCCGGGCACCGTCACCGGCTCGACCGTCGTCCACGACCCGACGATGATCCGCACCTCGTCCGGGCAGTACCTGCTGTACGCGACCGGCGGCGGCCTCAGCTACAAGACGTCGACCAACCGGATCGCCTTCAGCGCGGGCTCCGACGCCTTCGGCACCAAGCCGAGCTGGTGGTCGTCGTACGCGACGGAGGCCTGGGCGCCCGACATCTCGTACGCGGGCGGCAAGTACCTGATGTACTACGCCGTCTCGACCTTCGGCTCGAACAAGTCGGCCATCGGGCTCGCCGGTTCGACGACCGGACTCCCGGGCTCCTGGAGCGACTACGGGACGGTCTACACGTCCACCACCTCCAGCGACTACAACGCCATCGACCCGAACCTCTTCGTCGACAGCGACGGCAAGTGGTGGCTGTCCTTCGGCAGTTGGTGGACCGGGCTGAAAATGATCCAGATCAACCCGTCGACCGGCAAGCAGCTCTCGACCAACACCACCCGTTACTCGATCGCGTCCCGGCCGACCGGCACCAAGGCCGTCGAGGCGCCCTACATCGTCAAGCGGGGCGGCTACTACTACCTCTTCGCCTCGTACGACACCTGCTGCGCCGGCACCAGCTCCACGTACAAGGTCAAGGTCGGGCGGGCCACCAGTGTCACCGGCCCGTACTACGACAAGAGCGGTGTGGCGATGACGAACAACGGCGGGACGCCCGTGCTGGAGTCGCACGGGCGGTACATCGGGCCCGGCGGGCAGTCGATCATGGCGGACTCCGACGGCGACCTGATCGTCTACCACTACTACGACGGCCAGGACAACGGCACCCCCAAACTCGGCATCAACCTCCTGAACTGGAGCACCGGATGGCCCGTCGCCTACTGACCCTGCTGGCCGCGCTGCTGCTCGCCCTGTCGCTCGGGCAGTCCTCGGCGAGCGCGGCCTCCTTCGCCAACCCGGTCAAGTCCGTGAAGGGCGCCGACCCCTGGATCTCGTACCACGACGGCAACTACTACCTGGTGACGACGAGTTGGACCGACGTCATCACCATGCGCAGGTCACCGACCCTGGGCGGGCTCGCGACCGCGCCCAGCGTGCAGGTGTGGAAGGGTGACGCGGCCTCGCGCTGCTGCAACATCTGGGCGCCGGAACTCTTCTACTCCGGAGGCAAGTGGTACCTGTACTTCGTCGCCGGGCAGAACATCTCCGACTACAACCCGACCCAGCGCACCCACGTCCTGGAGAGCTCCGGGTCCGACCCGCTGGGCCCGTACACGTACAAGAACCAGCTCAACAGCGCGTGGATGCTCGATCCGAGCGTCATGAACGTGAACGGGCAGCTGTATCTGCTGGGCAGCGCGAGCGGCGGGACGCAGAACCTCGTCATCGCGCCGATGTCCAACCCGTACACGCTGAGCGGGTCCTTCTCGACGATCTCCACGCCCACGTACGACTGGGAGAGGTCGGGCGGGACGGTGAACGAGGGGCCCGAAGTGCTCCAGCGCAACGGGGTCACGCGGATCATCTACTCCGCGAGCGGATGCTGGACGCCCGACTACAAGCTCGGGCAGCTGACGCTCACCGGCTCGAACCCGCTCTCCGCCTCCTCCTGGACGAAGAAGTCCACGCCGGTCTTCCAGCGCAACGACAGCGCGGGGGTGTACGGGCCCGGCCACAACGGGTTCTTCACCTCACCCGACGGCAGTGAGAGCTGGATCGTCTACCACGCCAACGACGGCGCGGGCGACGGCTGTGACAACGGGCGCACGACGCGGGCGCAGAAGTTCACGTGGAACTCCGACGGGTCGCCGAACTTCGGTGTGCCGGTCGGGCTGGGGACGAGTCTCGCGGGGCCGTCGGGGGAGCCGTCGAGCACCTCCACCACGTACACGCTGACGAACCGCAACAGCGGTAAGTGCCTTGAGGTGGCGGGTGGTTCGGCTGCCGACGGGGCCAATGTGCAGCAGTACGCCTGCAACGGCGGGAACCATCAGAAATGGCGGGTGGAGGACCGGGGGGACGATACGAGCCGGCTGGTGAACGTGGGGTCCGGGAAGGTGCTGGACACGGCGGACTGTTCCTCCGCCGACGGGGCGGATCTGCGGCAGTGGGCGTGGCTCGACAACACGTGCCAGCGGTTCCGGTTCCTGGTCACCTCCGGGGGTTACGTCCGGATCGTGAACCAGGCTTCGGGGAAGGTGGCGGATGTCGCCGACTGCTCCGCGGCGGACGGGGCGGACGTCCGCCAGTGGACTTGGCTGAACAACAACTGCCAACAGTGGCGCTTCAATACTGCGTAGCGCGACAGCCCAATCCATCACCTGCGGCCCCGGCGGGGGCGGGCCTAAAGGATTGCGCAGTTCCCCGCGCCCCTAAAAGCACCCGCGCCCCTAGGTACCTAGGGGCGCGGGGAACTGCGCAATCTTTGAGCTGCGCGGACGACGGCGCGGTATTTGGGGGCGCGGGGAACTGCGCAATCTTGTAGCGCACCCCCCACCCGGGGTCAGCCGACCCGGTTGACCCCGCCGGCCGCAGGCCAGCCCGCTCCGTTGGATGCGCCCGGCGTGTTCGGCCAGCCGCCCGGCTGCTGCTGAGGCACAGGCTGCGGCTGCGGCATCGCCTGAGGCTGTGGCGGGAACCCCTGCTGGGGGAACCCCTGCGGCTGCCCCGCCGCGGCGACAGCGGTCAACCCGCCCGGCATCCCCGTGGTCCCCCGCGTCTGCGCCGCGGTCAACGGCTGCGGCTGCCCGACCATCCCGTTCGCCGCGGCGACAAGCGGTTGCGGCTGCTGCGGCAACTGCTGCGGCACCGGCTGAGGCTGCTGCACCATCCCGTTCGCCGCGCCCGCGAGCCCCGGATAGCCCTGCCCGTTCGTCGAGCCGACGAGCCGGTCGACCGCCGCGGTCCCCGAGCTGTAACCGGCCCCTTGGCTCAGCTCGGGCACGGCGGCAGCCCGTCTGGTGGTTCCGTAGAGCACCGACTCCAGGCCGACCACCAGTCGGCGTACGTCCTCCTGAGGGCGTACCACGAGCCGCACGAAGCGGCTGGACGAGCCGATCTTGTTGCCGCACTCGCGGACCAGGATCCGGTGCTCGGTGAGCAGTCGGTCCCGGACCACGGTGCCCTCGGCGCCCACGGGGAGGCGCACGAAGAGGAAGTTTCCCTGCGAGGGGTAGACCGTGAGGCCGGGCAGCGTGGAGAGCTGGCGTGCCATGTCGAGCCGGTCGCGGCGCACCATGTGCAGGCTCTCCACGTACTCGGCGCCGTAGTCCTTGAGCATGAAGACCACGGTCTCCGCGAAGGCGTTCAGGTTCCACTTCGGCAGCATCGAGCGGATCTTGCCCGCGAGGCCCGGGTTGGCCACCATGTAGCCGAACCGCACGCCGTGCAGACCGAAGTTCTTGCCGAGGCTGCGCAGCACGATGACGTTGGGGCGCATCACCGCCTCCTCGACGATGCTCGGCTCGTTCTCGGCGTCGGCGAACTCAAGGAACGACTCGTCGATGACGATCAGGTCGAGGTCGGCGAGCGCGTCGCAGAACGCCAGGATCGTCTGCTTGGGCAGGAAACCGCCGTCGGGGTTGTTCGGGTTGCAGATCACGGCCGCGCGGGTGCCCCGGGAGCGGATGAACTGGATGTACTGCGCCGGGTCGAGCGCGAAGCCGTTGCTCTCCTGGAGCGGGAACATGTCGACGCGCTTGCCGGTCTCCAGCGGCTGGTCGGTCCAGCGACCGAAGGTGGGGACGGGGATGGCGAGCGACTCCCGGACCAGCAAGTGGTCGATCCAGGTGATCAGTTCGGTCGATCCGTTGCCCATCGCCACGCACTGCGGGGGAAGTTGCAGCAGGTTGCACAGCTCGGCGGTGATGGTGTCCGCGCTGCTGGGGTAGTACGTGATGATGTCGCGCAGCCGGGTGGTCAGCTCGTCCATCATCCTGGGCGAGGGAAAGTACGGATTGCACGGGATGCAGAAGTCCACCGGACCCGCCTCCCCGCTCTCTCGTGCCAGCGCGGCCATCGAGGGGCTGTGCGCGCCGGTGCGGAACAGCGAGGTGACTTTGTCGGCCATGGACCCTCCGTCCTTGAGGGGCGGCCCGAGCGGTTACGCGGGCGGCGGCCCGAGCGGGGATACCCGGGCCGCCTCTAAGTACGTGCGCCTGTGTGTCCCTGTTCAACGACTGTGAATCGATGTGGAAATTGTGAACCACCTGTGAAGGATGGTTACATGTTGAACGAATGGACCGTCGTCGAGCGGTACGTGCCACCCGGCCTGAGCAGCGTCGACGGGAACTCCGGGCGGTTCGGCGAGTCGGGGAAGTGCTGGGTCTCCAGGCACACCGCGTCGCCCCGCCCGTAGGCCAGGCCGCCGGTCCCGACGAGGGTGCCGTCCAGGAAGTTCCCGGTGTAGAGCTGCACTCCGGGCTCGGTCGTCGCGATGCTCAGCGTGCGGCCGGAGACCGGCTCCCGCAGCTGCGCGATGTGCTCGGGCCGCTCGGTGAGCCCCTTGTCCAGGACCATGTTGTGGTCGATGCCCTGGGCGTACAGCAGTTGTGGGTCCTCCCGCCGCAGATCCGCCCCGAGCGTCTTCGGCGTACGGAAGTCGAAGGGTGTGCCCGCGACCCCGGCGAGCTCACCGGTGGGGACGAGTCCCGCGTCGACCGGGGTGTAGCGGGACGCGGCGACGGTCAGCACATGGTCGTGGACGGAGCCGCCGTTCTCGCCGGCCAGGTTCCAGTACACGTGGTTGGTGAGGTTGACGACCGTGGCCCGGTCGGTGGTCGCCTCGTAGTCGATACGCCAGTCGCCCCGCGCGGTGAGGGTGTAGGTCACCCGCACCGTGAGCGTGCCGGGGTAGCCCATCTCGCCGTCGGGGCTGGTGCGCCGCAGGACCAGGCCCACGTCGGAGCCGGAGGTGAACCCCTCCACGTCCCAGATCCGCCGGTCGAAGCCCTCCGGCCCGCCGTGCAGGTTGTGGCCGCCGTCGTTGACGGGCAGGACGTGGTCCTCACCGTCGAGGCTGAACCGGCCCTTGGCGATGCGGTTGCCGTACCGGCCGATGATCGCGCCGAAGTACGGGCTGGACGTCTCGTACGCCTCGACGGTGTCGAAGCCGAGCGAGACGTTGGTGTGTCCGCCGCGCCCGTCGGGAAGTTCCAGGGACTGGACGATGCCGCCGTACGAGAGGACCTTCAGCCGGGTGCCGCCGTTCTCCAGCGACCAGCGGTGGACCTTCGTGCCGTCGGCGAGTTCGCCGAAGAGTTCCTTCACCAGTTCGTTCACCAGTTCTTTCACCGGTTCCTGTCTTCCCGAGACGTGAGTGGTTCATGACGCGCACAAAGCAAAATGGGGCCCCGTGGACCGTACGTCCACGGGGCCCCACCTGCACGTTACGAACCGACCTTGCGCTTGTTCCAGACGTCGAAGCCGACCGCCGCGAGCAGCACCAGGCCCTTGATGACCTGCTGCCAGTCGCTGCCGACGCCGACGAGGTTCATGCCGTTGTTGAGCACACCCAGCACGACACCACCGATGATCGCACCGAGGACCGTGCCCACGCCGCCGCTCATCGACGCGCCGCCGATGAACGAGGCGGCGATCGCCTCCAGTTCGAAGTTCACACCGGCCTTGGGCGAGGCCGCGTTGAAGCGGGCCGCGAAGACCAGACCGGCCAGCGCCGCGAGCATGCCCATGTTGAGGAAGACCAGGAAGGTGACCTTCTTGTCCCGTACACCGGACAGCTTCGCCGCGGGCAGGTTGCCGCCGATGGCGTAGATGTGGCGGCCGATGACGGCGTTGCGCATCACGTAGCCGAAGCCGACGACGAGGACGCCGAGGATGATCAGCACGACCGGCGCGCCCTTGTAGCTGGCGAGCATCATCGTGACCGTGAGCACCGCGGCGGCCAGGGCCACGATCTTCAGCAGGAACAGCTTGAAAGGCGGCACGTCGAGCGCGAACTCCTGCTGCCGCCTGCGGTCACGGAACTCCTGCAGCACGATGAACGCGATCACGGCGAAGCCGAGCAGCAGCGTGAGGTTGTGGTAGTTGGTGTCCGGGCCGACCTCGGGGAGGAAGCCGTTGGAGACCTTCTGCAGACCCTCGGGGAACGGGCCGAGCGTCTGGCCCTCAAGGAAGATCTCGGTGAGACCGCGGAAGGTCAGCATGCCCGCGAGGGTCACGATGAAGGATGGTATGCCCAGATACGCGATGAAGAAGCCTTGCGCGGCTCCCGCGGCGGCGCCCAGGAGCAGGCACAGCACCACGGCGATCGGCCAGTCGAGGTCGTGCTTGACCATCAGCACGGCCGCCACCGCGCCCACGAAGGCGGTGAGCGAGCCGACCGACAGGTCGATGTGGCCCGCGATGATGACGAGCATCATGCCGATCGCGAGGATCAGGATGTAGCTGTTCTGCAGCACCAGGTTGGAGACGTTGCGCGGCAGCAGCAGGTCGCCGTCCGTCCACACCGCGAACAGCACCACGATCAGGCCCAGCGCGATCAGCATGCCGTACTGCCGCATGTTGCGGCGCATGCCCTCCACCATCAGCTGCAGCAGGCCGTCGCCGCCGCCTGACGAGCCGCCCTTGCCGGCGGGGGCCGGCGCGGGGGACTTGGCGGTCACATTCGTGCTCATCGGTCTTACCTCTTGTCCTTCGTCATCTGGCGCATCAGCACTTCCTGCGTGGCCTCGGCCCGCTGGACCTCACCGGTCAGCCGCCCGGCCGACATGGTGTAGATGCGGTCGCACATTCCGAGCAGTTCGGGCAGCTCGGAGGAGATGAAGACGACCGCCTTGCCCTCGGCGGCCAGTTTGTCGATGACCGTGTAGATCTCGAACTTGGCGCCCACGTCGATACCGCGGGTCGGCTCGTCGAGGATCAGCACATCGGGGCCCGCGAAGATCCACTTGCTGAGGACGACCTTCTGCTGGTTGCCGCCCGACAGCTTGCCCACCGGCTCGAAGACCGTCGGGGCCTTGATGTTCATCGACTTGCGGAAGCCCTCGGAGACCTGCCGCTCCTGGTGCTCGTCGACGACACCGCCCTTGGCGACCTTGCCCAGCGCGCTGAGCGTGATGTTCCGGTTGATGGTGTCGATGAGGTTGAGGCCGTAGTGCTTGCGGTCCTCGGTCACGTACGCGATGCCGTGCTGGACCGCGTCGGACACGGTCTTCGTACGGATCTCCTTGCCGTCCTTGAGGACGGTGCCGCCCGCGTACCGGCCGTAGGTGCGCCCGAAGACGCTCATCGCCAGCTCGGTGCGCCCGGCGCCCATGAGCCCGGCGATCCCGACGATCTCCCCGCGGCGCACCTGGATCGACACGTCGTCGACCACCTTGCGCTGCTGGTCGATCGGGTGGTGCACGGTCCAGTTGCGGATCTCCAGGGCCGGAGCCGCGCCCACCTCGGTGTCGTGCGGGGTGCGCTCCGGGAAGCGGTGGTCGAGGTCGCGGCCGACCATGCCGCTGATGATCCGGTCCTCGGTGGTCTCCGCGGCCTTCACGTCGAGGGTCTCGATGGACCGCCCGTCGCGCAGGATGGTCACCGAGTCGGCGACCGCCGCGATCTCGTTGAGCTTGTGCGAGATGATGATCGAGGTGATGCCCTGGTCCTTGAGCCCCAGGATCAGGTCCAGCAGCTTGCCGCTGTCCTCGTCGTTCAGAGCCGCCGTCGGCTCGTCGAGGATCAGCAGCTTCACCTTCTTCGACAGCGCCTTCGCGATCTCGACGAGCTGCTGCTTGCCCACACCGATGTCGGCGACACGGGTGTCGGGGTGCTCGTCGAGCCCGACCCGCCGCAGCAGCTCGGTCGCGTGCCTCAGCGTCTCGGTCCAGCTGATGAACCCGCGCGTGGCGTGCTCGTTGCCGAGGAAGATGTTCTCCGCGATGGAGAGGTAGGGCACCAGGGCAAGCTCCTGGTGGATGATCACAATGCCGTGCTGCTCGCTCGCCCTGATGTCCTTGAACGTGCAGGGCTCACCCTCGAAGAGGATGTCGCCCTCGTACGTCCCGTGCGGGTGGACGCCGGAGAGGACCTTCATGAGGGTCGACTTCCCGGCGCCGTTCTCCCCGCAGATGGCGTGGACCTCGCCCGGCCGGACGCTCAGTGAGACGTCCGACAGCGCCTTGACGCCGGGAAAGGTCTTGACGATCGAGCGCATTTCCAGGACGGGTCCCGCCATGGTCGTGCCTTCCAATCCTTAGAAAACGGCGGTTGTTACTTGAGGTCGCTTTCCTTGATGTAGCCCGAGTCGACGACAACTTCCTTGTAGTTGGACTTGTCGACGTTGACCGGGTCCAGCAGGTAGGCGGGGATGACCTTCGCGCCGTTGTTGTACGTCTTGGTGTCGTTCGTCTCGGGCTTCTTGTCCTGCAGCACGGAGTCGACCATGTTGGCGGCGACCTCGGCGAGCTTGCGGGTGTCCTTGTAGACGGTCTGCGTCTGCTGGTCGTCGATGATCGACTTCACCGAGGCGACCTCGGCGTCCTGGCCCGTGACGATCGGCAGCGGCTTGCTCTTGCTGCCGTAGTCGTCCGACTTGAGCGCGGACAGGATGCCGATGGAGATGCCGTCGTAGGGCGAGAGCACGGCGTCGACCTTGGCGCTCTTGTACGCCGAGGTGAGCAGGTCGTCCATGCGCTTCTGGGCGGTGCCGCCGTCCCAGCGCAGGGTGGTGACCTGGTTGAGCTTGGTCTGGCCGGACTTGATGACGATCTGCTTCTTGTCGATGTACGGCTGCAGGGCGTTCATCGCGCCCTTGAAGAAGTACTGGGTGTTGTTGTCGTCGTTCGAGCCGGCGAAGAGCTCGACGTTGAACGGGCCCTTCTTGGAGCCGTCCTTGAGACCGAGCTTCTCGACGATGTAGCCGCCCTGGAGCTCGCCGACCTTCTCGTTGTCGAACGACGCGTAGTAGTCGACGTTCGGCGAGTTGAGGATCAGGCGGTCGTAGGAGATGACCGGGATGTCGGCTTCCTTGGCCTGCTGCAGCACGTTGTCGAGCGACTTGTTGTCGATCGCCGCGATGATCAGCGCCTTCACGCCCTGCGTGATCATGTTCTCGATCTGCGAGACCTGGGTGTCCGGGTCGTCCTCGCCGTAGGCCAGCTTGGTCTTGTAGCCGGCGGCCTTGAGGTTCTTCTCCACGTTGGCGCCGTCGGCGATCCAGCGCTCGGAGGACTTGGTCGGCATGGCGATGCCGACGGTGCCCCCCTTCGCGTCTCCCTTGTCGCTCTCACTCCCGCCGTCACTGTCCTGCCCGCAGGCGGACAGGGTGAGGGCGAGAGAGGCTGCCGCGGCTATGGCGGAGAGGGCTGCCTTGCGATTGCGCATGATCATCTTCCTTGATGCTCTGACGGAGGCTCGGTCTTCAGTTTGTGAAGGTGGTGGAGCGAGGACGACCGAGAGGAGGTGTGTGGGATTGTGTTCGGCCGCGTCGTCTTTTGTGAAGGGGGTGTAGTCGGAACGTTATGAGGGAATGTCAAAACGTTGGAGTGTCCCCGGCAGCCGCGAGCCGAGCGGCGCCATGTCGCCGTCCGCCCCGTGCCGCGCCAGCAGGTCCAGGGCCAGCCGGCCGCGCCGCACCCTCTCCCGTGCCGTGGACAGTGTCAGCTCCCTCATGTGGTGGCCGTACGGGTAGATCCCGGGAGCCTTGGACAGGCCGAACTTCAGATACAGCGGTGCGCCGCGCCGGATCAGCTCGGCGACCTCGTACATGCGCACGTAGCCGCCGAGATCGTCGGGAGCCTCGATGTACATGTCCATCGGGGCCGCGCTGACCCTGCGGATCTCCGTCAGGTGGTCCAGCGTGAGGTCGCTGGGCACATTGATGGAGTCCCCGCCGAGCTGCTCGTACACGGCGTACGCGGCCGGGTTGACCGGACCGATGAGCGCCGAGACCTTGAGCGTGGTGTCGGCCGGAATGATCCCGGCGACACGGGCCCTGTGCAGAGTCCACAGCACGCCCTCGTCAGCCACGAGGAGGCACTTTACGCCCAACTCCGTTGCGCGTACGGCGTCTTCCAGACAGCCCGCCACCGCATCGTGACCACGCGCCCTGGTACCGCCGCCCCGCGAGTCCGTACGGGTCGAGCCGCCGATGTCCCAGGTGCCGCGCGGACCGGTGAAGAGGCACAGCTCGATGTCGCGCTCGGCGGTGGCCTCGACCATCTCGGTGATCTCGGCGTCGGTCAGCATCCAGACGCCGCTGCCCTGGCTGATCCGGTGGATCGGCACATCGAGCCGCGAGGACTCCTTGAGGACCACGGCCAGCGCCTCGGGCCCCTCGCACGAGGGGATCTCGGTACGCCACCGGCCGCCTCCCGGGAAGGAGTGCGGGGAGGCGTCGGCGGGGGACAGGGCGGGAGCGCCCAGGCCGAGCGCGGCGAGCGCCTGCTCACCGGGTCGGCGGGCCGCTCTGGGAGAAGCGTCGGTCACAAGCTTTCCTTAGCTCTGGCAAAGTATGCGTTCGATATGTCGGACATGGTTCGTGTCGGTGGATGTACGCCGGTGCGGAGCGTCAGGTCTCCGCACCGGCGTACGGATCGGGGATCGGTCGGCACCGGGCCCTACGGCCTCAGCAGCACCTTGCCGACCTTCGGATCGCCGGACCCCACCAGCTCGATGGCGTGGGCGAACTCGTCCAACGGAAGTTCATGTGTCACCAGCGGCAGCGGATCGAGGAGACCCGCGCCGAAGACCCGTACCGTGTGCGCCCAGGCGTCCGGCGGCGCACCGAACACGGAGTGCACCTCAAGCTGCCGTACGACGAGGTCCGTGGGGTCCAGACCCTGTGCGCCCGCCGCCGGGATGCCCGTGAGCACCAGCCGTCCGCCGCGTCTGAGCAGCGAGGCGGCGGTCGTCGCGGCCGTCGCCGAACCGGCCGTCTCGATCACCACGTCGAAGTCGGCGGGCAGCTCCTGGTCCCGGGTGCGGAAGTCACTGGCGCCGAACTTCCGCGACAGCTCCTCACGGTCCGGGCGGGTGCCCACCACCAGCAGCTCCGAGGGCGAACCCGCCTTCAGGAACTGCACGGCGAACATGCCGAGCGTGCCCGTGCCGACGACCGCCACCCGCTCGCCGGGCCGCGCGTTCGCCTTCAGCGCCGCCGCCGCGATACAGGCCGCGGGCTCCAGGAGCGCCGCGGCCGTCAGGTCGGCGTCCTCCGGCAGGACGTGCAGCAGACGGGCGGGCAGCGTGAGCGTGGTGGCCATGGCGCCGGGCCGGGTGAAGCCCGTCTCCTCGTAGCCGGCCGTGCACAACGTTGTCTCGCCCTCGTGGCAGCGGTCGCAGACCTGGCAGTTGCGGAAGCCCTCGCCCACCACCTTGCGGCCCACGAGCCCCTCGGGCACCCCGCTGCCGACCGCCTCGACCGTCCCCGACCACTCGTGGCCCGGGGTCAGCGGATAGCGGACGTACCCCTCGGGGCGGTTGCCCTGGTACACCTCGCGGTCGCTGCCGCAGATCCCGCTCGCGTGGACCCGTACCAGGGCCTCGCCCGCTGCGGGTGCCGTGGGCTCGTGGGGGGCCAGCCGGTGCTCGCCCGGCCCCTCGATGACGACGGCCTGGGATACGGCGCTCATGACTGCTCCGTGGCGGTGGGGCGGGTCGGGGTCCCGAAGGGGCGGTACGCCCTCCGGTCCGCCGCGGCCCGCGACGGAGGCGGCGTCCGGCGGCTGGGCACAGCCTGCCACAAGCCCCGGTACAACTCGCCGCCGGGCGGCGTCACTTGGTGGCACCCTTCGGCTTGCGCTGCTCCCAGCCGTCCGCCCACAGGTCGAAGCGCGCCTGCTGCTGCGGGAACTCCGCCGCCGCGTCCGTGTCCAGCTCGACGCCCAGACCCGGCTCGTGCGACAGCTCGAAGTAGCCGTCGACGACCTGCGGGGCGCCCTTCACGATCTTCTTGATGTCCGCGTCCGCGAAGTCGTTGAAGTGTTCGAGGATCTTGAAGTTGGGGGAGGAGAAGCCGACCTGGAGGGAGGCGGCGGTCAGCACCGGGCCACCCACGTTGTGGGGCGCCACGAGGACGTAGTGGGCCTCGGCGGTCGCCGCCAGCTTCCGGGTCTCCCAGATGCCGCCGAGGTGGCCGACGTCCGGCTGGATGATGTCCACGGCCTGGCTCTCGAAGAGCTCGCGGAACTCGATGCGATCGTGAATGCGCTCGCCGGTCGCGACCGGGATGTCGACCTTCGCCGCCACCTTCTCCAGCGCCTTCAGGTTCTCCGGCGGCACCGGCTCCTCCAGCCACGCGGGCTTGAAGGGCGCGAGCTCGTGCGCGAGCCGGATCGCCGTGGCCGGCGAGAAGCGGCCGTGCATCTCCAGCATCAGCTCGGTGTCCGGACCGATCGCGTCCCGGACCGCCTCGATCAGCGAGACCGAGTACAGCGACTGCTCGTGGTCCAGCTCGAAGTGACCCGTCCCGAAGGGGTCGATCTTCAGCGCCTTGTACCCGCGCGCCACGACCTCCTGGGCCGCCTTGTGGTACGCCTCCGGAGTGCGCTCGGTGGTGTACCAGCCGTTCGCGTACGCCTTCACGCGGTCGGTGACCTTGCCGCCGAGCAGCTGCCACACGGGCACGCCCAGGGCCTTGCCCTTGATGTCCCAGCACGCCATCTCGATCACGGCGATACCGGACATGACGATCTCGCCGGCGCGCCCGTAGTCGCCGTACTTCATACGGCGGACGAGGTCCTCGACAGCGAAGGGGTCCGAACCGAGAATGTGATTGGCCTGCGCCTCCCGCAGATAGCCGATCAGCGCGTCGGTGTGGCCCAGCATGCGGGTCTCACCGACCCCGGTGATGCCCTCGTCGGTGTGCACCTGGACATAGGTCAGGTTGCGCCAAGGCGTCCCGACCACGTGTGTGCTGATTCCGGTGATGCGCACGGAGAATGCCCCTTGTCGTGCTCTGCGGCTGCTTTTACGAATCTGTTTCGACTGTTCGAGATTTCGTCACATGTTCGAAATGCTGGCCAGACAGTAAGGATTGGGCGGCGGACGTGTCAATGGGTCGAACGAAGAACGGTTTCGGCGAGATGGCGAAGGAAGGCGGGGAATGGTCGGGCCTGTCCTCAACTGGCACACCCGAACCGGCAGTTCAGCACAGAACTTTCACAGCTGCGGCTGGGAACGTGACCTGAGCGGAGTTTAGTCTTCCGGCGTCATGGACTACTGCCTCCCGTGCCAACGGCACCTCAATGGCGCCCTCGCTTGCCCGGGGTGCGGTACACCGGCCGAAGCGAGCCGAGAGAGCGCGGCCTCCCCGGACGACCGCGAGGACGCCGACGGGCGGGACGACGCGGCGGACGAGGCGGACGAGGACGACGGCGACGAACCGGAGGGCGGCGCGGGCCGCCGGGCCCGGCGCGGACGCGGCACGCGCGGCGGGAGCCGGGGGGTGCGGGCGAACCGGCGCGACCGGAAGGCGGCGCTGCACCGGCGCCGGCGTCGGCGCGTGCTGCTCGTGGGGGCGGGGCTGCTGCTCGCGGCCGGCGGGCTGAGCCTGGCCGAACTGGGCATAGAAGCGCCGTCCTCGGAACCGAAGGCGTCCGCGGCGGGGGAGGCGTCCGCCGGGTCCTCGGCCTCCGCGGACGGGGCGTCGGCGTCCGGGGGAGGCGGTGCCGGGGCGCCGGGGGTGTCGCCCTCCGCCTCGGAGTCGGAGAAGTCGAAGAAGTCCAAGAAGGACAAGGACGACGACGAGAAGGACGACAAGGACGACAAGGGGACGGAATCGGCCGATCCGTCGGCGACGGCGACGGCCGGTCCGGCGTCCTCGGCCCCGGCCTCCGTCCCGTCCGCCCCCGAGGAGTCGGATCCGGGTACGCAGGATCCTGATCCCACGACGGACGCGCCGGACCCCGACCCGGAACCGACCCCCACGGAGTCGTCGTGCGACCGCTTCTTGTGGTGGTGCACGTAACCGCTGACCGCGGGGTCGTTTGCCGGGCGCGGGTGCGTTATGGCTGGCCGCGCAGTTCCCCGCGCCCCTAGGGGGGCGGAGCCCCGGCTTGGTTCGCCGACTGCGGGTGCGTCGTGGCTGGTCGCGCAGTTCCCCGCGCCCCTAAAGGCAAAAGACTGGGCCGTTCCCCGCGCCCCTGATGGGGCGCAGCCCCTCTTGGGGGCGCGGGGAACGGCGCGGGTGACCCCCACCGGCCCGCAGGTGACGTCGAGGGGGGCGTGCCCCGTCAGGGGCGCGGGGAACTGCGCGAGCAACCCCCACCGGGCCGCGGGTGAGGTGGGGTGCGGGGAACTGCGCGGGTGGCCCCCGACGGGCCGCTGGGGGTGTCGAGGAAAGCGGGCCCCTGAAGGGGCGCAGGTCAGTCGGGGGTGGGTCCGTTCAGCATGCGGAGCAGCAGGCCCCGCAGAGCCACCCGCTCCTCCCGCGACAACGTCGCCAACGGCTCCCGAGCGAACCGCAGGGACAACCGCAGACTCCGCGCGACAGCCCGCCCCTCCTCCGTCACGGCGGCCAGTTTCACGCGCCGATCGGACGGGTCCGGCCGTCGCTCCGCCAGCCCCCGTGCCTCCAGCCGGTCCACGATCCCGGTCACGTTCGACGGCTCGCACTTCAGCTTCTGCGCCAGCCGCCGCATCGGCAGCGGCTCCAGCGACAACAGGCTCAGCAGCCGCGCCTGCGCCCCCGTCAGCGCATGCTCCGCCGCCGCCTCCTCGTACTCCTCGTGGTAACGGGCCACGACCGTGCCGATGAGGTCGACGACCTCAAGGGTCAGTGGGTCGAACGAGGGAGTCTTCTGTGTGGCCATGCCCGACAGGCTACCCCGTTACTTGACATCATGAAATATTCAGGAGCATGGTTGTTTCACATACTGAAGCATTCTCATGTGTGGAAACCGTTGCACCAGGAAAGGCGCCCTCCATGACCGACACAGCCGAGCTCCCCGCCACCAGCCGCGAATGGCACCTCGTCAGCCGCCCGGTCGGCGTCCCGAAGCCCGAGGACTTCGCCCTGGTCGAGGCCGACCTGAAGCAGCCCGGCCCGGACCAGATCGTGGTGCGCAACAAGCACCTCTCCGTGGACCCGTACATGCGCGGCCGGATGAGCGCCGCGAAGTCGTACGTCGCCCCCTACGAGCTGGGCAAGGTCATGCTGGGCGGCGCGGTCGGCGAGGTCGTCGCCTCGAACGCGGACGGCGTCTCCGTCGGCGACCACGTCCTGCACGGCTTCGGCTGGCGCGAATACGCCGTCTTCGACGCCAAGCACGCCGTCAAGGTGGACCCCGGGGCTGCGCCCCTGAGCACGTACCTCGGCGCGCTCGGCATGACCGGCCTCACTGCGTACGCGGGCCTGCTGCGCACCGCGTCCTTCCAGGAGGGCGACTCCGTCTTCGTGTCCGGCGCGGCCGGCGCCGTCGGTAGCCAGGTCGGCCAGATCGCCAAGCTCAAGGGCGCCTCGCGGGTCATCGGCTCGGCCGGTTCCGACGAGAAGGTCAGGCTGCTGGTGGAGGAGTACGGCTTCGACGCCGCCTTCAACTACAAGAGCGGCCCCGTGAGCGAGCAGCTCCGGAAGGCCGCCCCGGACGGCGTCGACGTCTACTTCGACAACGTCGGCGGCGACCACCTTGAGGCCGCCATCGGCTCCCTCAACCTGCGTGGCCGTATCGCCGTGTGCGGAATGATCTCCGTCTACAACAACACGGAGCCGGCGGCGGGTCCGAAGAACCTCGCGCGCCTCATCGCGACGCGGGGGCGGATCCAGGGGTTCCTCGTCGGGGACCACTACGACCTGCAGCCGCAGTTCGTGCAGGAGGTCGGGCCGTGGGTCGCCTCGGGCGAACTCAAGTACCGGGAGACGGTCGTCGAGGGCATCGAGAACAACCTTGAGGCGTTCCTCGGGGTCCTGCGAGGCGACAACACGGGCAAAATGATCGTGACGCTCTGACGCCGACCCCGGTGGGGGCGGAGCCAAAGGATTGCGCAGTTCCCCGCGCCCCTAGGGGGTGGGACCGCGGGCCCGTCTGTCGGCTGCGGGTGCGTCGTGGCTGGCCGCGCAGTTCCTCGCGCCCCTAAAGGCAAAAGATTGCGCCGTTCCCCGCGCCCCTGATGGGGCGCAGCCCCTCTTGGGGGCGCGGGGAACGGCGCGGGTGACCCCCACCGGGTCGCAGCCGACGTCGAGAGGGCCGTGCCTATTAAGGGGCGCGGGGAACGGCGCAGTCTCTCAGCTCGGCCCCCAGCGGCCCGCAGCTGGCGAGCAACCCCCACTGCTCAGGCCAGCGCCAACGCGCCCCCGTGGACCGCCAGAACCAACCGCTGGTTCTCCGGTGCCGCGCCGCCCGGGAACGCGATCCGCCGCCGCGTGTACCCGTACGCCAACCCACTCCGCGGATCGGCGAACCCCTGCGACCCGCCCGCCCCACTGTGCCCGAAGGCCCCCGCCCCCAGGAACGGATGCCACATGTCGGCCGTGGCCTGGAAGCCGAGCCCGTACGACTTGTGCGCCCGCGCCACCAGGTCGTACCCCACGGAGTGGATCTGCCCCACCTCCGCGACCGTGTCCGGCTTGAGCAGCGCCGCGCGCCCGTTCACCTCCCCGACCGCTGCCGCGTACATCCCGGCGAGCCCGCGCGCGGAGGCGACCCCACCGGCCGACGCCTGCCCGAGGGCCCGTACCGCGCGGGAGTTGGGGAAGTCCACCAGCGGCACGGCACCCGGCACATGCTCGTTGAACGCGATCGAGGCCAGCGTGTGCGGCCCCCGGGGCGTCGCGTCCAGCAGCGCCTGCTCCGGCGGCGTCGGCGCCATCGGCCGCACCGACAGGTACCGGTGCTCCTCCGACTCGGGCAGCCCCAGATGGAAGCCCAGCCCGTACGGGGCGCGGACCCGCTCCTCGTAGACCTCCTGGAGCGTACGGCCGGTGGCCCGCCGGACGACCTCGCCCGTGAGCGCGCCGATCACCAGCGCGTGGTAGCCGAAGGCCGTGCCGGGCCGCCAGAACGGCCGCTGGCCGGCGAGCCGTTCGGCGATCACCCGGTCGTCGGCCAGTTCGTCGAGGGTGAAGCCCGCGTCCGACCCGACCACTCCCGCCCGGTGCGCCAGCAGTTCCCGAAGGGTCACCGCCGACTTGCCCTCCGCCGCGAACTCCGGCCAGTAGTGCGCCACTTCGCGATCCAGTTCCAGCGTGCCGTCCTGCACGAGCAGGGCGACCACCAGATGGGCCGCCCCCTTCGAGGAGGAGAAGACACCGAACAGCGTGTCGCCGTCGGTGTCCGCGCCGGTCCACAGATCGACGACCCGCCGCCCCCGTACGTACGCGCTCAACTGGCCCGCGTAATCGGGACGTTCGGCGGCGACGACGGACGCGAACTCCTCGCGCACCGCCTCGAAGCCTTCGGCGACGGTGCCGTGGATCTCCTGTGCCATCCGTGCTCTCCTCAGATCTGTGCTGTTGCCGTGGATCCCCGTGCGCGGCGCCCGCTGTGCCCCCGGCGCTCAGGACACCGTCAGCAAGGCCCGCGCGACCTGCGCGAATTCTCCCTTGGGATGATCGCGGAAGAGCGGCTCCGTGCCGAACAGCACGGCATGCGGCCCGCTCACCACCGAGGCCCGTCCCGCGGCCTGCGCGGGCCCGCCGCTGCCGTCCTCCAGCGCACGCCAGTGCCCGGAGACGAGCGGATTCCCGCCGGCCCCGCCCGCGTACGACTGTTCCACGCGCACCCCGGCACCGAGGCCCGTGAACCACACCGGCGCGTAGACGAAACCGTGGTCGGGGGCGCCCGCGGTCACCCCGCCGCCGGACGAATTGACCACGCGCACCACGCCGTTGGCGTCCGGATTGCCCTCCACCGCCTCGACCGGGAGCAGCCCGGCCGAGGTGTTGAGCGCCGCTCCGGCGGCTCCGCGGCCCACCAGCCCCTTCCGGCCCAGGAAGGTGTTCAGCGCGGTGCGCGCGGCCGGGGTGAGGTCCGCCGGATCCAGCCCCGAGGACGCGAACAGGACGTCCGCCCGCGACCAGTCGAAGCCCGCGTTCAGGATCGCCGTGGACACCGGGACCACGTCGAAGTCCATCTCCCGCAGCGCGAACAGCTCACCCGGTGTGACCGCCGCGGCCACCCGGACCCTCCGCAGCGGGGCGCCGCCGCTCTCCTTCGTCGCGTCGAAGGCCACGTCGTACGTCCGCGCGGCGACCGCGGCCTTCGCACGGGCCGACGCGGGCACGATCGCACTCCCGTCGGCCACCCGCCGCACCGAAATACCCTGTGCTAGCAAGGAGTTGAGTGCCGCGATCTCCCGGGCGTCGTCGAGGCGCAGCCGCAGTCGGGACTGCTGTGTGCCGCCGGGCGCCACGTACCCCACCTTCGCGGCGGCGCGCACCGCCCGGTCCGGCACGGCGAGCTCCGAGGTCCGTACGGCGTCGACGGTCGCGCCCCACAGGCGGCCGAGGCTCCAGCCGGAGATGTCGTACATCACCGACACCTTGTCACTGATGTCCCGCCCGTCCGCCAGCATCACATTGGCCATGCCGCGCTTGGGCTGCCGCAGATCGACGACGTACGAGCCCTTCGCGTACGCCTTCCCGCCGAGCCTGAAGTCCCGTGTGGCCTGCCGGACCTGTACGTCGTTGGCGAGCAGGTGGTCGATGAGCCGGGCCGCGGCCGGTGCCGAGCGCTGGGAGGCCGCGCCCGCCGGAATCACGTACGCGCGGGGGAAGTCGGTCGTGTAGACGTCCTCCGGGCCGATGCCCGGGACGTCCGGCACCGTCTCCGGCGAGACCGGGACCTGGGCCGCGCCCGTCACGCTCCGGCGGAACACCTCGATCTGGTCGGCGACGAGTGAAGCGCGGTGCGTGCGCGCGTAGTCGAGGCTCGCGCGCATCGCCGCGCCCGCGATGGCCACGTTGATCGACGCGCGGCGGCGCAGCTCGGTGACGGGCAGGTCGTCGTACTCGTCGTTGTTCACCGCCATCGGGAACTCGACCGTGTGCGCGGCGACCGTGCCGTGGAAGGGCATGTACTGCGGGGTGAAGATCGGCGGCCAGTCGTCCCAGCCCTCCTCCTGGTCCCGGAAGGGGATCTGAGCCGGTTCCACCCCGTCCCTCTCCGGCGTGTAGCCGAGGCCGTTGACGGCGGCCTCCATGCCGAGGGCGTTGGCGTAGGTGTTCTTCAGGAACAGGTCGTACTCGTAGTTCTCGCCGTGCGGAGGAGTCGTCGGCTCGATCAGGGTGCCGTTGACGTAACCGTGCAGGTCGACCATGAGCGCGGGCTGCTTGTCGATCGCGATCTGCCGCATCGCCCGTACCTCGGGCTGCGAGGCGGTCACGAAGTCCCGGTTCAGGTCGAAGCCGTTGGCGTTCGCGCGGGTGCCGGCGATACGGCCGTCCGGGTTCGCGGTGATGTTGAAGTACACGCGGTGGTGGGCGAGGAGATCGGCGGTGGACGCGTCCTGGGCCGTGGCGAGCTTCTCGATCAGCTTGAGGGAGGCGTCCGTGCCCTCCCACTCGTTGCCGTGGATGTTGTTGTTGAAGAAGACCGGCGTCTTGTAGTCACGCTTGACGGCGGGGTCCTCGGCGGCGGCGACGGGCGCGTTCTCGATCAGCTCGCGCAGCCGCTCCTGGGCACGCGCCTGCCGGTCGGACTCCGGCGCGGTGACGGTGACCAGAAACAGCCGGTGCCCACCGGCCGACCGGCCCGCGACCTCCACACTCACCCGGTCGCCGAGACGCTGCAGCGCGTTCAGCCTCGGCGCGAGGGAGTGGTACGGGGCCAGGCCCAGCTTGATGGACTTGTCGGCCGGGTTCTCCGGGTCCGGGGCGAGGACCTGCTCGCGCGGATAGCCGCGTACGGCTCCGGCGTCGGGGGCGAGTCCGGTGACCGGGGCGGTCAGCGCGCGGTCGGCGGCGCTCTCGGGCGCCCCGGCGGCGCGGGCGCCGTCCGAGGGGCCGGAGCCCTCGCGGACCGGCGCCCCCGGGCGGGGCGTCGGATCGGCGACGGCGCCGTTCGGGGCGAGCAGGAGCGCGGCCGCCGCGGTGGCGGTGGCCGTGGCGATCAGGACGGGTCTCGGCAGGCGCACAAGTACCTCCACGGAGAGGGCCCGACAGGGGTCACTTCGGTACGGAGGTCTACCTGTTCGCCCCTCCCGCAACAAGGGGGCGTCGGCGTAACCGATGAGGACGGACGCCGTGCCCCGGGCCGGGCGGAGGGGGCATCCTGGGAGGGGACTTGGACGAACCGAGTGGACCCGGCAGGCACCCGGCAGCACGCGTGCGTGAGGCGAGGAGAGCCCATGGCAACGATCCCGTCGCTCCCCAGCAGGGACGACGTCGCGCGTATCGCGCGCAGCACGACCGACATCACCGGCCAGCTCCTGGACACCGCGGGCAACCTCACCCGTATCGCCGTCAACACCTTCGACCCGAGGGACGGTTCGGGGGCGGAGGTGCTGCGGGTACTGCGCGAGACGACCGCCGAACTGGCCGAGGCCAGTGCGTCGCCCCAGGCGCAGGAGGCGTTCTACCGGATGGTCGACACGCTGACGCGGCTGGGGACGAGCGGGGCGCCGCTCGCCGTCCACCCGGTCAGCGAACCGGCCCGGGCGCTGCTCACCGCGCTCGGGGACAGCCTGCTGCCGCTCCTCGACGCGGTGGAGCCCGCGGTGGAGGAGGCGGCGGAGGCGCTCGGCGAACTGGTGGACGCGTCGTCGCCGCTGCTGCCCGGGGCGGCGGGGGTGGCGGCCGGCACGCTGCTGGTGCTCGCGCCGGTGATCCGGGCAGCGGCGGAGGTGTTACGGGACTCGTCGCCCGAACTGCGGCGTATCGCCGACGCGTTGACGTCCGCGGTGGCTCCGCTGCTGCCGGTGCAGGTCGCGCTCGCGGAACGGGCCGTGGGGGCGGGGGCGGGGGTCGTACGGGCCGTGGTGCCGCCGCTGGCCGACCTCACGGAGGTGGCCGTGGCCGGCTTCCGGGCGGGGCGGCCGCTGCTGGTCGCGGGGGAGGAGATGGTGGTCTCCGGGCTCGAACAGCTCCAGCCGCTGCTGCTCGCTTCCGCGGGGTGGGCGGGGCGGGTTGCTCGGGCCGCGTCGGTGCGGGTGTCCGCGGCGGTTTCGCCTGCGGCGGGCTCGGCGGTGGTGGTGACGGGCCACCCGACGTGACCCGCACCCCACGCACGGGCCTGCGGCCGGCTCGTACGGGGTGGGTGCGGGTCGGTGGGGGCTGGCCGCGCAGTTCCCCGCGCCCCTGGGGGGTGGGGCCTGGGGCCGGCTCGCACGCTGAGGCCCGTCGTGGCTGGCCGCGCCGTTCCCCGCGCCCCTGACGGTGACGTTCGTCTGCGGGGCGGTGGGGGTTGCCCGCGCCCCTGAACGTGCGGGTCTGGTGGGGGTTGCTCGCGCAGTTCCCCGCGCCCCTCGGGGAGGGGCTGCGCCCCGTCCCACCCAGGGGCGCGGGGAACGGCGCAGTCTTTTGTCTTTTGCTTTTAGGGGCGCGGGGAACTGCGCAGTCTTTTGGTTTTCAGGGGCGCAGCCCCTAGGGGCGCGGGGAACTGCGCGGCCAGCCACCACGGGGCCGCAGGTGGAGGACGGCCGGGGCGGGGCGGCGCCCCGGGGTTTTCAGGGGCGCGGGGAACTGCGCGGCTCGGCCCCGCCGGCCCGTAGGTGGCACGGCAGCGCCCGGTAGGGTGACCGCATGCGTGATCTTGGGGTGGGATTCAGGTACTTGATGCGCGGCCAGCGCTGGGTCGCCAGGCACGGAAAGCAGTTCGGCTTCGGACTGATCCCCGGCCTCATCACCCTCGTCCTGTACGCCGCAGCCCTGGTCGCCCTGGCCCTGTGGGGCACGGACTTCATCACCTGGGCCACCCCCTTCGCCGACGACTGGTCGAGCCCCTGGCTCGGCCTCTTCCGCGGCTTCCTGACGGCGGTCCTCTTCGCGCTCGCCCTGCTCCTGTCCGTCATCACCTTCACCGCCGCCACCCTGATCATCGGCCAGCCCTTCTACGAGAGCCTCTCCGAGAAGGTGGACCGGGACGTGTCCCCGGACGGCACGGCCCCCGAGTCCGGCCTCCCGCTCTGGCGCGAACTGGTCATCTCGACCCGCGACAGCCTCCGTATCGTGGCCAGGGCGCTGGTCTGGGGCGTACTGCTCTTCGCGCTCGGCTTCATCCCGTTCGTCGGACAGACCGTCGTCCCGGTGATCGGCTTCTTCGTCACCGGCTTCTTCCTCACCGAGGAACTGACGGCGGTCGCCCTGCAGCGCCGCGACGTCGTGCTCCGCGACCGCCTCACCCTGCTCCGCTCCCGCAGGATGCTGGTCTGGGGCTTCGGCACCCCGCTGGGCCTCGCCTTCCTCGTCCCCTTCGTCGCCGTCTTCCTGATGCCCGGCGCGGTCGCGGGCGCCACCCTGATGGCCCGCGACCTGCTGGGCGAGGAGACCCGCGAGGAGAACGAGGACGAGGACGACCAGGCCCCCGCGGGCTCCCTCGGCGACTGACGTCAGTCGGTGACGTCCTGCGTCGCGTCCGCCGCCACCGTCAGGATCGACCGCACCTGGGCGATGATGTCCAGCCGGTTCCGCACGAACTGCGCGTCGGTGACCGTCCCGCTCGCCGGATCCGTGTTGCCCGCCCCGAACTCCAGCACCGGCGTGTGGACGTGCCCGCCGGGCAGCGAGCCCGCCAGACCGAGCCGGTCCCGCAGGAGCGTCGCGCGGTACGCGATCTCGTTGGACAGGTAGTTGCCCCCGCCGCCCGCCCGTGCCGTCGAGCCCGCGGTCGGCCCCTCGGGGCGTACGACGGGATCGGTCCCGCCCGCCGGGATCTCGGTCACCGACGTGTTGTCGTACACGGGGAAGCGTCCCGTGTCCGCCGCGACGATGTCCTTGTACGGCAGGGTCGTGGTCGTCCACTGCGGCTGCGAGGCCGGGTCGGTCACCGGGACGGTCTCGGTGCGGGAGAGGTTCTCGTTGTCCGGGAAGCCGCCCCGCCAGGCCCCGTTGGTCCGCTCGATGTCGATACGGCCCACCCGGCCCTGGCTGACCGTGGTGAACAGGTCGACATGGGGGAGGTGGGCGCGCAGGGTCCGCTCCACCGTCCCGTCGGCGAAGTCCTGCCAGCGGACCGGGAAGACGGCCGTCTCGATGCGCGCGGGACCGTCCGCCGTCCTGATCACCGTGCCGTCCAGCGCGAGCGCGGTCGCCCCCGACGGGTTGGAGATCCGCACGTCCCGGTCCAGCGTGAACGGATCGAACCCGGTCACCAGGATCCGCTTGACCTTCTTCGACCCGGACGCGGCCCCGGACCCGGACGCCGATGCCGACGTGGACTTGGAGTGCGGGAACCGGATCGAGTCCTGGCCCCGTGACGTCCGCTCCAGCGCGGCCAGCAGCTTCGCTCGCCGGGCCTCGGTGAGCCCGAACTCCGGCTGCCACTGCCGTACTTCACGCGTCATACCGAGCCGGGCCCAGTACAGCGGCCGGTCGTCGTCCCTGCTGAGGTCGCCGCCCGCGGGCCCGCGACCCTGGGCCCGGTCCACCGCCCGCTGCCACAGCCGGGCGCCCTGCCGTTCGACCAGCCGCTCGGCCTGCGCGTACGAGCGGGCCCTGCCCAGCGCGCGGGCGAACTCCGGTGCCACCGTGTCGAATCCGGACCGGGCGAGGATCTCCTGGGGCGCCGCCCTGTCGAGGCGCTGCTCCTCCACGGTGGGCGCGGCCGCGGGGTTCTCCGCGGCGAGGGCGGGCGGTGCGGCGAGTCCGGCCAGCAGAGCCAGGCCGAGGGCACCGATCCGAACACGTATGTGCGTCAAGGTGGTTCAGGTCCTTCCGTCGCGAGTGGGGACGTCGTCGGATGGCGGCAGTATGCGCGACGCACGGGACGCACGCCATAACGCGTGGGCCCGGTGACGTGCGTGATGTGTGTGACGTGCGTGATCCCGTGGGGCGTGAACCCCGTGAAGGTCAGCCCTCGCCCAGCAGCGTGAGGAAGTCCCGGAACGCCGCCGGCATGTCCACCGACTCCGGCGCGAGCAGCCACTGGTACTGCAGCCCGTCCATCACCGCGACGAGCAGCGGAGCCGCCCGCTCCGGCGTGAGCCCGCTCGGCAGCCGCTCCCCGTACTCGGTCCGCAGCACCTGTGCCATGTTCGCGCGGACGGCCTCGTACCGCTGGGTGAAGAACCCGCGCGCCGGATGCCCCTCCGTGACGCTCTCGCCGAGCAGCGCCGAGAAGGTCTGTACGATCCCGGGCCGCATGGCGTTGTACTCCACGAGCTGGCCGAGCAGTTCGAGCCGCCACCCGGTGCCGGGGACCGCGTCCCACTGGTCGCGCTCGGCCAGGACGGCGACGAGCAGCGCCTCCTTGGTGGGGAAGTGGTGCAGCAGCCCCTGCGGTGTGAGGGCGACCCGCTCGGCGACCGCCGCGAGGCTCGCGCCGCGGTAGCCGCGCTCGGCGATCACCTCCAGCGCCGCCCGGAGGATCTCCGCACGCCGCTCCGTGCCCCTGGCCGATCTGGGCGCCCCGCTCGTCATGACGTCACCGTACGACGGACGGGGTTTTCCGTGCGGCTCCGCATGACATGAATATAACGCGGGCGTAACGAAACCTACCGATCAACAGGTGACGCGGGCAGGATGGCAGTGACGCAGCGGTGCGCGACGGAACACGACGCGACGGACTCAACGAGGAGGCACGGCCATGGCAGGAACGCGGCCCACCCCGGCCGATCAGGCGCGTGAGGCGGTGGTCGAGGCGGCTCTCGCCCGTCTCGACCTGGACACCAAGGCGCGACTGCTCGCCGGACAGGACATGTGGTCCCTGCCCGAGCTGCCCGGGATCGGGCTCAGGTCACTGGTCATGTCCGACGGCCCGATCGGCGTCCGGGGCGTGCGCTGGAGTGCCGACGACCCGTCCATCGCCCTGCCGTCCCCGACCGCGCTTGCCGCCACCTGGGACCCCGCCCTGGCCCGCCGGGCCGGCCGGCTCCTCGCCCAGGAGGCCCGCCGCAAGGGCGTCCACGTCCTGCTCGCCCCCACGGTCAACCTGCACCGCTCCCCGCTCGGCGGCCGGCACTTCGAGGCGTACAGCGAGGACCCGTACCTCACCGGCCGGATCGGCACCGGATACGTGACCGGTGTGCAGGAGGGCGGGGTGGGCACCACCGTCAAGCACTTCGTCGCCAACGACGCCGAGACCGACCGCTTCACCGTGAACAACGTGGTCTCCCCGCGCGCCCTGCGCGAGCTGTACCTGGCCCCCTTCGAGGCCATCGTCGAGAACGCCCACCCCTGGGGCATCATGACCGCCTACAACTCGGTCAACGGCAGCACGATGAGCGAGCACCGGTACCTCGTCGAGGAGGTCCTGCGCGGCGAGTGGGGCTTCGACGGCTTCAACGTCTCCGACTGGATGGCCGCCCGTTCCACCGTCGGCGCCATCGAGGGCGGCCTGGACGTCGCGATGCCCGGCCCGGTCACCGTGTACGGCGACAAGCTCGCCGCCGCCGTCCGCTCCGGCGAGACCGACGAGGCCAAGGTCGACGAGGCCGTGCGCAACGTCCTGCGTCTCGCCGCCCGCGTAGGCATCCTGGAAGGCGCGGAACCGGTCGTCACCGACCTGCCCGAGACGGTGGACGGCGAGTCCCTGGCCCGCGAGATCGCCCGCCGCGCCTTCGTCCTCGTACGCAACGAAGGCGCCCTTCCCGTCCCCGCCGGGCACTCGGTCGCGCTCATCGGCGCCGCCGCCCGTGACGCCCGCGTCCTCGGCGGCGGCTCCGCGACCGTCTTCCCCGCCCATGTCGTCTCCCCGCTCGACGGCCTCACCGCCGCCCTCCCCGAGGGCACGCTGACGTACGCGCTCGGCGCCGACCCGAGCCAGGAACTGGCCGCCGCCGACAAGGGGTTCGAGCTGCGCGCGGTCTGCCGCGACACCGGGGGCGAGGTCATCGGTACGCGCTCCGCGCCCAGCGGCCACATCCAGTGGATGGGCGACGACCTGCCCGACGGCGTCACCCACGACCGCCTCGACAGCGTCGAACTGACCGGCACCTTCACCCCGCGCGAGAGCGGCCCGCACAGGTTCGGGATCAAGGGGCTCGGCGCGTTCACGCTCACGATCGACGGCACGGAGCACTTCTCCGGCGTCCAGAGCACCGACCTGGACGACCCGTTCGTGACGTTCTTCGGCGACCCCGTCGAGCGCGCCACGGTGGACCTGACCGCGGGCCGCGCCTACGACGTCTCCCTGCGCCACACCGTCGTCGTCCCCGACGACGTGCCCATGCGGGTCATCAGCTTCACGCTCGCCCACCAGGAGCCCGCGCGCGACGCCGACGAGCTGATCGCGGAGGCCGTCGCGGCGGCCCGCGCCGCCGACACGGCGATCGTCGTGGTCGCCACCACCGAACGCGTCGAGTCCGAGGGCTTCGACCGCGCGGACCTCCGGCTCCCGGGCCGCCAGGACGACCTGGTCCACGCGGTCGCCGCCGCCAACCCGAACACCGTCGTGGTCGTCAACTCCGGCTCCCCGGTGGAACTGCCGTGGCGCGACGAGGTCGGCGCGGTCCTGCTCGGCTGGTTCCCGGGCCAGGAGGGCGGCGCGGCCCTCGCGGACGTCCTCACCGGCGCCCACGAGCCCGGCGGCCGGCTCCCCACCACCTGGGGCCCGCTGGACTCCGCCCCGGTCACGAGGGTCACCCCCACCGACGGCGAACTCCCCTACACCGAGGACGTGTTCATCGGCTACCGGGCCTGGGAGAAGGAGCACCGTACCCCGACGTACGCCTTCGGCCACGGCCTCGGCTACACGGACTGGACGTACGACGAGATCGACGTGACGGGCACGACGGTCACGGTCCGCGTCACCAACACGGGCACCCGCCCCGGCCGCGAGACGATCCAGCTCTACCTCGCCCCGACGGACCCCACCCCCGACCGCCCCGCGCGCTGGCTGGCGGGCTTCGCGAACGTCGAGGCCGCCCCGGGCGAGTCGGCCCGCACGAGCATCGACCTCCCGGCCCGGGCCTTCGAGATCTGGGACGAGAAGTCCGACACGTGGACACCGGTGAAGGGCACGTACGAGATCGAGGCGTCCCACAGCCTCATGGACACCAGGCTGAGGGCAACCTGTGTCTTTTAGTCCTTAGAGGGGCGCAGCCCCTCCAGGGGCGCGGGGAACTGCGCGACCAGCCCCCACCGGCCTGCGGCCGAGGACACCGCCCAGCCACCCCTCACTTCGATGGCGTACGGGACGTAACAACCCCGTACGCCATCTCCGCCAGCCGCGCCTGCCCGTCCACGCTCGGATGGAACCAGTCCCAGTGACTCAACTGCGCGGTCCCGAACCGGTACTCGAAGACCGCCCCGCCGTCGAACCGGCACCGCCGGTCCTTCGCGCACACCTCTTCCAGAACCGTGTTGTACGACTCGACCCGGTCCTGCACCCGATCCCGCCGCGTCGTCGCCGCCGCACTCAGCGAGTCCGCGTCACCGAGCATCGAAGGACAGATCCCCAGCTTCCAGATCTGCTTGCCCATCGGATTCGTCCGCCCCTGCGACCACAGCCGCTTCAGATCGGGCACGCTCGACACGTACACCTGGGTCTTCGGCAGGGCCGACCGCAGCGTGCTCAGCGCGTCCTCGAAGTGGGTGCGGAAGTCCGCGACCGTCGTCATCGCGGACACCGACGAACGGCAGGCGTCGTTCGCGCCGGCCATCACCGTGACCAACTGGGGCTTCTTCGCCGCTGCCTGCGCGATCTGACCGGGCAGGTCGGCCATGCGGGAGCCGGTCACGGCGTAGTTCCAGCTGCGCTGCGAGGCGCCTGTCCTGCCCAGGAGCCGTACCGCGAGGCTCTTCACCTTCGTGTCGGTGCCGGTCGCCCACGAGACCTCGGGGCAGTCGGTCAGCACCGAGCAGGCGTCGAACCCGCGGGTGATCGAGTCACCGACGGCGGCCAGCGAACGCGGGCTGCGGTCCCAGTCCGGGGTGGGTTTCGGTGAAGGTTTTCTGCTCTGCGCGTCGGAGCCCGTCGGTCCGGAGGAACTGCCGCCCACCGCGTCGCATCCGGTCAGTCCCGCGATGCCGACAAGAGCCGCCACGACGGCCGCGACCAGGCCCCGCGAACGGTGACCACGGTTCCGCATCCCCATTTCCCCTCGCTCGTCGCGCAACGGCAGCTCACCCCCGAGCGTCCTCCCGGGTGAAACCTCCGTGTTTCGGGGCGCCTGGAGCGACGGTACGTCACACTCCTTGCGCCGCCGCACGGTAGCCTCGCCACGTGGCCGCACTGCCACTGAACGATCCGCCAAGCCGCAAAGTGCCCGCTCTGTCCGGAGGTGCCAGTGACGACACGTGGAGTTCTCTACGTGCACTCCGCGCCGCGTGCGCTGTGCCCGCACGTCGAGTGGGCGGTCGCGGGCGTGCTCGGCACGCGGGTCAGCCTCGACTGGATCCGGCAGCCCGCCTCGCCGGGCACCTGGAGATCCGAGTTCTCCTGGAAGGGCGAGGTCGGTACGGCCTCCAAGCTCGCCTCGGCGCTGCGCGGCTGGCAGATGCTGCGCTTCGAGGTGACCGCCGAGCCGTGCGCGACCGCCGAGGGCGAGCGCTACAGCTGCACCCCTGATCTGGGCATCTTCCACGCGGTGACCGGCATCCATGGCGACATCCTGATCCCCGAGGACCGCCTGCGCGCCGCCCTGGCCCGCTCCCAGCAGGGCGAGACCCACCTGGAGTCGGAACTCACCCGCCTCCTCGGCAAGCCCTGGGACGACGAACTGGAACCCTTCCGCTACGCAGGAGAGGGCGCCCCGGTCCGCTGGCTCCACCAGGTGGTCTAGCCCCGCAGCAACCGCCTCCGGGGGCGCGGGGAACGGCGCAATCTTTTGTCTTTCAGGGGCGCGGGGAACTGCGCGACCAGCCCCCACCGAACCCGCACCCACCCACCACCCCACAAACGAAAGCTGCCCGGAACCTCAAAGAGGTCCCGGGCAGCTTTCACACACTCAAACCGTGCGGAACGCAAGAACCACGTTGTGCCCACCGAACCCGAACGAATCGTTCAGCGCGGCGATCCGCCCCTCGACGGGCAGCTTCCGGGCCTCCCCGCGAACGATGTCCGCGGTGGCCTCCGCCTCGGGGTCGAGGTTCTCGACATTGATGGTCGGCGGAGCGATCCGGTTGTAGAGCGCCAGCACCGTGGCCACCGACTCCACCCCGCCCGCGCCACCGAGCAGATGCCCGGTCATGGACTTCGTACCGGACACGGCGAAGTGGTCGGCGTCGTCGCCGAAGACCTTCCGCAGTGCCTTCAGCTCGGCCACGTCACCGGCCGGCGTGGAGGTCGCGTGCGCGTTGACGTGCACGATCTCCGCCGGGTTCAGGTCGGTGCTGTCGAGCAGGTGCTGCAGCGCGGCCGCGATACCGCGGCCCTCCGGCTCCGGCTGCACGATGTCGTGGCCGTCGGAGGAGATGCCCTGGCCGACCGCTTCCGCGTAGACACGGGCCCCGCGCTTGGCGGCGTGCTCGGCGGACTCCAGGACCAGGACGCCGGCGCCCTCGCCGAGGACGAAGCCGTCACGGCCGATGTCGTAGGGACGCGAGGCGCCCTGCGGGTCGTCGTTGTTCTTGGACATCGCCATCATGTTGCCGAACGCGGCGATGGGCAGCGGGTGGATGGCCGCCTCCGTGCCACCGGCGACGACGACGTCGGCGCGGCCGGTGCGGATCATCTCGATGGCGTAGCCGATGGCCTCGGCGCCCGAGGCGCAGGCGGAGACCGGGGTGTGCACACCGGCGCGGGCGCCGACGTACAGACCCACGTTGGCCGAGGGGCCGTTCGGCATGAGCATGGGGACGGTGTGCGGGGAGACGCGGCGTACGCCCTTCTCCTTCAGCACGTCGTACTGGTCGAGCAGGGTGGTGACGCCACCGATGCCGGAGGCGATGACCGCGCCGAGCCGGTCGGGGTCGACGGCCGCGCCCTGCTCGGCGGCGTCCGAGGCCTCGGCGCCCGCCTTGTCGGTGAAGCCTGCGTCGGCCCAGGCCTCCTTGGCCGCGATCAGCGCGAACTGCGCCGAGCGGTCGAGGCGGCGGGCCTGCGGGCGGGGGATGACCTCGCCCGGCTCCACGGCGATCTGTGCCGCGATACGGACCGCCTGGTCGGCGGCCCAGTCCTGCTCCAGAGGGCGGACGCCGGAACGTCCGGCGACCAGGCCCTCCCAGGTAGAGGCTGCGTCGCCACCCAGCGGTGTGGTTGCGCCGATACCGGTGACGACCACGGTGCGATTGGTCGGGCTCACGGGAATTCTTTCTCCAACGGATACGAGGATTCAGCGGCGCCACCGCCGGGTGGCGGGGCTAAGCGGGTCCGGTGCTGTCCGGTGTGGTTCGGCAGTGCCCCGAAGGGGCGCGGGGAACTGCGCGACCAGCCACAACGGACCCGCGGGCGAAGCAGTGCACTCTCAGCGGAGCGCTCAGCCCTGGTGCTTGAGGATGTACTCGGTCGCGTCGCCGACCGTCTTGAGGTTCTTGACGTCGTCGTCGGGGATCTTGACGTCGAAGCGCTCTTCGGCGGCGACGACGACCTCGACCATGGACAGCGAGTCGACGTCGAGGTCGTCGGTGAAGGACTTCTCCAGCTGGACGTCCTCGACCGGGATGCCGGCGATCTCGTTCACGATGTCGGCGAGACCGGCGACGATCTCTTCCTGAGTGGCGGCCATGTCAGGCGCTCCTTCTTGTGTATCCAGAGGGTGTGGCGGAACTGCCGTCCGGAACGTTCCGGACGGTGTGCCTAGGGGAGGGTAACGACCGTCGCGGCGTACACGAGACCCGCCCCGAAGCCGATGACGAGCGCGGTGTCGCCGCTCTTCGCCTCGCCGGTCGCCAGGAGCCGCTCCATAGCGAGCGGGATCGAGGCGGCCGAGGTGTTACCGGTGGTGCGCACGTCACGCGCGACCGTGACGTGTTCCGGCAGCTTGAGAGTCTTCACCATCGAGTCGATGATCCGCTCGTTGGCCTGGTGGGGAATGAAGACGTCCAAGTCTTCCGCAGTGAGTCCGGCGGCTTCCAGCGCCTCCTTGGCGACCTTGGCCATCTCGAACACGGCCCAGCGGAACACCGCCTGGCCTTCCTGCGTGATCGCGGGGAACTTGACCTCGCCCTTGGAGTCCAGGGGGAGCTGGGACACGTCCCCGCTCCTGAACTGGTCCCACGGCACGGTCTGCTTGATGGTGTTGGACTTGTCGCCCTCGGAACCCCAGACCGTGGGGCCGATGTGCGGCTCCTCGGAGGGGCCCACGACGACCGCGCCCGCGCCGTCACCGAACAGGAAGGCCGTCGCGCGGTCCTCCAGGTCGGTCAGGTCGGACAGCCGCTCGACGCCGATGACCAGCACGTACTCCGCGGAGCCGTCCACGATCATGCCCTTGGCGAGCGTCAGTCCGTAGCCGAAGCCGGCGCAGCCCGCCGAGATGTCGAAGGCCGCGGCCTTCGCCGTGCCGAGCTTGTCGGCGATCTCGGTGGCGACGGCCGGGGTCTGGCTGAAGTGGGAGACGGTCGAGACGACGACGGCACCGATCTGCTCGGCGTTGATCCCGGCGTCGGCGATCGCCTTGCCGGACGCCTCGATCGACATCGCGGCGACGGTCTCCTCGGGGCCCGCCCAGTGCCGGGTCTCGATGCCGGAGCGCGAACGGATCCATTCGTCGGACGAGTCGATGCGTTCGAGGATCACCTCGTTCGGGACGACACGAACCGGACGGTAGCCGCCCACACCGAGGATCCGAGCGAACGGGGCGCCCTTGCGGGCCTTGATCTTCGACATGCTCAGTGGGCTCCTTACGCGCTCAGGCCGAGGCGTGCTCGGCGATGAGCTCGCGAGCCGCTTCGAGGTCGTCGGGTGTCTTCAGCGCCAGCGTCTTCACGCCGGGCAGCGCGCGCTTGGCGAGACCGGTCAGGGTGCCGCCGGGGCACACCTCGACCAATGCGGTCACGCCGAGTTCCTTGAAGGTCTCCATGCACAGGTCCCAGCGGACCGGGTTGGCGACCTGACCGACCAGCCGGGAGACGACCTCGGCACCCGTGGCGACGGCCTGGCCGTCCTTGTTCGAGACGTACGTGAGTGTCGGGTCGGCCGGCGACAGCTCCGCCGCGGCCTGCGCGAGGACGTCGACCGCCGGGGCCATGTGACGGGTGTGGAACGCGCCCGCGACCTTGAGGGCCACCACCCGGCGTACGCCCTCGGGCTTGTCCGCCTCCAGGGCGGCCAGCTCCTCCAGCGTGCCGGCGGCCACGATCTGGCCCGCGCCGTTCACGTTCGCCGGGGTCAGGCCCAGCTTCTCCAGGTGCGGGATCGTCACTTCGGGGTCGCCGCCGAGCAGCGCCGACATACCGGTCCGTGTGACGGTGGCGGCCTCGGCCATCGCCAGACCACGCTTGCGCACGAGCTTCAGGGCGGCCGCGTCGTCGAGGACACCCGCGAGGACGGCGGCCGTGATCTCGCCGACGCTGTGCCCGGCGACGGCGCCGGGCGCCGTGGCACCGAGTGCCGAGGCGGACAGGAGACCCGCGGCGACCAGCAGCGGCTGGGCGACGGAGGTGTCCCGGATGGCGTCCGCGTCGGCCTTCGTGCCGAAGTGGGCAAGGTCGAGCCCGATGGCGTCCGACCACGCGGCGACGCGGTCGGCGGCGCCGGGGAGGTCGAGCCAAGGAGTCAGGAAGCCGGGCGTCTGGGCGCCCTGGCCGGGAGCGACGAGTACGAGCACTCTCACACTCTCTCTTGTGAACGGGCACGGCCGCCCGTGGGGACAGGGACGAAGAACAGGAGGGGGAATTGTAGGTCCCCGACAAAAGCCTAGAGCTGGGGATCTCCATCGGCCAGACGTCCCAGGATCAGCGCGATCCGTAGCGTGAACGCCGAACGTACGTCGGAAGGCGACCAGCCGGTGACGTCAGTCACACGTCGAAGCCGGTAGCGCACGGTGTTGGGGTGCACGAAGAGCATCCGGGCCGCGCCTTCGAGACTGCTCGCCTGTTCGAGATAGACGCTCAGCGTCTCCAGGAGCGCCGAGCCGGCCTCCTCAAGCGGTCTGTAGATCTCCTCCACCAACTGGTCGCGCGCCGCCGGGTCACCGGCGATCGAGCGCTCCGGCAGGAGATCGTCCGCCAGTACCGGCCTGGGGGCGTCCTGCCAGGCGAAACACGCCTTGAGCCCGGCTGCCGCGGCCTGCGCGGACCGGGTCGCGGCCAGCAGGTCGGGGACCACGGGACCGGCCACCACGGCCCCCGCGGCATACGGTCCGATCAGCGATTTCGCGACGGCCAGCGGATTGTCGCTGCCGCCCGCGATGACGACCAGCCGGTCACCGAGGACACCGGTGAGCACCTGGAGCTTGGCGTGCCGGGCGGCCCGCCGGATGGCCTCGACGGTCAGCTCGCTGTCGCCGTCGGGTGCCGTGCCCAGCACCACGCACACATGCTCGGGCGAGTTCCAGCCGAGGGCCGCGGCACGGGACACCGCTCCCTCGTCGGCCTCCCCGGACAGGACCGCGTTCACGACGAGCGACTCCAGGCGGGCGTCCCAGGCACCGCGTGCCTCGGCGGCCTGCGCGTACACCTGGGCGGTGGCGAAGGCGATCTCCCGGGCGTACACGAGCAGCGCCTCACGGAGCACGTTCTCGTCGCCGGGGGCCGCGACCTCGTCGATCGCGGACTCCATCACCTCGATCGTCGTCCGCACCATCTCCACGGTCTGACGCAGGGTGATCGCCCTGGTCAGCTCGCGCGGCGCGGTGCCGAAGACGTCCGTGGAGATCGCCTGGGGTGCGTCCGGATGCCGGAACCACTCGGTGAACGCGGCGATACCGGCCTGTGCGACGAGGCCGATCCACGACCGGTTCTCCGGTGGCATGGCCCGGTACCAGGACAGCGTCTCGTCCATGCGTGCGATGGCCTGGGCGGCGAGACTGCCGGACGACTTCTCCAGCCGCTTCAGGGTCGCGGTGTGCGCGTGGGCGGCGCGCGCGGCGCGCTCGGTGTTGCTGGATTCGGGTTCGGGCACGGAACAAGACTGCCTTATCCGGACGGCAGGATGCGGCGGAGGGTCGCAGGTGGCACGCCCGGCGGGTCTACCGTGGGTCGCGTGATGGACGTACGGCGCGCCGGTGAGCGCTACCGCGGAGGCGACCCGGCGGCCGGGATCGAGTCCCTGCACGCCTTCTCCTTCGGCCCGCACTACGACCCGGACAACCTCCGCTTCGGCGCGGTCATCGCCTGCAACGAGGAACGCCTCGCGCCCGGCGCCGGTTTCGACGAGCACCCGCACAGCCACACCGAGATCGTCACGTGGGTCGTCGAGGGCGAGCTGACCCACCGGGACTCCACGGGCCACGAGTCGCTCGTACGCCCCGGGGACGTCCAGCGCCTCAGCGCGGCGGGCGGGGTCCGCCACGTCGAACGCAACGACGGCGCGGTGCCCCTGCGCTTCGTCCAGATGTGGCTGGCCCCCCTGGAGCCGGGCGGCGACCCCGCGTACGAGATCGTCCACGGCATCGCGGACTCCACGCCGTACGCGCTCCCGGAGGCGGGGGCGATGCTCCATGTACGCCGCCTCGCCGCAGGACAGCGGACCGCCGTCCCCGACGCACGTTTCCTGTACGCGCATGTCGTACGCGGTGAGGTGCTGCTGGGCGGTGAGGTGCTGGGTCCCGGGGACGCGGCCCGGGTCGGGGACGCGAAGGACCTGGAGGCGGTGGCGCGCGGGGCGGCGGAGCTGCTGCTGTGGGAGATGGCGGCCCGCTGACGGCCGGACGTCACCGTACGGGCGGCATCACCGGGCGGGCCGCATCAGCGTGTGGGCAGCCGGCCCATCGCCGACCGGCTCTCGTCGTCCGCGGGGCGGTAGATCACCACCCGCTGGTCCAGATCCTGGATCGGTGTGAGCACTTCGAAGTCGACCGCGATCTCGCCGGCCTCGGGATGCCGCATGACCTTGCGTCCGCGGCCCTTGACCTTGACGTCCCGCTCGGCCCACGCGCGGGCGAACCGCTCATCGTGCGTGCTGAACTCGGCGATGAGGTCGTTCAGGACCCGGTCCCCGGGATACGCGGCCCACGCGGCGCGCAGATGGGCCGCCCCCTCCCGTACGACGCGTTCGCGGTCGACGTACAGCTCGCGGGTCCGGGGATGCATCAGGCACATCCACATCGAATTGCGCCGCGCCGGCGGCAGGGTGGCGAAGTCCACCAGCAGCCCCGCCATCTCGCGGTTCCAGGCGACGATGTCGTAGCGGTGGTTCAGCACCATGGCCGGCAGGGGCGACAGGTCCTCGACCAGCCGGGCGAGGGTCGGCGCCGCGCTGGTGGCGGGCCGTTCGGCGGTGTCGGGGCGGCGCTGCCGGGCCAGGTCGAAGAGGTAGGCGCGTTCGTCGGCGCTCAGGCGCAGCGCCCGGGACAGCGCCGCCAGCACGTCCGCCGAGGGCCGCAGCCCGCGTCCCTGCTCCAGCCGTACGACGTAGTCGACGCTGACCCCGGCCAGTTCGGCGACCTCCTCGCGGCGCAGGCCCGGGGTGCGCCGGGAGCGCCGGCGCGAAGGCAGCCCGAGATCGTCCGGGTCCAGCCGTTCACGCCGGGTCCGCAGGAACGCGGCCAGTTCCTGTGTCGCGTCCACGTCCACGGTGCGGGTCGTCATGTCCGACCCAACCACCAGGGTGGGACCGGTGTTCCCAGGAAGGCCCTTCCCTTACCCCCGGCCCGGGGCGCTCGCAGACTCGCTGGCGACGACGGATCACGAGCGAGCACAGGAGAACGACACCATGTCACTCACCCTCGACACCTACCGGCTGCTGGGCCGTTCCGGGCTGCGGGTCTCACCGCTGGCCCTGGGCGCGGCGACCTTCGGCACCGAGTGGGGCTGGGGCGCGGAGCGGGACGAGGCGCGCAAGCTGTTCGACCTCTACGTGGAGCGCGGCGGCAACTTCATCGACACCGCCAACACGTACACCGAGGGCAGCTCCGAGCGGCTGCTCGGCGAGTTCACCCGCGACCGCGCCAACCGCGAGAGCCTGGTGCTGGCGACGAAGTACACGACGCTGCGGCGCCCCGGCGACCCCAACTCCGGCGGCGGCCACCGCAAGAGCCTGTTCGCGTCGGTGGAGGCCAGTCTGCGCCGGCTGAACACGGACTACCTCGATCTGCTCTACCTGCACGTGTGGGACTTCACGACCCCGGTCGAGGAGATCCTGCGCGGCATGGACGACCTGGTCAGGCAGGGCAAGGTCCTGTACGTGGCGATCTCCAACGCCCCGGCCTGGCAGGTGTCGCGCATGCAGGCGATCGCCGACCTGCGCGGCTGGTCGCCCCTGGTCGCCCTGCAGATCGAGTACAGCCTGATCGAGCGCACCGGCGAACGCGACCTCATCCCCATGGCACGCGAGATGGGTCTCGGCGTGATCCCGTACTCGCCGCTGGCGGGCGGGCTGCTCACCGGGAAGTACAGCCGCGACGACCTGACCGCGGCGGACACCGCGTCCGGCGGCAGCACCCGCAAGAGCTTCAACGCCGCCCTGGGCACGGTCACCGAACGCAACCTTGCCATCGCCGACGTGGTGAAGGAGGTCGCCGCGGAGCAGGGCCGCACACCCGCCCAGGTCGGTCTGGCCTGGACCCTGCGGAACCCGGGCGTGACCGCGCCGGTCGTCGGCGCCCGCACCCCCGCGCAGCTGGAGGGCAATCTGGGCGCCCTGGAGGTCGACTTCACCGCCGCCCAGCTGGCCCGCCTCGACGAGGCGAGCCGGATCGGCCTCGGCTTCCCGCACGACATGCTCGCCGGCGAGCACATCCGCCGGGTGACCGCGGGCGACCTGCGGATCGAGAGCCGCCGCTGACACCGGTGGCAGATGTCCAGGAGGTTTCGGGCCACGCCGGCCGGTCGGGGTGCCCGTCGCCGTGAGGCCGTCGGCGCTCGCCCCCGAGGTGGGCCCGGCCGTCGTCGGTCCCTACTCCGTTGCCGCGTAACGGAGTTGATCCAGTCCTCTCTCCGGTTCGGCGGGTCGCCCAGGGCGCCCGCCGACCGTCGTTTCCCCTCGACGGCGCCCTTTATCGACGCAGGAGCCGTTGTTACGCCCATGCGTCCCGTGTAAACGTCTTGTTCCCGATGTCCGTGAAGTCTTCCGGCTGAAAATGATCGGCCGTACGTTCGCTTCATCAGATGGTCTGACCATCACACCTACCGGTCGGGGAGGAATGGCGTTGGACAAGTCGATCAAGTCGATCAAGTCGGTCACGTTCGACGCGTTCGTGCGGCAGTCGACGAGTGTGAGCAGCGAGATCGTCGCCCACATCGAAACGCTCATCAGCAGCGGTTCCCTGGCACCCGGCACCAAGCTGCCCGCCGAGCGTGAACTGGCGCAGGTGCTCAAGGTCTCGCGGGCCTCTCTGCGCGAGGCCATGCACGAACTGGAGGCCAAACGGGTCGTCGAACGCAGGCCGGGCCGCGGCACCATCGTGCTGGAGGCACCCGCCCACGTACGCACCGTGTACGAGGAGATGCCCGAGTCCGAGCGGACGCTGCGCGATGTGGCGGAGCTGCGCGAGACGATCGAGCCCAAGTTCGCCCAACTCGCCGCGGAACGCGCCACCAAGGCCGGCCTGTACGCGCTGGAACGCGTACTGGAGACCACCGCCCGCGACGACCTCACCCAGGAGGAGTCCCTGAAGGCGGACATCACCTTCCACATGCTGCTCGCCCAGGCGTCGCAGAACCCGCTGATGGTGGCCCTCAACTCGCTCGCCAACAGCTGGACGGAGTCGGTACGCGCCTTCTCCCACGGCACCGACGAGGCCAGGCGCTCCTCGCACCTCGGCCATCAGCTCATCTTCACCGCAGTACGGAGCGGCAACGGCGCCGCGGCCCGGGACGCGATGCTGGCGCACCTCGCGGACGTCACGCATCTCACGAAGAACAACCTGCCTTCGTTCTGACGTTCTGATCCGGCCCGGCAGATCCACCCACCGGCCCCTCCCCGAAAGAGCACCCCATGCACCTCCAGACCTTCCTCCGGCATGCCCGGCCGTCCCGCACCGCCGTCGCCGTCTCGGCCACCGCGCTCGCCCTGGTCGCCGTGTCGGCCTGCGGCTCCGACTCCTCCTCGACCTCCGCGGCGGCCGGGTCCGGCGACACCACCGACTTCAAGGTCGTCCTGCCCTGGTACGCCGACGCCGAGGGCGGCGGCTTCTTCGCGGCGAAGGCCGAGGGCCTGTACGAGGACCAAAAGCTCGACGTCACCCTGCAGTCCGGCGGCCCCCAGGTCTCGGCCACCCAGCTCGTCGCCGCCGGCCGCGCGCAGGTCGGATTCGCCGACGCCGCCGGGATCGTCCAGGCCCAGCAGCAGGGCATCCCGATCGTCGCGATCGGCGCCCTCTACCAGGACAACCCGGTCGGCGTGATGACGCACAAGGACAGCGGCATCACGTCCTTCGACGACATGGACGGCAAGACCTGGGTGACGCAGACCGGCCAGCTAGGCCCGGCGTGGGTCAAGAAGAAGACCGGCATCGACTTCTCCACGCAGGTCTACCAGGGCTCCATCGCCAACTTCCTCAAGAAGGACAGCCTCGTCCAGCAGGGCTGGCCCACCAACGAGGCGTACCAGGCGCAGAAGGCCGGGGTGGAGGTCGACTTCATCCCGTTCTCCGACTCCGGCTACAACCCGTACAACGACGTCTTCTTCACCTCCGAGTCCTACCTCAAGAGCCACCGCGAGGAACTGACCGCCTTCCTCGCGGCGAGCATGCAGGGCTGGCAGGACTACATGGGTGACGTGAGCGTCGCCAAGACCGCCAACGCCGCCATCCTCAAGGCCAACGACCAGCAGACCAGCGGAAGCGTCTGGTACGCGTGGGACAAGCAGCGCAAGTACGTCGTCGCGGGTGACGGCAAGAAGCAGCTCGGCACGATGACCGCCGACCGCTGGAACACCCTCATCGACCAGATGAAGCAGCTCGGCCAGCTCAAGGGCACCCCGAAGGCCGCCGACCTGTACGACTCCTCACTGCTCCCGAAGGTCGCCGCGCCGTCCGCCCTCCCCGCCGCGCCCGACGGCTCCTACTGACTGGTCCCACCGACCGGAAGGAGCGACACCCATGAGTACAGCCACCGTGCACGACCCCGCCGCGGACCTCGGCCCGCTGGTCGACTTCGACGGCGCGGACAAGGTCTACAACAGCGGCTTCCGCGCCCTGGCCCCCATCGACCTGCGGCTGCCCCGGTCCGAGATCACCGCCCTCGTCGGCCCCTCCGGCTGCGGCAAGTCGACTTTGCTGCGCATGGCGGCCGGCCTGACCGCCCCGACCAGCGGCACCATGAACCGCCGCACCGACCGCATGTCGTACGTCTTCCAGGACCCGACGCTGCTGGCCTGGCGCTCGATCCGGGCCAACGTCGAACTCGTCGCCAGACTCCAGGGCGTACCCCGTGCCGAACGCCGCGAACGCGCGCAGAAGGCGATCGACCTGGTCGGTCTCCAGGGGTTCGAGAAGTCCTACCCGCGCGAGCTGTCCGGCGGCATGAAGATGCGCGCCTCGCTCGCCCGGTCGCTCACCAGCGACCCCGAACTGCTGCTGATGGACGAGCCGTTCGCCGCGCTGGACGAGTTCAACCGGGAGAAGATGGGCGCCGAACTGCTCCACCTGTGGCGCACCCGCCAGGTCACCGTCATGTTCGTCACCCACTCCATCCCCGAGGCGGTCCGCCTCGGCCACCAGGTGGCCGTGATGGGCACCGGACCGGGGCGCGTCATCGAGGTGTTCCGCTCCCCGAGCCCGCCCACCACGGACCCCGCCGCCCCGCGCGACGACGCCGCGCTGCGGGAACTGCGTACCGAGATCTCGACCATGCTGGGAGGCGCGGGGATATGACCGTGCTCGACACCGCGCGGACCTCCGCCGAGGACGCGCAGCCCGCCAAGTCCCCGCGCGCCGGGCGGCCCGTGGCCCTGCGGACCGTACTGCCGCCGCTGGGCGCGCTGGTGGTGATGATCGCCCTGTGGCAGCTCGTGATCGTCGCGTTCGACATCCCCGGTTACATGCTGCCCTCGCCCATGACGATGGTGGACACCGTCCTGCACGAGGCCGACTCCATCCTCACCCCGACCTGGGTGACCCTGCGCGAGTCGGTGCTGGGCTTCGTGCTCGCGGGGGTGGTCGGCGTGAGCAGCGCGCTGGTGATGGGGCGCTGGCGGCTGATGGAACGCAGCCTGTACCCCTATCTGATCCTGCTGCAAACCATCCCGATCGTGGCGATCGCGCCGCTGTTCGTGGTCTGGCTCGGCCCCGGTATGGCCACCAACACCATGGTGGCCGCGATGATCGCGCTGTTCCCGGTGGCCGCCAACACCCTCCAGGGACTGAAGTCCGTCGACCGCAACCTGGTCCAGCTCTACTCGATGGCCGGCGCCCCCGCCCGCGTCCAACTGCTCTTCCTGCGGCTGCCGGGCGCACTGCCGGAGATCCTGACCGGCCTGCGGGTCGCCGCCGGTGCCTCCGTGATCGGCGCGATCGTCGGCGAGTTCGTGGCCGGTGTCGGCGGCGGCGCGGGCGGCCTGGGATACGTCATCACCGAGAGCGCGGTGCAGCTGCGTACGCCTCAGCTGTTCCTCGCGGTGTTCGGCGCGAGCGTCGTGTCGCTGCTGCTGTTCGCGGTCGTCGTGGGCGCCGAGAGGCTCCTGCTCGGCAAGTGGCACGAGTCGGCGCTGCCGACCGACGAATAGGCCGCCGGCCGCACGACAAGCCGCCCGCCGAAGCCCGCTGGATCCCGGCGCGGCCCGCTGAAGCCCGCCGAAGAAGAACGACAGGAAATCACCATGAACGACGACAGCACCCGCATGTGGGCCGACCTCACCACCGAGGACGTCGCGGGCCTCGCCAAGGACCGCACCGTGGTGGTCCAGCCGATCGGCGCGGTGGAACAGCACGGCGCCCATCTGCCGCTGATCACCGACGCGTTGACCGCCGAGACCATCGCCCGCACCGCCGTGCGCCGGCTCGGCCCCGACAGCGGCACCTGGGTCCTGCCGACCCTGCACTACGGCAAGTCCACCGAGCACCTGGGCCGCGCCGGAACCATCGCCATGTCCACGAACACCCTGCTGTCGGTCTGCCTGGACCTGGGGGAGTCGCTCGCCGCCGGCGGAGTGCGCAAGCTCGTCTTCGTCAACGGCCACGGCGGCCAGCCGAGCCTCCTGGACGTGGTGTCACGCGACATCCGGCACCGCTTCGGCCTGGAGGTCTTCTCCATCATGCCGTCACGGTTCGCCCTCCCGGACACCGTGGAGGACCCCGACCCCTTCGGCATCCACGGCGGCTTCCTGGAGACCTCCCTGGTGATGGCGATCGCACCGGAACTCGTCAAGCAGGACAAGGCGGTCGCGGACGGACTGACGGTCGGCGCGTTCTACCGCGCGCAGAAGCACCTCACCCTGGAGGGCGTGGTCCCCACCGCCTGGCTGATCGACGACGTGTCGGCCTCCGGTGTCGTCGGCGACCCGACCGGGGCGAACGCCGACACCGGCAGACTGCTCCTGGAGCACTGGAGCGGCCTGCTCGCGGAGGCACTCACCGAGGTACGGGACTTCGCGTTCCCCGCGCTCGGCGGGACGACCGCCGCATGACGGCCGAACTCACTGTCGTCAACGCCCTGTTGCTCACCATGGCCGACGGGCAGGACCCCTTCACCGGATGGTTCACGGTCGGCGGCGACGGCCGCATCACCGGCATCGGCCCCGGCGAACCCCCGGCCCTCGAAGGGACCGTGCTCGACGCGTCCGGGAAGATCGTCGCCCCCGGGTTCGTCTCCGCCCACAGCCATCTGCACACCTCGGGACTGCGCGGACTCGCGGCGGGGGAGACGCTCTACCCCTGGGTGCGCGCCAACAACGACATCCTGCTCGGCGCCGGACCCGAGGACATGTACTGGTTCGCCCTGCACGGCTGCCTGGACTTCCTCGGCAACGGCATCACCTCGGCGTACAACTTCGCCCAGAACCGGGTGCTGTGGATGTACGACCGGACCACCCACCGCGATGTGCCGGGGGCCGTCCACCCCGAGGAGTTCCTGACCCGCCAGTTCGACGCCGCGGCCCGCTCCGGGCTGCGCGTGATGACCGCGATCCGCCTGGACGACCAGGAGTTCGGCCCCGACGGCGCCCGCGCCAACTTCGCCGGGATGGCCGACGAGGCACGCGGACGCATCCCGCGGGACGCCTTCCTCGGCGTCTCCGTCTACGGCGCCGTGCAGTGGTCGGACTCACCGGACACGGCGGCCCTGGAAGCCGAGACCATGCGGCGCCACGGCGTGGTGAACCAGGCGCACTTCGTGGAGACGGCCGAGAACATCGAGGCCCAGCAGGCCAAGTTCGACTGGTACGCGAAGGCCGGGGCGCTGGGACCGGACATGCTGTTCGGGCACTTCGTCCACCCCACCGACGACATGATCGACGCGGTGGCGGCCAGCGGCAGCGCCGTCGTGTGGCAGCCGGCCTCCAACGGGCGGCTGGGCTCCGGATTCGCCGACATCGCCCGCTACCGCGAGCGCGGCATCCGCGTCGGCATGGGCCTGGACGACCAGTCCTGCACGGACGTCTCCGACCCCTTCCAGAACATGCGGATCGGCCTGTACGCGCTGCGCGCCGCGCACTCCCGGGCGTCGGTCATGATGCCGCGCGAGGTACTGCGCCTGCACACGCTCGGCTCGGCCGAGGTGCTCGGCGCCGACGACCGGATCGGCAGCCTCGAACCGGGCAAGTTCGCCGACTTCCTGGTCGTCGACCCGGCCGACCCGGACACCGGTCCGGTCTGGGACGCGTACGCGGGATACGTCCTGGCCTGCGGACCGCGCAACCTCAAAGAGGTGTACGTGGGCGGGCGGCGGGTCGTCGCCGACGGCCGGCCGGAGCATCCGCTGGCGGCCGACGCCACGGCGGAGACACACACCCGGATGGCCCGCGCGGCACACGACCGCGGACTTCCCGCCCCCGTCCTGACCGCCGCGCACCCGCGTGGCGCCCTGAACCCCATGAACCACGCGGAGGAACGATGACGACCGCCGTACGCCGGCACCTCGGTGCCACGGTGGACACGACCCTGTGGGGCCGCCTGCCCAGCGGCGACGACGCCCCGGTGCTCTCCGTCGAGCCGGGCGAGCAGATCACCCTGGACACCGTCAGCCACGAGGGCGTCATGGAGGACCAGGGCCGCGACCCGGTGACCTTCTTCGGCCGCCACGGAGTCGCCCCCGAGGACGTCCTGGCCGACACCGTCGCGATCGCCTCGAACGCCGCGCACACGCCCGCCGACGGCCCGCACATCGTCACCGGACCGATCGAGATACGGGGCGCCGAGGTCGGCGACTACCTGGCCGTCCACGTCGACCGCCTCCAGCCGCGCACCTCGTACGGAGTGATCTCCAGCCGCCACGCCAAGGGCCTGCTCCCCGAGTCCTTCCCCTCGAACTCCCCGCTGACCAGCGTGTTCTGCTCGGTGCTCGGGCTGGACGGGGCGGACCCGGCCACCGCGCTGGCGACCCTGCCGCTCCTCCCCGGCGCGACGGAACGGCCCGTCCGCTTCCCCCTCGCGCCCTTCCTCGGCGTGATGGGTGTGGCCACACCCGGCCCCGAGCGGCTGCACTCCACCCCGCCGGGGCTGCACGGCGGAAATCTCGACATCTCGCTGCTGCGCGAGGGCAGCACCCTCTATCTGCCGGTGCAGGTGCCGGGCGCCGGCTTCTACGCCGGGGACCCGCATCTGGCGCAGGGAAACGGCGAGATCGCGCTGACCGCCCTCGAAGCGCCGCTGCGCGCCACGCTGACGTTCGACGTCGTGCCCGCGGCGCGGGCCGCGGAACTCTTCGGCGCGGCTCGCGGACCCGTGGTCCGCACCCCGCAGTTCCTCGTCCCGACCGGCCTCGACCCCGACCTGGACGAGGCGGTCGCGGCCTGCGCCCGCAACGCCCTGGAAGTGCTGGGCGCGTCCTTCGGCATGGCTCCCGAGCTGGCGTACGCGTACCTGAGCGCCGCGACCGACTTCGACATCTCGCAGGTGGTGGATGTCGTCAAGGGCGTCCACGCCCGCATCAGACTCTCGGACTTCGCCCTGGTGGAAGGAGGTGCGTGGTGACGACGCACACAAGCACGACAGACACGACGGGCACAGCCACCACTGCCGCCGACGCGTGCGAGGTGATCGCACCCGACGCGGTGCCGGACGGACTGCTCGACGCCTTCCGGCGCTACGACGCGGCTCTGCTGGCCAACGACCGCACGACCCTCGACGAACTGTTCATGCCGGGCCCGCACACCATCAGGGGCGACGGCCGCACGCTCCTCGTCGGCCACGACGCCATCGCGGGCTTCCGCTCGGCCCGCGCCAAAGTCCCCACCCGGGTTGTCGTCCAACTGCACGTCCAGGTGGTCGCGCCCGACGCGGCCCTGCTGATGGCGAGCACCCGCGACGGCGACGCCACCGGCCTGCAGACCCAGCTGTGGCGGCTGCTGGACGACGGCCGCTGGGCCGTCGCCGCGGCCCACGTGAGCCTGCCGACCGCTGCCGCGCAGCCGGTTTCCGGGGCCGGGTCGGGCGCCGGGTCAGGCGCCTTCGACCGTACGGTCTGGCGGGCCGTCGGAGATCCGCTGGCGGCGGCCACGGCACCCGGTCCGCTGGACGGGTACGGCCTCGCCGTGAAGGACCTGTTCGACGTCGCGGGCCACCCGGTCGGCGCGGGAGTACCCACCTGGCTCGCCGAACAGCGGCCGCGTACGCACACGGCTCCCGCCGTCGCCGCGCTCCTCGAAGCCGGTGCCCACGCGGTCGGTATCGCCCGCACCGACGAGTTCGCCTACAGCCTCGCCGGAACCAACGCGCACTACGGCACACCGCCGAACCCGGCCGCCCCCGGCAGTGTCAGCGGCGGGTCCACCAGCGGCCCGGCCGCCGCCGTCGCACTCGGTCAGGCGGACGTGGGCCTGGGCACCGACACGGCGGGCTCGATCCGGGTACCGGCCTCCTACCAGGGCCTGGTCGGACTGCGTACGACGCACGGCGCCATCAGTACGGCCGGAGTCCTGCCCCTGGCCCCGTCCTTCGACACGGTGGGCTGGCTCACCCGTGACGTACGCACCTCCGCCCTGGTCGCCGAGGCCCTGCTCGGGCAGCCGGAGCAGGCCGGGGACGACACGGTGGCCGTTCGCCGCACGGTACGGCTGCCGGTGCTGGAGGAACTGGCGAGCACCGAGGTACGGAACACCTTCGCCGCCACCGTCGAGTCCCTGTGCGACGCGGGAGAGCTCCCGCCGCCGGAGCCGGACGATCTGCAACTCCCCGTGCTGGAAAGGTGGTTCACCGCCTTCCGTACGGTCCAGGCGTGGGAGGCATGGCAGGCCCACGGCGCGTGGATCACGGCTCATCCGGGTGCGCTCGGCGCGGATGTCGGCGGCCGTTTCGCGCAGGCGGCCGACGTGACCGAACGGCAGGCGGAACAGGCGCGCGAGGTCGTCGCCGAGGCCCGCGAACAGCTACGGGCCCGGCTCACCGGCACCGTACTGGTGATCCCCTCGGCGTCCGGTCCGGCGCCGGGGCGGACCGCGACCGGTGAGCGGATCGAGGCGGAGCGGGCGGCGACCCTGCGCATGACCTGCCTCGCGGGGCTCGCCGGGGCTCCCGCCCTGTCCCTGCCCCTGCTGCGACTGGCCGACGGCCGCCCGGCCGGTGTGTGCCTGCTCGGCGCGCCCGGCACGGACCACGCCCTGCTCGCCCTCGCCGCCGGTCTGGAGGCCCTTCGATGAGTACCGGTACCGGGGCGGTCGTCCCCGACGGCCGCGCACCCCTACGGCACCGCAACCGCTGGCAGTTCCCCGGCAACGGCAACGGCAACGGCAACGGCAACGGCGATGGCAACGGCAACGGCGTCGCCGGCAGTGTGGACCTGCACCGCCCGCACCTGCCCGAACGGTCCGTCACCCTCCCCGCCCTGCCGACGCCCCTGACGCTCGACCCGTCGCGCACCGCCGTCATCGTCGTGGACCTGCAGAACGACTTCTGCGCCGCCGACGGCTGGCTGGCCGGTATCGGCGTCGACGTGTCGGTCCTGGCACCGGCCGTCGGCCTCGGCGCGCGGGCCGTCACCGGCGCGCGGGCCGCCGGGATCCCCGTGATCTGGCTGAACTGGGGCAACCGCCCCGACCAGGCCAACCTGCCGCCGGGCGTGGCCCACGTCTACGACCCGCGGGGAACCGGCGAGGGCATCGGCTCCCGCACGGCACCCTCGGGCGCCCCCGTGCTGACCAAGGACAGCTGGGGCGCCGCCCTCGTGGACGGGGTGAGCGCCGAGCCCGGTGACATCCAGGTGGACAAGTACCGGATGAGCGGTTTCTGGGACACCCCGCTCGACAGTGTCCTGCGCAATCTGCGCGTGGACACGCTGCTGTTCGCCGGCGTCAACTCCGACCAGTGCGTGTACGCCACGCTCATCGACGCCGCGTGCCTGGGCTACGACGTCGTCATGCTCGACGACGCGTCCGCCACGACCTCGCCGTCCTACTGCCACGACGCGACCCTCTACAACGTCCGCCAGTGCTACGGCTTCACCGCGTCGACCTCCGACCTGCTGGACGCCCTCAAGGCGGAGCCCGCCGATCCGACCACCCCGAACCCCGAGGACACCGTATGAGCACCCCGCCCATCCTCCGCCGCCTGGACCAGGTGACACCGCAGTTGATCTCACCCACGGACACGGTCCGGCTCGCCCTGCTGGCGGGTCCGGCCGACAACTCGCCGACCAGCGTGTTCTACGAGGTCTGGGAGCCCGGCGGTGCCCAGCCCGACAACTCCCACCCCGAGTCCACCGAGATCTTCGTGGTCCTCGCCGGCCACGGCACCGCCCACAGCGACGAGCACTCCGTGCCGATCGGCCCCGGGGACGTCCTCGTCCTGCCGCCGGGTTCGCTCCACCGCATCGAGAACACCTCGGCCACGGAACGCATGTACACCGTCACGATCATGGCCGAGGACGGCGGGGCCATGCCCGGCGGCTTCGCCTCGCTCGTCACCGCGGGGACGGACTCGGCCTGGGACGACGCCGACCGGGCGGTGCTCAGCGGCCCAGCTCGGCCAGCACCGCGTCCGTGAACGCGGGCCAGACCTCCGTCGCCCAGGTGCCGAAGGCGCGGTCCGTCAGGGCCACGCACGCCACGCCCGCGTCCGGGTCGATCCACAGGAAGGTGCCGGACTGACCGAAGTGACCGAAGGTGCGGGGGGAGGACGAACCGCCCGTCCAGTGAGGCGACTTGGAGTCGCGGATCTCGAAGCCGAGGCCCCAGTCGTTGGGGTTCTGGTGGCCGTAGCCCGGCAGGACGCCCTTCGTCCCCGGGTACTGCACGGTCATCGCCTCGGCGACCGTCCGCGGGTCGAGCAGCCGTGGCGCCTGCACCTCGGCGGCGAACCGCACCAGGTCGTCGACGGTCGAGACGCCGTCCTTCGCGGGGGAGCCGTCGAGGGTCGTCGACGTCATCCCGAGCGGTTCGAGCACCGCCTGTCGCAGATACTCGCCGAAGGGGATCTCCGTCGCCTTCGCGAGGTGGTCGCCCAACTGCTCGAACCCGGCGTTGGAGTACAGCCGCCGCTGTCCGGGCGGAGCCGTCACCCGGTGCTCGTCGAAGGCGAGCCCGCTCGTGTGCGCGAGCAGATGCCGCACGGTGGCCCCCTCGGGCCCGGCCGCCTCGTCCAGCTCGACGGCCCCTTCCTCGTACGCGACGAGCACGGCGTAGGCGGCGAGGGGCTTGGTGACCGAGGCCAGCGCGAAGGGCTGTGCGGTGGGACCGTGGGCCCCGAGCAGGGTGCCGTCCGCCCGCACGACAGCCGCGGCGGCGGTGGGGACGGGCCACTTCTCGATCAGCGCGAGGCTCTCCATAGACATGCCCAGAGCCTACGGGCCCCGTGTGGGGGCCCCGTCAGGGGCGCGGGGAACTGCGCGACCGGCCCCCACCGGGCCGCAGTCACAATCGAAGCCGCATAAGAGGATCCGGGGTCCGGACGAACCCCATCGACTCGTACAGCGGCGCAGCCTCCGCCGAGGCGGTCAGATCGATCTGCCCGACTCCCCGCTCCCGGAACCACACCACCAGCTCCTCCATGCAGGCCCGCGCGTACCCCCGGCGCCGCGCACCGGGATCCGTCGCGACGCTGAACACGTAACCGATCCGTCCGTGCGGATTCCCGGGCCGCCCGATCCGGTACTCCAGGGTCCCCACCACCAGCGCGGCCAGCGCCCCCGCCCGCTCCGGGTGATCGACGACGAAGGCCGCGAAACCCCCGTCGGGATCGGCCAGCCGACCCCGTACGGTGTCCAGGGACTCCGCGTGCCAGCCGGTGGACGTGTCCGCCCCGGACATCGAGTCGATCAACACCTGACGCAGTCGGAGCAATTCCTCGGCGTCCTCGGGCACAGCACGGCGTACAAGGCTCATGATCGGCACGCTAGCCAGCGCGGCGCCCCGTGTCCCCGGAATTTCATCCGTTTCCGCTTGCTTGGAGTGCACTCCAAGGTTTTAGCGTGGAGGTCATGACGGTGATGGAGACCACGGAGCCCGGGACCGACGTCTGCGTAGCCCCGCCGCAGAGGCAGAGGCGTCCCGACGGCCGGGACCAGTACACGATCAGCGAGGTCGTCGCCTTCACCGGCCTGACGGCGCACACGCTCCGCTGGTACGAGCGGATCGGGCTGATGCCGCACATCGACCGTTCGCACACGGGCCAGCGGCGCTACAGCAACCGTGATCTCGACTGGCTCGACCTCGTCGGCAAGCTGCGGCTGACCGGGATGCCGGTCGCCGACATGGTGCGGTACGCGGAGATGGTGCGCGAGGGCGACGAGACGTACGCGGACCGCTTCGAACTGCTCGAAGCGACGCGGCGGGACGTGCGGGCCCGGATCGCCGAACTCCAGGACACCCTCGCCGTGCTCGACCGGAAGATCAATTTCTATGCGGACGCCGGGCAGGCCCTGGCGTCGGAGAGGTCCCGATGACGGACAGCAGGATCGCGAAGGCACCGCTCGGCACGGGCGGCCCCGAGGTCGGCGTGCAGGGGCTCGGCTGCATGGGCATGAGCTTCGCGTACGGTCCGACGGACGCCGAGGAGGCCCGGGCCACGCTGGAGCGCGCGCTGGAGCTGGGCGTCACGCACTACGACACGGCCGACGCCTACGGGCGGGGGGAGAACGAGCGGTTCCTGGCGCCGTTCTTCGCGGCGCACCGCGACGAGGTGGTCATCGCGACGAAGTTCGCCATGACGATCCCGCCGGACGAGCCGACGCGGCGGATCATCCGCAACGACGGCCCGTACATCCGGCAGGCGATCGAGGCGAGCCTCAAGCGGCTGGACGTCGACGTGATCGACCTCTACTACATGCACCGCCGTGATGTGAACGTCCCCATCGAGGAGACCGTCGGCGTGATGGCCGAGCTGGTCCGCGAGGGCAAGGTCAAGCAGCTCGGTCTCAGCGAGGTGACGGGCGGGGAACTGCGGGCCGCGCAGGCGGTGCATCCGATCGCGGCCGTGCAGTCGGAGTGGTCGCTGTTCAGCCGGGACATCGAGGCGGGGGTCGTTCCGGCGGCCCGTGAGCTGGGCGTGGCGCTGGTCCCGTACTCCCCGCTCGGGCGCGGCTTCCTCACCGGTTCCTTCACGGACGCCGACAAGGAGCTGACCGCGGACGACGTCCGCCGGCAGCAGCCCCGCTTCAACGGGGACAACGCGGCGAAGAACGCGGCCCTGCTCGACTCGATCCGGACGGTCGCCGAGGGGCACGGGGCGTCCGTGGGGCAGATCGCGCTGGCGTGGGTGCACCGGCGGGCGGAGGTGCACGGGCTGCCGGTCGTGCCGATTCCCGGTACGCGTCGGCGTACGCGGGTGGAGGAGAACACGGCGGCGACGCGGATCGCTCTGACGGACTCCGACCTCGGCGTCCTGGACGCGATCGCCGACCGGGTCGCGGGCACGCGCTACGCCGACATGACGTTCGCGTCGGCGGGCCGGGAGTAGCACGGCGGTTCATCGGGTTCCCCGCGCCCCTGAAGGGCGAAAAGCAGGGGCGCAGCCCCGTTTTTAGGGGCGCGGGGAACTGCGCGACAAGCCCCCACCGGCCCGCGGACGACCCCACGGCGGAACCGTCAGAGCTCCGCCAAAAGCTCCGCCTTCTTCACCGAGAACTCGTCGTCCGTGACGAGCCCCGCCTCGTGCAGCTCACCGAGGTGCCGGATCCGTTCGGCGATGTCCGCGGGGTCGCGCCGGGCCCGCGGGGCCACCGCGACCGCCCCGGCGGCCGGCCCCGACGCCACGTCGGGCAGCACAGCCGGCCCCCCGGACCGCGCCGCCGCCAGCACGGCGGCCGCGAACGGCAGCGACTCGTGCACCGGCCCGTACCCCAGCCCGAACACGACCGCGGCCGGATCCTGATCCGCCTGCCCCGGCCGGGAGGCCCCCGTACCCCCCTCCTCGCGCCGCAGCAGCCGCAGATGCCCCTCGAAGATCTCGGGCGAACGCCACTCCACCCCGCACAGGTCGGCGACGGCGAACGTCTGGTCGCCGGCCTTCCACTTCGCGGACGAGGCACCCGTCCAGAACCACCGGAAGGCCACGGACTTCCCGTCGAAGGACGCCTTGCCGTCGTACGCCTTGAACTGGAGCGGCGTCTCGGGCGCCCGGACGAGATAGCGCTCGACCGGCCCCGCGTCCGGCGGCCCGAGCATCGCGCGCAACTCGTCCGCGTAGTACTCGGCGAGCGTCTCGCGCTCGGCGGGCAGCACGAGGCGGTAGGGGTCGCACACATCCCTCAGCTGTCCCGCGGCCGCCTCCATCAACGGATCGGCGCCCGGCCGCGGCTCGGCCCGCAGGACGACCGTCCCGCGCTTGCCGGGCGTCAGCGTCACCGACGCGATCGCGTCGAGCGGGATGCGCCGCTCACCGAGCGCCTGGAACAGCTTCGGTGTGCGGATCCCCCGTTCGAAGCGGATGAGCACGGAGTCGGACTCGAACTCCCAGGCGGCATGAAATCCGGCCAGTACGTCACCCATGCGGGCCATCGTATGCGGCATGCGCTTCCTAGTCCCCTCCCTGAGCGGCCCGCACTTGTCTCGTCCTCTACGCGCGTCCGGCTTCGGCGGTACCGGGCAGACCCTCCCGGCACACGTCGTCCTCGTGCGCACAGCTGACCGCGCGGTACGCGCCAATACCGATCTCGGCGAAATTCCGCAGGCTGTCGGTCCCGGGCTCGAAATACCCGGTGTGTCCCTTCGCCCCGCGCGCGGACAGCACCCGCGCGCCGAAGTCCGAGGACATCGGGTCGGCGCCGTGGCCGAGCCCGCCGACCTCCAGATGCGGTACGTCCTGGATCCAGTCGTCGGAGTCCCGTACGGCCCACACCCGGGCCGCGGTACGCAGTTGCGCCGCCCGCTCGACCCGCATGCCAGGACTGCCCGCCACCGCTATGTCGGAGACCCGCGGCGGCAGCGAGTGGGCGGCCACTCCGCAGACCACGGATCCGTAGCTGTGGCAGTACAGCGCGACCCGTGAGCGGCCGGGCAGCGCCCGCACTAGGGCGTCGAGCCGGACCGCGCCCTCCTCGGCGCGGATGCCGGTGGCGGCGTCCATGCCGAGCCCGTTCGGGGTCGTGTAGTCGGCCCAGGCGATCACGGCCGTACGCGTGGCCGGGCTTGCCTCCCGCTCGGCGCGGTACAGCGCCTTGGCCATGCCGACCGGCGCGGTGTACTGCCGCTCGGTGCGCTGGAAGGTCAGCAGGTCGGTGTCGACGCCGGGCACCACGACCGAGACCCGTTCGGCCCTGCCGAGGTCTCCGAAGACCTCCGCGACCCGGCCCGAACCCATCGGGTCGAAGGCGAGGATGCGGCGCCCGTCGGCCATCAGCGCCTCGTAGCGGTGCATCCGGCGGCCCGCGTCGCGCTGGCCGATCGCGGAGAGCCGCTTGTCACGCATGCGTTCGATCTCGACCTTGCGTGCCTGGCCGAGGGCGATCCGGTTGGCGCGGTAGCGCAGGGCCACCGGCGCCCCGTTCATGTTGCCGACCGCGAGCGGATAGCGGGCGGCGAGCCGGGTCCGCTGGTGCGCGTCGAGCGAGGCGAAGAACTGGGCCAGCCGGATCGGTGTCGTCTCGTCCGGGTCCGGCAGCCGGTGCCCGCCTATGTGACCGCGTTCCCAGGCGGCGAGGGAGGCCGCGATCGGTGTCGCCGCTCCTCTGTGGCCGCGTACCGCGGTCCAGCCGGTGGTCCCGAGCATCACGAACACCACGGCCAGCGCGAGCAACATGCGCCAGACGTTGAGTTGGGGGGTGGAGTCGAAGGAAGTCACTGAAAGGACACACTAGGAGAACGAGAGGGTCTCGCGTTAACCGAGTGAGGCGGATCACGTTTCCGTTGGGGTAATTGGGGCAATGTGGGCCTGCCCTTTGCCAGGTCATCACGCTGTGTACGCACATGGGGTGATCCGTACCCGTAGGGTCACCACTTTGTGTGCGACAGGAGTTACTCCGCGTCCCGGTGGCCGCTTCCGTCACGCGTGTGCCAGTTCTCGATCAACGCGGGCCCCATCCCGTCGAGATACGAGGCGGTCAGCTCGCGCATCGCGGCCACGCTGAAATCGTCGCCCGCGCCCCACCGGCGGGAGGCCAGCCGCATCACCCCGCCGAACAGGGCCACCGCCACGCGCGGGCGCGGATCGGCGTCCACGTCGACGCCCTCGCGGTCCGCGATCAGCCGGGCGAGCTGCTCCTCCAGTCCCTCGTGCCGGCGCAGATGGGTGGCGAGCAGCGCGGGGGTCGACTCGATCAACTGGTAGGTGCGCATGTGCAGTTCGATCGGCACGACGGCCTCGATCGCCTCCCCGATGGTGTCCCAGCTCGCCATGACGGCCCGGCGCAGCGCGTCCAAGGGGGCTTCGTGGGGCGGGCGTTGGCGTACCGCGTCCAGGAAGTGCGACTCGGTCATCTCCTGGACGGCGAAGGCGGCCTCCTCCTTGCCGGCGAAGTAGCGGAAGAAGGTGCGCTGGGAGACGCCGACCGCCTCGACGATCTCGTCGACGGTCGTCCGCTCGTACCCGTGGGCCGCGAACAGCTCCAGGGCGGACCGCACCAGCGCGTCCCGTGTGCGCTGCTTCTTGCGTTCGCGCAGGCCCGGTCGGGGTGCCGTGTCCATGAGTCCTCTTTCCCGTCCCCGGGAGGCGCCCGGGTGACCATCCGTTGCGCGTACGAGCCCCGCGGATGACTTGTCAGTTACCGAATTGTGAATTGGTTTGTCAATTGTCAGCGGCTGTCACTAATCTCGATCGCATGACTAGTCAGACCACCGTCGACAAGACGGGCCCGGCCGACGAGGCCCCGGCCGCCCCCGGCCCGGCTCCGGCCGAGGGGCTGCGCGGCCACCCGTGGCTCACCCTCATCACCGTGGCGGTCGGCGTCATGATGGTGGCCCTCGACGGCACCATCGTGGCCATCGCGAACCCGGCCATCCAGAAGGACCTCGGCGCCACCTTCGCCGACGTCCAGTGGATCACGAACGGCTACTTCCTCGCGCTCGCCGTCACGCTGATCACGGCGGGCAAGCTCGGGGACCGGTTCGGCCACCGTCAGACCTTCCTCATAGGCGTGGTCGGCTTCGCGGCGGCCTCGGGGGCCATCGGGCTGTCCGACAGCATCGCCTTCGTGGTGGTCTTCCGGGTGCTCCAGGGTCTGTTCGGCGCGCTGCTGATGCCGGCCGCGCTCGGCCTGCTGCGGGCCACCTTCCCGGCCGAGAAGCTGAACATGGCGATCGGCATCTGGGGCATGGTCATCGGCGCCTCCACCGCGGGCGGCCCGATCCTCGGCGGGGTGCTCGTCGAGCACGTCAGCTGGCAGTCCGTCTTCTTCATCAACGTGCCGGTCGGCATCCTCGCGGTCGTCCTCGGCGCGGTGATCCTCACCGACCACCGGGCGAAGAACGCGCCGCGCTCCTTCGACCTGCTCGGCATCGGTCTGCTGTCCGGCGCCATGTTCTGTTTGGTCTGGGCGCTCATCAAGGCCCCCGCGTGGGGCTGGGGAGCCGCGCTGACCTGGTCGTTCCTCGGGATCTCCGTGCTGGGCTTCGCCCTGTTCGCGTTCTGGGAGAACCGGGTGCGCGAACCGCTCATCCCGCTCGCCCTCTTCCGCTCGGTGCCGCTGTCGGCCGGTGTGGTCCTGATGGTGCTCATGGCGATCGCCTTCATGGGCGGCCTGTTCTTCGTCACCTTCTACCTGCAGAACGTGCACGGGATGAGCCCGATCGACGCGGGTCTGCACCTGCTTCCGCTCACCGGCATGATGATCGTCGGTTCGCCGCTGGCCGGTGTGCTGATCGGCAGGACCGGACCGCGCGTCCCGCTCGCGGGCGGTATGGCGCTCACCGCCATCGCCATGTTCGGTGTGTCGACGCTGGAGACCGACACGAGCAGCGGTCTCATGTCGATCTGGTTCGCGCTGCTCGGCCTCGGCCTCGCGCCCGTCATGGTCGGCGCCACCGAGGTCATCGTGGGCAACGCGCCGATGGAGCTGTCCGGTGTCGCGGGAGGCCTTCAGCAGGCCGCCATGCAGATCGGCGGCAGCCTCGGCACGGCGGTCCTGGGCGCGGTGATGGCGTCCAAGGTCGACAACGACCTCGCGGGCAACTGGGCCGACGCGGGCCTGCCGAAGCTCTCCCCGGCCGAGCTGGACCAGGCCGCGGAAGCGGTACAGGTCGGCGCGCCGCCGGTGGCCCCGGGCACGCCGCCCGAGATCGCCGCGAAGATCACGGACGTCGCCCACGACACGTTCATCTCCGGTATGAGCCTGGCGAGCCTGGTCGCGGCGGGGGTCGCCGTCGTGGCCGTCTTCGTCGCCTTCCTCACCAAGAGGGGCGCCAACGCGGAGGCGGGCGCGGGAGTCGGCCACATCTAGTCCGGTTCCGAAATCTCTTTACACCCCGCCGAGTTCGCTCGGCGGGGTTTTCGCTTATCCGGGTGACACCTCTGCGTATGACTTTCATACCGCCCGTATCCCAGGTCAGAGTGGTCTCAACTGATCTGTACGGAACGGGCAGTTCGGTTGAAGTGGCGGCGTGCTGCCGGAGGGGGGCAGCACGCCGCGCAACCGTTTCAAAGAAGTACGCGTCTGAATTGACATGACCGGGGTACCCGACTTCCGAGCCCGAACCGACCGGCATTCGGTCGGCTCAGAGGTCCAGGGAGTTGATGATGGCGGGCTTCGGTCACACCACGCGCAAACACCCTCGCTCACGTAGCCGGACGAGGTCACGTAGCGGGCCGGACAGCGCGACGCTCGGAATCATCGGAGTCATCTGCGCGGTCGCCGGATTCCTTGTGCTGGGGATCATCCTCGGCCCGGCGGCCATCGTCTGCGGCTGGCTGGCAATGGGGCGCCGATGGAACGGCGCCCGCCCCGTACCGGCGCTGATCGCGGTGGTACTGGGAGCGATCGACACCGTTCTGGCCGTCATCTGGATAGCCGGATCGGCAGCCCCCGGCGGAATGATGTTCTGACCGAGCTGAAGATCTCAGATGTGCCCCGCACCCTTCGAAGGGCGGCGGGGCACATCGCTGCCTCGCGTCATGCCCGTGCGGCCCGGCGGGGGCTGGCCGCGCAGTTCCCCGCGCCCCTTCAAGACGGGGCTGCGCCCCGATGGACCCGCGAGGCACGTCTCTGCGCGCGTCATGCCCGTGCGGCCCGGTGGGGGCGAGCCGCGCAGTTCCCCGCGCCCCTATCGGGGCGCAGCCCCGCCTTGAAGGGGCGCGGGGAACGGCGCGCCCAGCCCCCACCGGGCCGCACCCGAAGTTCTTAAGGGGCGCGGGGAACGGCGTGGCTAGCCGCCCACACAACCGCACCCGGTGCTTTTAAGGGGCGCGGGGAACTGCGCGGCCAGCCCCCACGCAGCCGCACCCGAACCCGCACTCCCCGCGGAGCGCTACGCGTCACCCCCCGCGGCCCCAGGATCAGCCGCGGCCACATCGAGCAACTGATACCGATCGATCGCCTGCTTCAGCAGCGACCGATCGACCTTCCCCTCGCGGGCGAGTTCCGTCAGGACTCCCACCACGATCGACTGCGCGTCGATGTGGAAGAACCGCCGAGCAGCGCCCCGCGTATCCGCGAACCCGAACCCATCGGCGCCGAGCGACTGGTAAGTCCCCGGCACCCACCGCGAGATCTGGTCCGGAACCGACCGCATCCAGTCGGAAACGGCCACGAACGGCCCCTCGGCACCCGACAGCTTCCGCGTCACATACGGAACCCGCTGCTCCTCCTCCGGGTGCAGCAGATTGTGCCGCTCCACCTCCACGGCCTCGCGCCGCAGCTCGTTCCAGGAGGTCGCCGACCACACGTCGGCCCGTACGTCCCAGTCCTCGGCGAGCAGCCGCTGCGCCTCGACGGCCCACGGCACCGCCACACCGGACGCCATGATCTGCGCCGGGATGGAGCCCGAAGTACCCGCCGCGAAGCGGTGGATGCCCGCGAGGATGCCCTCGACGTCGACGTCCGCCGGCTCCGCGGGGTGCTGGATCGGCTCGTTGTAGACGGTGAGGTAGTAGAAGACGTCCTCGCCGTGCGGGTGTTCCTCGGACGAGCCGTACATCCGCCGCAGCCCGTCCTTCACGATGTGCGCGATCTCGAACCCGTAGGCCGGGTCGTACGCGACACAGCCCGGGTTGGTCGAGGCGAGCAGCTGCGAGTGCCCGTCCGCGTGCTGCAGACCCTCACCGGTCAGAGTCGTACGCCCCGCGGTCGCACCCAGTACGAAGCCGCGCGCCAACTGGTCGGCCATCTGCCAGAACTGGTCACCGGTGCGCTGGAAACCGAACATCGAGTAGAAGACGTACACCGGGATGAGCGGCTCGCCGTGCGTGGCGTAGGCCGAACCGGCCGCGATCAGGGAGGCCGTACAGCCCGCCTCCGAGATGCCGTCGTGCAGCATCTGCCCGGTCGGCGACTCCTTGTACGCGAGGAGCAGGTCCCGGTCCACGGCCTCGTACTGCTGCCCCAGCGGATTGTAGATCTTCGCGCTCGGGAAGAACGAGTCCATGCCGAACGTGCGGTACTCGTCCGGTGCGATCAGCACGAACCGCTTGCCGATCTCCTTGTCCCGCATGAGGTCCTTGAGCAGCCGTACGAACGCCATGGTCGTGGCGATCGACTGCTGACCCGAGCCCTTCTTCACACTCGCGTACGTCTTGTCCTCGGGCAGTGCGAGCGGCTTCGAGCGCACGACACGCGTCGGGACGTACCCGCCGTTCTGCTTGCGGCGGTCGTGCATGTACTGGATCTCTTCGGAGTCCCGGCCCGGGTGGTAGTACGGCGGCGCGCCGGACTCCAGCTCCTTGTCGGAGATCGGCAGGTGCAGCCGGTCACGGAAGCCCTTGAGGTCGGCGACCGTCAGCTTCTTCATCTGGTGCGTGGCGTTGCGGCCCTCGAAGTTCGGGCCGAGCGTCCAGCCCTTGACCGTCTGGGCGAGGACCACGGTCGGCTGGCCCTTGTGCGCCTTGGCCGCCGCGAAGGCCGCGTAGACCTTGCGGTGGTCGTGACCGCCGCGGCCCAGGTGCAGGATCTGGTCGTCGGTCATGTTCTCGACCATGCCGCGCAGCCGGTGGTCGCCGCCGAAGAAGTGCTCGCGGATGTAAGCGCCGGTCTCGGTGGCGTACGTCTGGAACTGGCCGTCGGGCGTGGTGTTCAGCTTGTTGACGAGCACGCCGTCGCGGTCCTGGGCGAGCAGCGGGTCCCAGCTGCGGTCCCAGACCAGCTTGATGACGTTCCAGCCGGCGCCCCGGAACTGCGACTCCAGCTCCTGGATGATCTTTCCGTTGCCGCGTACAGGACCGTCGAGGCGCTGGAGGTTGCAGTTGACGACGAACGTGAGGTTGTCCAGGCCCTCGCGCGCGGCGATGGACAGCTGGCCGAGCGACTCCGGCTCGTCCATCTCGCCGTCGCCGAGAAACGCCCAGACGTGGGATTTCGAGGTGTCCGCGAGAGAACGCGCCTCCATGTAGCGGTTCATCCGCGCCTGGAAGATCGCACCGAGCGGACCCAGGCCCATGGAGACGGTCGGGAACTCCCAGAAGTCCGGCATGGAGCGCGGATGCGGGTACGAGGACAGCGCGCGCGGGGCCTTCGACTTCTCCTGGCGGAACGCGTCCAGCTGCGCCTCGTCGAGGCGGTCCAGGAGGAACGCGCGGGCGTAGATACCGGGGGAGGCGTGCCCCTGGAAGAAGATCTGGTCGCCGCCGTCACCCCCGTCCTTGCCGCGGAAGAAGTGGTTGAAGCCGACGTCGTAGAGCGAGGCGGAGGACGCGAAGGTGGCGATGTGGCCGCCGACACCGATACCGGGCCGCTGGGCCCTGGAGACCATCACGGCCGCGTTCCAGCGGGTCGCGTTGAGGACCTTGCGCTCGATCTCCTCGTTGCCGGGGAAGAACGGCTCGTCCTTGGTGGCGATGGTGTTGATGTAGTCGGTGCTGCGCATCTCGGGAACGGCCACGCGCTTCTCGCGGGCGCGTTCGATCAGCCTCAGCATGAGATAGCGGGCCCGCTCCCGGCCGCGCTGGTCCACGGCGGCGTCGAGGGAGTCGAGCCACTCCTGGGTCTCTTCGGGATCGAAGTCAGGGACCTGACTCGGAAGGCCGCCAATGATGATCGGGTTGCGATCGGGTCCGGAAGCCACGCTGTTCCTTCGCTCTCGGGGGGCCGCTTCTTCTCAGTTTTTTCTTTGCTTTTTCTCTGGTTTCCTGGGCGTCTGCACCGTTCCCCATCGTGTACCTCGGGAGCGGAAACGTCATCTCTACCGAGAGGTAACCGACACGTTCGAACCGTTCTCCCAAGGCCGGGTCCGGCAAATCGCAACGATACGCCCGACCCGTGACGCGTACCGCAAAGGCATTCGAGTCTCGTACCCTCGTAGGGTTCCGAAATTCACAAACCGGGCAGATTCCTGTGGTGTGCGTCACCAACGGCTGTGATTCCCTGACTGGAGTTGCGGCGACACGGCCTGGATCGTCACCGTTTCGGCGGTCTTGACGGCCGGGTACTTGCGCGATCCGCCCCGCCCGTGTGGACTACGGCCAATGCTGCGCGCACGCGCGTGGCTTGAACTTCCCCAGGATCTCGGCTTCGCCCGGGCCGGGGAGGACCCCATTACCGAACATGATCAGGAGGCAACCCGTGAGCGCGACCGCGGACCACGCGGAGGAGCGGACGAGCCTGGCCGCCAGGCTGGGATTCCAGCCCGAGCAGGTGGTCCAGGAGATCGGCTTCGACGACGACGTCGACCAGGAGCTCCGCTCGGCCATTGAAGAAGTCATCGGCAGCGAGCTCATGGACGAGGAGTACGACGACGTCGCCGACGCCGTCGTGCTCTGGTTCCGAGACGACGACGGCGACCTGACGGATGCGCTGGTGGATGCCACCACGTACGTCGAAGAGGGCGGCGCCGTCCTGCTGCTGACGCCCAAGACCGGCCGAGACGGTTATGTGGAGCCCAGCGACATCGCCGAAGCTGTGACGACCGCGGGTCTGTCCCAGACCAAGGGCATCAGCGTGGGGAAGGACTGGAGCGGCACGAAGCTGGCTACGCCGAAGACGGCGGCCAAGAAGCGCTGAGGCGCTGCCGAGGCCAGGAGGCCCTCGCCGACTCTGTCGGCGGGGGCCTCGTCCCGTATGGGGCACGGGGGACTGCACCTCAGCCGCGACGGCCCCGTCTTTCAGGGGCACGGGGAACGGCGCGCTCAGCCGCGACGGACCTGCTTTTCAGGGGCGCGGGGAACTGCGCGGCCAGCCCCCACCGGTCCGCACCCGACATGCAGGCCCGTGCGCCTCCGCAGGTCCGATGTGGCCGGCCGCGCAGTTCCCCGCGCCCCTTACGGGGCCGGTGGGGTGCCCGCCCCGCTTTCGGGAGCTTTGCGTAGGGTGGGGTCACCCGAACAGCCCGATCTACGGAAGGGACGCAGGACCATGGCGATCGAGGTCGGCGACAAGGCTCCGGACTTCGAGCTGAAGGACAACCACGGTGCCACCGTGAAGCTCTCCGACTTCCGGGGCGCGAAGAACGTGGTGCTGCTCTTCTACCCCTTCGCCTTCACCGGCGTGTGCACCGGCGAACTGTGCGAGCTGCGCGACAACCTCCCGCGGTTCGCCGACCGCGACACCCAGCTCCTCGCCGTCTCGAACGACTCCATCCACACCCTGCGCGTCTTCGCCGAGCAGGAGGGCCTGGACTACCCGCTGCTGTCGGACTTCTGGCCGCACGGCGAGGTCTCGCGCGCGTACGGCGTCTTCGCCGAGGACAAGGGCTGCGCGGTGCGCGGCACCTTCGTCATCGACAAGGAGGGTGTCGTCCGCTGGACCGTCGTCAACGCCCTGCCGGACGCACGGGACCTGGACGAGTACGTCACCGCGCTCGACGCCCTGTAGGGCCTGGATGCCGACACTTCGGGATTCTTCCCGCCCCAGGGACTGCGGTGGCGGGGAACCTCTCACTAGGATCGGCACGTTGATCCGATACCAACGCACTACGGGGCTTCCCGCCCCCGGACACCAATGGGAGGACTCGTGGGAGTCAGCCTCAGCAAGGGCGGCAACGTATCGCTGTCGAAGGAGGCCCCGGGCCTGACCGCGGTCATCATCGGTCTGGGGTGGGACATCCGCACCACCACCGGTACCGACTTCGACCTCGACGCGAGCGCGATCCTGACGAACGCGGAGGGCAAGGTCAGCAGTGACGCCAACTTCGTGTTCTTCAACAACCTGAAGAGCCCCGACGGCTCCGTCGAGCACACCGGTGACAACACCACCGGTGAGGGCGAGGGCGACGACGAGCAGATCAAGGTCAATCTCGCCGGCGTCCCCGCCGACATCGAGAAGATCGTCTTCCCGGTCTCGATCTACGACGCCGAGAACCGCCAGCAGTCGTTCGGCCAGGTGCGCAACGCGTTCATCCGCGTCGTGAACCAGGCGGGCGAGGCGGAGATCGCCCGGTACGACCTCTCCGAGGACGCCTCGACGGAGACCGCCATGGTCTTCGGCGAGCTGTACCGCCACGGCGCGGAGTGGAAGTTCCGCGCCATCGGCCAGGGATACGCCTCGGGCCTGCGCGGCATCGCGCAGGACTTCGGCGTCAACGTCTGAGCCGTTCCTCGGGGCCCAGACGCCCCGAGTCGCTCCACCGCTTCCCGTCCGGCGCCGCACACTCCTAGTGCGGCGCCGGACGTGCTGCTACCACGGCACAACCAAACGGCTTCACCGGGGAGGACCAAACATGGGTGTCACGCTCGCCAAGGGAGGCAACGTCTCCCTCTCCAAGGCCGCACCGAACCTCACGCAAGTGATGGTCGGGCTCGGCTGGGACGCACGCTCCACCACCGGAGCGGATTTCGACCTCGACGCCAGTGCGCTGATGTGCAACGGGGGCCGGGTGCTCGGCGACGAGTGGTTCATCTTCTACAACCAGCTCAAGAGCCCCGACGGCTCGGTCGAGCACACCGGTGACAACCTCACCGGTGAGGGCGAGGGCGACGACGAGTCCATCCTCATCGACCTCCACAAGGTCCCCGCCAACGTGGAGAAGATCGTCTTCCCGGTCTCCATCCACGACGCCGACAACCGCGGCCAGACCTTCGGCCAGGTGAGCAACGCGTTCATCCGGGTCGTCAACCAGGCCGACGGCCAGGAGCTCGCCCGCTACGACCTCTCCGAGGACGCCTCCACGGAGACCGCGATGATCTTCGGCGAGGTCTACCGCTACGGCGGCGAGTGGAAGTTCCGCGCGGTCGGCCAGGGCTACGCGTCCGGGCTGCGCGGCATCGCCCTCGACTTCGGGGTCAACGTTTCGTAAAGCCGCGTGCACGGAAGGCGACCCCTGTGAGCGGAGGGGTTGCCGTGCTGTCACGGCGTGGTGCCGGCGCATGAGACGGCCCAGGTGGCAGAAGGTGCGTCACCTGGGTGGGGACCCCCTTGGACCTGCGACTCTTCGGGCGAAAGGGCCCGGCCCTCTCCTTCGGGGAGTCGGCCCTCTAGACTTCGAGGTCAATGTTTCGTAAAGCCGGGTACGGCGGGGGGAAACCCCCTCCGGACTTCGTCCGGGGGTAGCCCCCCAACCTCACGATTGGGTAGCCAGTGGTTCTGAAAACCTTCGGCTGGTCGTTCGCGGTCACCGCGCTCGGCCTGGTCGCAGCGGTTTTGATCGGCGGATGGACCGCGTTCGGGATCGTGCTGATCCTGTCCATCCTCGAAATCTCGCTGTCCTTCGACAACGCGGTGGTCAACGCCGGAATCCTGAAGAAGATGAGTGCCTTCTGGCAGAAGATCTTCCTCACCGTCGGCATCCTGATCGCCGTCTTCGGAATGCGGCTCGTCTTCCCCGTCGTGATCGTCGCGATCAGCGCCTCGCTCGGCCCCATCGAAGCGGTCGACCTCGCTCTGAACGACGCCGACCGCTACCAGGAACTGGTCACCGACGCCCACCCGTCGATCGCCGCCTTCGGTGGCATGTTCCTGCTGATGATCTTCCTCGACTTCATCTTCGAGGACCGGGACATCAAGTGGCTGGGCTGGCTTGAGCGCCCGCTCGCCAAGCTCGGCAAGGTCGACATGCTCTCCGCGTGCATCGCCCTGATCATCCTGCTCGTCACCGCGCTGTTCCTGGCCCCGCAGGCCCATCTGCACGCCGGCTCCGCCGACAAGGCCGAGACGGTCCTGCTCTCCGGCGTCGCCGGCCTCATCACCTACCTCGTCGTCGGCGGGCTCTCCGGGTTCTTCGAGAACCGCCTCGAAGAGGCCGAGGAGCGCGAGCACGAGGCCGAGGAGGAGGCCAGGGCCAAGGGCAAGGAGATCTCCGCCGGCGCCCTGGTCGGCAAGGCCGCCTTCTTCATGTTCCTGTACCTCGAAGTCCTGGACGCGTCCTTCTCCTTCGACGGCGTCATCGGCGCGTTCGCCATCACCAACGACATCGTCCTGATGGCACTGGGCCTGGGCATCGGCGCGATGTACGTCCGATCGCTGACCGTGTACCTGGTCCGCCAGGGCACCCTCGACGACTACGTCTACCTGGAGCACGGCGCCCACTACGCCATCGGCGCCCTCGCCGGCATCCTCCTGATCACCATCCGCTTCGAGGTCAACGAGATCATCACCGGCCTCATCGGCGTCGTCCTGATCGCCTGGTCCTTCTGGTCCTCCGTCCGCCGCAACAGGGCGCTGGAGGCCGCGGAGGGAAAAGCTGACCCCTCGGACGACAAGACAGAGGTCTCGTCCGGGGTGTGACACCGGTCAGGTTGAGGAACGCTCTGTGAGGGGCGGCTGCCGAGGAGTCCTCGGCAGCCCCCCGGCGCATGCGGGCCCCGATCCTTCGTCGGGGCGGGGTGAAGGGCGAGGTGGGGGCGGGAATGAGTTTCTGGGATGGCCTGTGGCGCGGGCGGTCGACGCAGTTCGACTCGGGCAGCGCGGCGACGAACGCCATCGAACTGACCAAACGGAACCAGACGATCTCACTCAGCAAGCAGGGTGCGGCCACCGGCAATCTCCGTATCAACCTCTCGTGGCGGATGCGGACCTCGGACATAGGCGGGGCCCAGCGGGGCAGTCTGCTGCGCCACCCCTTCAAGGCGCTGAAGCCGGAAGTGGTCCAGGCGCACACCCAGTCCATGGTCAACGTCGACCTCGACCTCGGCTGCATGTACGAGCTGGCCGACGGCAGCAAGGGAGTCGTGCAGCCGCTCGGGGGCTTCCTGGGTGACCTGAACGGCGCGCCCTACGTGAAGCTCAGCGGCGACGACCGGTTCGGCTCCGGCTCGGGCGAGACGATCTTCGTCAACCTCGATCACCGGGAGAACATCAAGCGGCTGCTGGTCTTCGTGTACATCTACGACCAGACCCCGGCGTTCGACCGTACGCACGCGATCGTGACGCTGTACCCGAGCAACGGACCCCGGATCGAGATCGGGCTCGACGAGCGGCACTCCCAGGCGCGGTCCTGCGCGGTCGTCATGATCGAGAACGTCAAGAACGAACTGGTGGTACGGCGCGAGGTGAAGTTCGTGTACGGCTTCCAGGCGGAACTGGACCGCCTCTACGGCTGGGGCCTGCAGTGGGGCCGCGGCTACAAGGCGAAGGCCGACCGTTAGCGCCCGTCAGGCCCGGCCCCGTGAGGGGCGCGGGGAACGGCGCGCCCGGCCACGAATCACCCGCGGTCGTGGACGCACGGGGACCCGTCAGGGGCGCGGGGAACTGCGCGATCCGCCCCCACCGGCCCGCAGCCGACGCACTGCCCGCGGTTGGCTCCGCCGGGGCGCCCTTGAGGTCGGGAGCGCGCGTTCAGGGGCGGGTGCGGCGCCGTCGTGGCCGGTCGCGCAGTTCCCCGCGCCCCTAGGGGCGCTAGCGCCCCTAAAGGCAGAAGATTGCGCCGTTCCCCGCGCCCCTGAGGGGGCAGGGCGTCGGCGCATGTCTCTATCGCCCGATGAACTGCGGCCCCTGCGGCGGGAGTCGGAAGTCCGGGTCGGGGCCCGGCCCCACCGGCTGGGGGTAGCCGTACCCGGACGGAGCCGCCGCGGCGGGCTGGGGCGGCGGCGGATACCCGTACGCCGGCGCACTGGTCGGCTGCGGATACCCGTAAGCCGGCTGCGTGGCCGGCGGCTGCTGCCGCGTCGGCTCCGGACCGGGCGCGGCCGGCGGATACCCGTACGCGGGCTGCACCGGCTGCTGCGGCACCTGCGTGGTCGGCTCCTCGGGCGGCAACGGCTGCGAACCGGCCTGCCCGGGGGACGCCGCGCCTTCCTCGGCCCGGGAGGCCCCGGAGGCCACGGACGCTCCGGCGGTGTCGGACTCGTCCACGTAGATGCCGAAGTCGGCCGCAAGCCCCTGCAACCCGTTCGAATAGCCCTCGCCGAGAGCCCGGAACTTCCAGCCCTCGCCGCGCCGGTACAGCTCACCGCAGATCAGCGCGGTCTCCTCACCGGTCTCCGGCTTGATGTCGAAGTACGCCAGCGGCTCGGCGTCCGCGATCGTGGCGTCGAAGACCACGATCCGCAGCCCGCGTACCTGGTCGAAGGTGACGTCTTCGGCGGAAGCGACAAGGAGAATCCGTCCCACACCATTGTCAACGCCCGCCAGATCCGACTGAATCGTATCGGTGAGTCCCTCGGCGAGACCGTCGTTCACGCGCTTCTTGCCGAGTCGCCAGACCTTCCCCGAAGGATGCCGGGGCTGGTTGTAGAAGACGAAGTCCTCGTCGGACCGCACGCGGCCGTCGGGACCGAGGAGGAGTGCGGAGGCATCCACGTCCGGGACACCCCGTCCCGGCGTCCAGCGCAGCACGGCGCGCACCGCCGTGGCGTCCAGCGGGACGTTCGACCCCTTCAGCATGGCGTGCGTCATACGGTCATCCTGCCTTCTCGGCCCAGGTCACGACAACGTGGGGGTGCGCTCCCGTCGAGCTCCCGCCCGGCTCCCCGTACGGATGTACGCACGGGCGGACGGCACAATGGTGTTTGTCCGCGTTACCTGAATTTCATGCCCGATGGGAATCCCGGACACGGATCTCTACGTACTATTACCGGCCACATATCGTCAGGCCATCCAGCCGCCCCGGGGGAGACTCATGCGTCATTTCGGGCACATTGCCCCTGAGGTGCGGGACCGCCTCTTCTTCCAGGAGCCGTGCGTCTTCACCGCGGACTCCTCGCCCCGGGTGCTGGCCGCCGCACTCGGAGCCACTCTCTACAGCCCCGCGACCAGGCCGAAGCTCGCCGACGACATCGTGAAGCAGGCCGGTGCCGGAGTCGTATCGATGGTGGTGTGCCTGGAGGACTCGATCGGCGACGCGGACGTCGCGGACGCCGAGGAGAACCTCGTCCGGCAGTTCCGTGAACTGGCCGACCGCCCCGATGACGAGCTTCCCCTGCTCTTCGTCCGGGTCAGAGCGCCCGAGCAGATACCCGACCTCGTCCGGCGGCTCGGCGCCTCCGTGCGGCTCCTGTCCGGATTCGTACTGCCGAAGTTCACCGAGGAGCGGGGCATCCCGTTCCTGGAGGCGCTCACCGAGGCCGAGGGCGCGAGCGCGCGGCGGCTCTTCGCCATGCCCGTCCTCGAATCGCCCGAACTGCTGTACCGCGAGTCCCGGGCGGAGATCCTCGCCGGGATCTTCCGGGCCGTCGACAAGTACCGCGACCGCGTGCTCGCCCTGCGGCTCGGCGTCACCGACTTCTGCTCGGCGTACGGACTGCGCAGGGCTCCCGACATGACCGCGTACGACGTGCAGATAGTGGCCTCCGTCATCGCCGACGTCGTGAACGTCCTCGGGCGGGCCGACGGCACCGGTTTCACGGTGACCGGGCCCGTGTGGGAGTACTTCCGCGTCCAGGAGCGCATGTTCAAGCCGCAGCTGCGCCGCAGCCCCTTCCTCCCTGAGGCGGACGCCCTGCGCGCCACCCTCATCGAGCACGACATGGACGGCCTGCTGCGGGAGATCTCCCTCGACCGGGCCAACGGACTGCAGGGCAAGACCTGCATCCACCCCTCGCACGTACTGCCCGTGCACGCCCTGTCCGTGGTCAGCCACGAGGAGTTCAGCGACGCCCAGGACATCCTGCGTCCCGAGCGGGGCGGCGGAGGCGTGCTGCGGTCCGCGTACACGAACAAGATGAACGAGGTGAAGCCGCACCGTGCCTGGGCGGAGCGCACCCTCCAGCGCGCCGAGGTCTTCGGCGTCACCAACGAGGACATCGGCTTCGTGGAGCTGCTCGCCGCCGGAATCCCCGGCTGACACCCTCATCCTCGGTTGACACACGTCCCCGGCCGACATGCAAGGAACTCATGAACAAAGCTGTGAACGACGGGTCCGGCGTCTGGTCCGCGACGGGCTTCCGCCCCGGAACCAGGGCCGGAGCGCGCGGCCCCGTCGACGGGCGCGCCGACGGAACCGGCGAGGGCCGCGCCGGTGAGGACTCCGCCGGTGAGGTCTGGTCCGGGAGCTGGGTCGCCGGGCGCCTCGGCGTCGAACTCGTCGGGGACGAGGGACTCGGGGAACTGCTCGGGCTCGCGCTCCGGCGCAACCCCAAACGCGCGCACCTGCTCGTGTCGAACGTGCTGGGCAAGCACGTACCGCAGTCACCCGCCGTCGTGTACGGCTACGGATTCGCGCTCGGGCTGCGCGTACGCGACCTGCTCGGGGAGGACGAGGCCGGCCGGGCCGTCGTCCTCGGGTACGCGGAGACGGCCACCGGGCTCGGCCACTCGGTCGCGGACGGCGTGGGCCTCGCCTCCTGCCTCCACTCGACCCGGCGCCCGGTCGAGGGCGTCGCGACGGCCGGCGGCTTCGAGGAGTCCCACTCGCACGCCACCTCGCACCTGCTCCTCCCGGAGAACCCGGACCTGCTCGCCACCGACGGTCCGCTCGTCCTCGTCGACGACGAGTTCTCCACCGGCAACACGATCCTCAACACCATCCGTGACCTGCACGCACGCTATCCGCGCGGCCGGTACGTGATCGTCGCCCTGGTCGACATGCGCTCGGCGGCCGACCTCGGCCGCCTCGCGGACTTCGCCCAGGAGATCGGCGCGACCGTGGACCTGGTGACGGCGGCCTCCGGCACCGTACGGCTGCCCGAGGGCGTACTGGAGAAGGGGCAGGCGCTGGTCGCCGAGCACGAGCGTGAGGCGGCTGTCGCGGCTCCCGCTCCCGGGTTCCGCCCGGAGCCCGGCACGATCGCCCGCGTCGACCTCGGCTGGCCGCAGGGCCTCGCCGACGGCGGACGGCACGGCTTCACGCCCGAGCACCGCGTCCGCCTGGAGGGCGCCCTGCCCGCCATGGCGGCCCGAATAGCCGAGGCACTCCCGCTGCGCGCCCGCCGCGGCCGCGTCCTCGTCCTCGGCTTCGAGGAGCTGATGTACGCGCCGCTGCGGCTCGGGGTCGCGCTGGAGAAACTGACCGACGCCGAGGTGCGCTACTCCACCACCACCCGCTCACCCGTGCTCGCCGTCGACGACCCCGGCTACGCGATCCGCACCCGGCTCGTCTTCCCCGCCCACGACGGCCCGGCCGACGGGCCCGGCGAGCGGTACGCCTACAACGTGGCGGGCGCCGGCTTCGACGCCGTCGTCGCCATGGTCGACTCGGCCGCCGACACCCCCGAACTGCACGCCCCGGACGGCCTGTTGGCGCAGCTCGCCGCGCACGCGGGCAGTGTGCTGCTCGCGGTCGTCCCCTCGTACGTCCCCGAATCCGTACCGGAAACCGCAAAAGAACCTGTACCAGAGTCAGTTGAAAGGTCCTCGATGCTGCCCGAGCCCCTCCGTGGCCCCGACTTCTCCTCGTACGCGGCGGACGAGGTCGGCTGGCTGCTGCAGGACCTCTCGGACACCCGCCTCGAAGCGCCGGTCGAGGAGCGGGAGGAGGCCATCCAGAGCGGTGGCGCCCACTACGCGGAGTCGCTGCCGGTGGAGTACCAGCCGAGCCCCGAGTACCAGGAGCTGTTCCGCGACGCGCTCGCCGGCTCTGCCGCCCGGATCGCCCTGGCTGTCGGCGCGGTCACCGAGACCGTCCTCGCCGAACGCTCACCGCGGCCCGTGCTCGTCTCCCTGGCCCGCGCCGGGACCCCCGTCGGCGTCCTGATGCGCCGCTGGGCCCGGCACCGCCACGGCCTCGACCTGCCGCACTACGCCGTCTCCATCGTGCGCGGACGCGGCATCGACGCCAACGCCCTGCGCTGGCTGGCCGCCCACCACGACCCGGCCGACGTCGTCTTCGTCGACGGCTGGACCGGCAAGGGCGCCATCACCCGCGAACTCGCCGAAGCCCTGCGGGAGTTCGAAGCCTCCGACGGCATCGGCGGCTTCGACCCGGAGATCGCGGTCCTCGCCGACCCCGGCTCCTGCGTGCGCACGTACGGCACCCGCGAGGACTTCCTCATCCCCTCCGCCTGCCTCAACTCCACGGTCTCCGGGCTCATTTCGCGTACGGTGCTCCGCGCGGACCTGGTCGGGGAACACGACTACCACGGGGCGAAGTTCTACCGTGAACTCGCCGCCACGGACGTCTCCGTCGAGTTCCTGGACGCGATCTCCGCCCGCTTCGACGAGGTCGGCGACGCGGTGGACGACCGGGTCAAGGAACTGCTCTCCGCGGACCGTTCGCCGACCTGGGAGGGCTGGGCGGCGGTCGAGCGGATCAGCGAGGAGTACGGCATCCACGACGTGAACCTCGTCAAGCCGGGTGTCGGCGAGACGACCCGGGTGCTGCTGCGCCGCGTCCCCTGGAAGATCCTCGCCCGGACCGGGGCGGGCGCCGACCTCGACCACGTACGCCTGCTCGCCGAACAGCGCGGTGTACCCGTCGAGGAGGTCGCCGAACTCCCGTACACCTGCGTCGGGTTGATCCACCCCAAGTACACGCGCGGCGCGACCGGCGCCGACGGCAGGGCGGTGACGGTCTGATGCCCGGACCCGCTCCGCGCACCCTGGTCGCCAGCGACCTCGACCGCACGCTCATCTACTCCGCCAACGCGCTGGCACTGACCGGACCCGACGCCGAGGCGCCGCGCCTGCTGTGCGTCGAGGTGTACCAGAACAAGCCGCTGTCGTACGTGACCGAGACCGCGGCCGGGCTGCTCACCGAACTGGGCGGCGCGGCGGACTTCGTCCCGACCACGACCCGTACGCGCGAGCAGTACCACCGCATCCGACTCCCGGGCCCCGCCGCGAAGTACGCGATCTGCGCCAACGGCGGCCACCTGCTCGTGGACGGTGTCTCCGACCCCGCCTGGCAGGCCCGGGTGACCGCGCGCCTGGCGGACGAGTGCGCCCCGCTGGACGAGGTGCGCGCGCACATGGCGGCCACCGCCGACCCGGCCTGGGTGCTCAAGCAGCGGGTCGCCGAGGACCTCTTCGTGTACTTCGTCGTCGAGCGCGAACTGCTCCCGGCCGACTGGGCGAAGGAACTGGCCGCCTGGGCGGAGAACCGCGGCTGGACGGTCTCGGTCCAGGGCCGCAAGGTCTACGCCGTACCGAAGCCGCTCACCAAGAGCGCGGCCATGCGGGAGGTGGCCCGCCGCACGGGCGCGGACCTCACGCTCGCGGCCGGCGACTCCCTGCTCGACGCCGACCTGCTGCTGGCCGCGGACCGCGCCTGGCGCCCGGGCCACGGCGAACTGGCCGAGGCGGGCTGGACGGCGCCGGGGGTCACCGCGCTGCCGGAGCGGGGGGTGGTCGCGGGGGAGCGGATCCTCGGGGAGTTCCTCAGCGCGAGCGCGACTCGGTAGGGGTGGGGTCGGGGGTACGGGGGTCCTTCGCCTCACGGCGTCGGCCGCCGCGCCCCGGCCGGAAGAGGCGCACGCCCACGAGCACCAGCAGCGCGAGGGCGGCGCCGGCCAGCACCACCTTCGAGTACGTGGACACATAGCCGGCGACGTCGGTCCAGTTCTCGCCGAGCAGATAGCCGGCGAGGACGAAGACGGTGTTCCAGATGGCGCTGCCGAGCGTGGTCAGACAGAGGAAGACGGGCAGGGGCATGCGCTCGACGCCCGCCGGCACGGAGATCAGGCTGCGGAAGACGGGGATCATCCGCCCGAAGAAGATGGCCTTGGTCCCGTGCCGGGAGAACCACGCCTCGGTCTTCTCGATGTCCGACACCTTGACCAGCGGCAGCCGTGCCGCGATCGCGACGGTGCGGTCGCGGCCGAGCAGCGCGCCCACGCCGTACAGCGCGAGCGCCCCGACGACCGAACCGGCCGTCGTCCACAGCAGGGCGGCGAACAGGTTCATCTGCCCCGTGCTCGCCGCGAACCCCGCCAGCGGCAGGATCACCTCGCTCGGGATGGGCGGGAACAGGTTCTCCAGGGCGATGGCGATGCCCGCGCCGGGGGCGCCGAGCGTGTCCATCAGGCCGTTGATCCACTGCGGTGCGCTGCTTTCGGTCACGCACCGACGCTAGAGAACGAAAGCTGAAGCCAGACTGAAGCCGGAAGCCGGAAGCCGGAAGCCGGAAGCCGGAAGCCGGAAGCCGGAAGCCGGACCGATGGTGGGCGTCAGCCGCAGCAGCCCCCGCCGCAACAGCCGCCTCCGCCACCACCACTCGCGCCGCCCGGTGCGGGCGCGGGCGCCGAGGCGGAGCCGCCGACCGCCACCGTCGACAGCAGCTTCACCGTGTCGTCGTGACCGGCCGGACAGTCCGTGGGCGCGGACGACTCGGCCATCGGACGGCTCTTCTCGAAGGTGTCGCCGCAGGTCCGGCAGCGGTATTCATAGCGAGGCATGCGCTCAGGTTAGCGGTCGGAGCGCCCCTCTCCCAGAGGAGCCGGAGCGGGAGCCGCACCGGCCGCGGGGGCTGTGCCCCGGTCCAGTGCCTTCGCGCGCAACTCGGCCCCCGCCTTCACCCGCTGCTCACGCTCGGCCTGTTCGGGATGGCGGGACCGCCAGTACGGGTTGTCGTGGGGCAGGGCCGAGCCGACGCGCCCGTACATCCCGAAGAACATCAGCATCACGCCGACCACGAAGCTGAACAGCACGTTCGGGATGCGGAAGGCGAGGAAGTTGGCGTCCGTGTCGAGCAGGGCGAGGTTCACGAAGCCGCTGAGGATGAACAGGACACCGAGGACCATGTTGATCGTCGAGGCGACGTTGCCGCCGATGACCATGCCGACGAAGAGCAGCAGCCCGGCGCAGATCGAGATCACGCTCAGCGCGCCGTTGGTGCTCAGCCCCGAGACCTTGTCCCCCTGGGTGTCGAAGAATCCGACCCGGTCGATCAGCCCCAGAATCCCGAAGGCGAGCAGCACGAGCCCCATGAGCCCCGCGCCGATCCGGTAGAACGTACTGAGCCGATGATCGACCGGCAGATGCTCATCGAGCCTGATCCGCCGCCTGGGCGCCGTACGAAGAACATGCGAGGCCATGTCCGCCTCCTCGGGTGCGATCCGCGGGTGGATCTCGGGTGGATCTCAGGTGGGTGCGACTGGAGGGCGCCAGTCCTCTCCCACCCCAGCATCCGCCCGAAGAGCCGCTCCCGCCATCTCTGGCCCGAACCGGCCAGGGCACACTGTGCCTGTCCGTACAGGCGGTTCTGACCGGGGGAGACGTGCACAAGGGTTGGCCGAAGCGCTGGTGGACGACGGCACTCGTGGCCGCGGCACTGGCAGGCATCGTGGTCTACGACGTCTGGCGGATCGCGGAGCTCCTCGCGAACCCGCAGCCGCAGCCGGACTGGTGGGAACTCGCCGGCCGATGCCTGGGCGGAACGTGGTTCGCGTTCCTCGGGGCATCGACGGCCCGACGCGCGATCGCTCTCCGGACGGAGGCAGCGCACGACCGCTGAACCCTGACGGCCCCGACGCCCCTGCTGGGAAAGCCCAAGGCCCAGGCATCCGGCATCACACCGGCTGACCTGGGCCTTGGTTATGTCCTGGACCTGGTGGGCGCGGACGGTTTCGAACCGCCGACATCCGCCTTGTAAGGGCGGCGCGGTCGCTGGCGGGGCCGGCGCAGGTCCATTGCGCTGTCCGGGCTGCCCAGCTCATCCGCGCATCCCGACTGCGGCGAACCGCCATTGACCGTGGTTGACCGCACGATATGGCACGCATGTGGCACGGAGCTGGCACGCCCTGGCTGAGCTCCCGGCGCCCCTGCTAATGGCTGATCGGGATCTCGTAGACGATCTCGCAGTGAGCCACGGGCACCACGATGTCCGCCGTCTCGACGGGCCGTCCCTGATCGCTGTAGTACGTCCGCCGGATGTGCGTAACGAGCGCGGCCTTCTGAATACCGAGCAGCGAGGCTTCCTCGGCGGTCGCCTGCCGGGGCTCGGGCTGCTCCACGGCATGGCTCACGGTGATGCCGATAGCGGCCATGCGGTTCACGACGCCTGCTCCGGCGTGCGGCCCTCCCTCGGGAAGAACGATGAGTGTCCCCGCGGTGAGGTCGTACGGCTCCCAGCTCGTCGACAGCTGCACCGGCCGACCGTCGGCCAGAAACTCGTACGACGTCCGGACGCACAAGGCACCCTCGTCGACGCCCAACCGTGCCGCGACATCCGCTGGGGCCGGCACCTTGGCGTCAGTCCGACTCTCCCAATCGCCCAGCTTGCCGACAGCCTTCATGTCCGCGCGAAAGGGCGATCCAGTGGGCTGCTCGCGCGCTGAGGACCGAACGATCCGAACACGCTGCTGAGGCTCGGCGACGTACGTACCTGATCCGGCGCGACCTTCCAGCAACCCTTGGGAGATCAGCAACTCCTGCGCCCGACGAATCACGTTCTCGCCCACGCCGAGCTCCTGGCCGATCTGGGCGCGGGAAGGGAGCCGGTCACCTGGCTCCCACACATGCTCCGTGATTCGTCGCCGGAGCTCATCGGCGACGCGGAGGTAGGGCGGTTGCTCAGGCATGTGGAAAATCTAGTCCACTAGCTCTAATCTAGTTAACTAGCTTCACTCAAAGTGATCGCTGGTTAACGGAGGCTGCCCTGTGCCCGCTTCGGGAGTTCGCGCGGCGGCCATCGCTGCCCGGCTGTCTGCCGTCGGACTCCCCGCGCGCGTGGAGGAACACGCCGAGTTCACATCGGTCGAAGCGGAGGTGCCGGAAGTGCTCTCCGCCGAGTCGTGGAGGGAGGCCTTGGAGGTGGTGGCCGAGGCCGATCGGTTCGGCCTCCTCGCCACGAGCCTCGGTGACCGCACTCTCTGGGCGGTCTTACGCAATACGGCCCCGCGACGGACGACGTCGCAGGACCGAGCCATCAGCGACAGGAGCTGATTCAGCGTGCTCAACCGCATCCGCCGTGCCGCCACGCTCACCAAGGGGCGGCACTCATCCAAGGGAAAGCATCGCCGCCCCTTAACGCCCGCCCGGCCGTCGGCCGCTCCCGCTTCTGTCGCGTTCACCGACGAGCCGACGGTCATCTTGGCTCGGGCCTCCGACTTGGCGGGGCATCGTTACGTGCTGACAGGCGAAGAGAACGCGCTCGTCCGCCCGTACATGCTGGCTTGGGAGAAGCAGACTCGACACCGTCGAGCAGTTCCCCAGGTTCCCTACCTGCCGGCCGAAGCGCGAGCCGCGTTCGTGGGGGTCGTCTGATGTTGCCTCGACAGCAGCCCCCCAGCTCGAACGCTTCCTACCGTTCTATCGCTTGCCGAATCGGTACGCACCATGCGTGTGCTGAGTCCTCTCCGGCTTCGGCTCCGATCGATGTGCCAGTGATCTACGAAGCCTGTGACTGCCTGTGTCATCCCGTGGCCTACTGCCTTACCGCCGAAGAAGGCGAACCGCTGAGCGACCGGACGCCTGGCAGTGCACCGACGTTCAACTTCGACGCCACTGGAGGACAGACGCGGTGATGACGGAGAAGAGTGAACTACGGCTGCTTCCGTGGGCAGGGCCAGAAGGTAAACCGTGCTACCTGAGCACCAGCGATGCCGACGGTTTCATGTCCCGCCTGGCAGATCGCATCGAGACGGATCAGCTCGACATGGCGTCCGAGCTCCTGAAGTACGCACTTCAGGTACTTGATCACCAGGCGGGAGACTTCGACGGACTGCCTCTTCTTGTTGCCCAACTGGCTGGGGCACTGGAAGACGTACTGCGTGTGGCGGCCAGCCGCGGGAGCCGCTTGGAGGCACCGGAAAATCCTTGAGGAGAAGAACGTCTGACCGTTGAGAGCCCCTCACGGTTAGGTCGTGTCCAACATGGCAAGGAGCCCCAGGCAATGGCCGAGGGCTCCTTGCCATCGTTGATGACAACCGGTTGCAACGACTGGCCGATCGCACGCCTACACGTCCTGCCTCACCGCACCGACCTGGTCGAGAAGTACACGGCTCTGGAGGCCGCTTGTATCCCACGTACTTGAGCCGGTCAAAGGGCCTGGCGATGGCTGACCATTCTGCTTCGGTCCACGGATGGTCCATGGGGCGGGACTCGCCGGCTGGCTCAGGAGCACTACGGAGCGGCCCAGACACCCGGGCTTGTCCCCTGCTGTGCGCCACTGAAGGCTGCCGCGCTCCAGAAGAACGCTAGTGCAGCCATTAAGAGAGGACGAAGCCGCCGGGCCCCAACTAAATGAGACGACGTACAAGCCGCGGCTTCTCGCGCCACCGTCGACCATGTAGGAGCTCGTGAGGACACAAGATGAGACGATGCGCGGATGGCGGGAGATGTCTTCGGTTTCCATGTACCTCGTGTTTGCCGCATCCGCGGCGAGAATGTCAAAACAGATGAAATTGCCCATCTATCCGGCGAGGGATTGCGCCCTGATTACGAGGATTTGATCACGGATGGGGTAAACCTCCGTGATGGAGCGCTGGCACCGCCTGCGGTGGTGGCGGCAGCCGGGGCCATGGTCGTGCTGGGTGAGCCGGGCGCGGGAAAGACTTCGGTGCTGGAGGATCTGACCAGCGACCTGCCTCGCGTCGGAGACGCCTGGGGCAGAGACGCCGACGCCTGCTTGTGGATCTCGGGTGCGGACCTGACGGAAGGTTCGTACCAGGACGAGCTGGGACGCCATATCGATGCGCTGCCGCAGAACGGGGCCGACACGGGGTCTTCGGGTGTGCTCACGGTGGTCTTGGACCAGGCCGACGAAAGCCCATATCTTGGGCGTTTGCCGCGACGCTTGAGGAAGGCGTTGGACAATCGAGACCTGAGCCGCGTTCGGTTCCTGATGGCCTGTCGCTCGGCTGACTACCCAGCGACGATGACACCTGTACTGGCCGGAGCGTTTCGTGCGTGCCGACAGGTCGATCTGGCTCCGCTGAGCCGGAAAGAGGCTGTGGAACTGGCCAACAGCGCCGACGTTCACGGGGAGGAGTTGGTAGCGGCGGCCGAGCAGGCAGGTGCCGCGGCGCTGGCCGGCGTTCCGCTGACGTTGGGACTGCTCGTTCTCATCTACAGAGCCGATGGTCAACTGGTTGGATCTCCCGAAGACTTGTTCGCCCGGAGTGTGGCGCACCTTGCGGAGGAACCCGACCCGGGCCGCCTAAGCCTGGCGACGGAGACCACTGCTCCACAGCGCCTGCGGGTGGCAGGGCGTATTGCCGCTTGGATGTTGCTGTCCGGTCGGCGGACTGTGTGGAGGGGCAAAGCACTTGAAGCAGGGGCCTTCGACCTGCCGGGAGGCTTGCTGGCCGGAGGCTTTGAGCGGGCACCGGCGGGGTCGTACGAGGTCAGGCCCTCGATTGTCAAGGAGACGCTGGCGACGGCTCTGTTCTCGTTGCCGGACGACAACAGGGCTACGTTTCGGCACTCGTCGGTGGCCGCGTATCTGGCAGCCAAATACCTGACAGATCGGGGGACCACACAACAGCAGCTCGCGAATCTCTTCCTTGTCCGTTCTCCGACCGGAGACACAACGAGCGTTCCGCCACCTCTACGGGAGACCGCTGCCTGGTTGGTGGCCCTGAACTCGACGGCAACCGCCTGGCTGGCTGACGCCGATCCTGAAAGCCTGGCCGTGCACAGCGCCCTCGTACGTTCGGACGAGGTGCGGCAGCTGACGGTGGCCAGACTCCTGGAACGCGCGCTCGAAGTTGAACTCAGTGACACCCGCTGGCAGCTCTCCCGATGGGATCTGTTCCACCCTCTGCTCGCGGACCAGCTCGCCGATGTGCTTGCGGCAGCTCCTAGTAGCGAATCAGCCGAGTGGCGCACCCGGGCGCGTGTTCGGCTGGCCGTCCAGCTGGCCCAGGAGGCCGGAGGCGCGCATCCGAGACTGGCGGATGAACTCCTGAAGGTGGCGGAGCAGGATGCCTGGCATCAAACAGAACGGCGCCTGGCCGCACGTGCAGCGTTCGCATGCGACGCCGAGCGAGCCGTTCCCGTACTCACGCGCATTCTCACCTCGCTGAGCGAGCCAACCTACGCGGCATCGATCGACCCCGATCACGATCTTCGGGGCACGATCCTGCTGCTGCTCTGGCCAGACCACCTGGACGTGACTGCGATGCTGGCCGCACTTCGCCCTCCGCCGAAGCGCAACTACAACGCCTACACAGAATTCTTGCGAACCATGGCAGGCAAGAGCACCGACGAGCACATGCCGTCTTTCTTGGACTGGACCCGTACGGCCGTCGTCGACCAGGACCCATCTGGCGCCGGATTCGGTTTCGAAGCGCACAGCACCGAAACCGACTGGGTCAACTCGTTGATCGATCGAGCATTGCGAAGTCGGCATCCGGAAGCACACCTTGGCACCCTGGCGAAGATTCTTCTCGGTCTATGCCGAAGGAACTATGAACTCCGCCTGCCCGAATGCCTACAGCCCGCTGCGCAGGGGCCGGAACTTTCGGCAACTCGGTCACTGCGTCGATACCTGGCAGGGGCCCTGGTCGAGGAGGCCGCCGCCTCGGGAATGGAACCACGTGAAGCGTCCCAGGTCATCGCGTACGACTGGAAATACCAGCGCCCGTTTAGGTTGGATACTAGGAACCAGCCCGACGTCCCCGTACGACACCAGTTGCTGGACGCAGAAGACTTCAAGTGGGCCCGCGAACAGACGACGCATGCCGCGTCAACTGGAAGCGACAAGCTCGTCGCCGTCTATGGCGAACTGGCCGCCTGCCTATTCCCCCGTGACGACCACGTCGCATTCGAGTCGGCTTATGACCAGGATCACCCGGCATGGCGCTACCTACGCGCCTTCTACGACCCCATCGAGCTCGGCAGTCCGCTGGCTGAAGCGCTGCGCCGCAACCATGAGGCGACGAAAAAGCCCGAGTGGCCACAGGCGGCGGTGTTCGCGGACAACCAAAGGAAGCTGCTCACCCAAGCCAAAGACGGCGACAACAGCAGCCTATGGCTCTTTCTTTGGAACCTGCGTGCCGACCCTCACACGGGACGGTTCACCCACCTGGAGTCCGACGACATCCGTCAATGGCCCGGTGCCACCGCATACAGTGACGATCTGGCGGACCTGACGGACCTCGCGCTGAGTTATCTGACAACCGAGAACGACCACGCCGATACTTGGCTCGGCCAGTCAAAGCACGACAAGCGATCCTGGGCCGGCTATCTTCTTCTCACCGAGGTGCACCGCGCCGAGCGACTTGATGAGCTAACTGGGCCCGTGTGGACCTCGTGGACAGCGGCAATTCTCAGCGAGATGCCACTGGGGGCGAGCAGCTTTACCGAATCCGTGCGCAGAGATCTGCTGCATCGAGCCGCCACACACGCACCAGGATCTCTCGCCCTCAGAGCCACCCAACTGGCGTCGGCTGCAGTCACAGTCGGTCGACAGCCCATCGAGCTTAACCCCATTGACCCGCTCTGGGATCCGGAGCTTCGGACGGCAATGGAGGACCTCGCCGTGCGACTCTCCTCTCTGCTCGAAGTTCCGCTTGCAGCTGGCGACAACTCAGTTCCGGACAGAGCCTACGAGAGTGACGCCCTCACGCTGCCGGACAGTGACGAAGGCCGGCAAGTTGCTCTGCGTACCTGGTACAGCCTGCTTGGCTCTCTGCTGAGAACACAAAGCCCGACAGCGAACGCCATCATCGACGCGGCGCTCGACGGAAACCCGCGGACGCAGTTGGCCACACAGGCCGCTCTTTATGCAGCGAGGCTCCTGCTGGCAACCGATGCCCAGAAGTATTGGCCACGGGTCAAAGAATTCGCGGAGGGAGACGATGAACTCGGTCGCAGACTGGCCGCCCTGTGTACACACGATGAAACGCACCACAAAATTAACCGCGCCCTGACCGAAGCCGGACTCGTAGATCTCTACCTTTGGCTCAGCGGTATCCATGTCCCCGAAGCGGATGCGCCGTTCCAGTCAGAGGGCTGGGTTAGCACAGAGCAAGAGGTGCAGGACTGGAGGGACGGTCTGCTGCGCGAGCTGGCCCAGCGAGCGACCACAGAGGCGGTCCAACTGCTGCGGCGCCTCGCTGATCGGTATCCAGACCGCTTGTCCGTGACTGTGGCGCTCATCGCGGCTACGAAACAACACGCAGCCGCAAACTGGAATCAGGTAAATCTGGAGGACGTCGTCCAAGTTCTCCAGAGTCCCACACGGCGGGTGATCCGCAGCAGTGCGGACCTACTTGATGTCGTCTACGAAATCCTGGAACAGGTGGAGAAGGAGCTTCCTTCACACTGTGAATTGCTGTGGGACAGGAAACCAGGGGCGCGAGCGAAGAAAAAGACAAGTTCCACGGCAGCCGTGCCAGCTGTTCCGGATACTTGGCGCCCCAAGCCCGAGGCTGCACTTTGCGCCTATATCGCACACGAACTGATTCATCGTCTGGCTGGCCATAAGGTCTCAGTGAACCGGGAGGTACTGGTTCGCCCAACCGACCCCTATGGGGCAGGGGACCGGACCGACATCCTCATCGAAGCCCAGATCTCACCGACGGATACCCCCGACACGACTACCCCGGTGTCAATCAAACTCGTTGTTGAACTTAAAGGATCTTGGAATCCGGGCATCACCACCTCGCAGGAGACACAGCTGGCAGACCGGTATCTGCCGGAAGTCGAAACAGATGTCGGAATCTACCTGATCGGTTGGTATCCCATTGAGCTCTGGGATGTCACCCGAGACGGGCGCAGGACGCAAGCGAAAAAACTGACGCACGACAAACTGATGGCTGATCTGGAAGAGCAGGCATCGATTCTTTCCAAGGCGCGGACGATTCAGTTGAGACCTCTGGTAATTAACGTCCCACGGCCCCACAAGCAATGATGCCTCTGCTGTGACATCGTCGACGCTCATTGCTAGAGCTTCCGCAACACCGACACTCGGTGAGGCTGTGGAGACGTACCTGCTCCCTCTTGTAGATCTACTGCAAGGGCGGCATGGACGTCTGACGCTGCATGTGCACGCAGTGAGTGGGCTGGACAACCACTTTAGGAGAGAGGGTGGGTGATCTGGTGGCTGAGCTGCGACTTCGCCCATCGAGGGAGGGGCTGGGTACCCGACCGCGAGGTACCGGTGTTAACCGTGGCTGACCCCTGCATCTGGCACGGTTGTGGCACGAGCATCAGCCGACGAAGGCCAGCAACGATGGCGGGCATGCCTGCCGACCGGGCGCGTATGTCTCGCTGCACCCCCGCCTGCCTCAACCACGCTACCGGGTTGTGTCGTCAACCAGGGGAAGTCACGATGGCTGGCTCGTGACGACGGTGCGCGAGCCCTCAGCTTGGGAAGCTGCGGGCATTTATAACTGGTAGGCCTGCTGAACTAGGCTTTCACCTGGCACCGGGTCTCATCGCCCTCGGTCGCTTTCGCCGTGGTTCCCCGCTGTTCCTCGTTTGATCTGGTGCGCTTGTGGTGTGTCGGCCGTGTCCTGCCCTGGAGTCGTCGGCTCGTCTGCTCCGCCGTACAGATTGGCACGGAGACGCTCCATGGCCGCTTCAAGGCGTGGGCCGTAATCGGGCATGAAGATCTCGCTCAGCGTCTTGTCCAGCGTTCCGGAGATCGCATAGATCGGCGACCAGACAGCTCGGTCGTGCATGATCCCCTCCAGGTCGTCGGACTGGAACATGACTCGATAGAGCCAGTCCGACAGCACGAACGCTTGCTCGCGCGTGAGCTTGATGGTGATCGCTTCCTCGTCCACGCCCTCAACCTAGCTGCCGGCACTGGCGGTGTCGTGGGTCGGCGCTTCCATGAGGGCCAACACGTTTTCCAACTGTGAGGCTGCGGTGTTGGGGTGCGTGCAGAGGCGTTCACCTGGATTCATGGGCGGTCGGCTGTCGGAGCGGGGGCAGCTCCGGGTCTCGCCTGAACGGCCGTGAACGGTGCTGACTGAGACGGAAACTGAGACGGCCGCGTGTACTGCCTACTGGCACGGCAGATAGTGGGGTAGGTCGCAGACGACGTCCCGGGTATGCAGCCTGCGGAGGTTCTGGCCCAATCCGAAGGGATACGGATGCATCGCCCACTTGGCGCGATGGCCAGCTTCGTCATGCTCCCTGAGCACAGTATCGACGGCAGTCCAAGGAGCGTGAGCTAACACCGGATGCGGATTCGGGGTGGGGCTGGCCGGGTGCCGGACTCACCCCGGCAGGTATGTATTGTCGTTCGTACGCATTGTAAATCGGTATTCAAGTCCGTTCGACGGACCCCAATTTTGGGGCAGCGCCCATCGACCCAATGAGCCCGAAAAGTCAGCTATGTATGGGCGGCTTCGTCTCCTGAGCGCGTTTGCTGATGAAGTTCTGTCGCTGCTGTCCACTGGTATCCGAGGGCCTTGATGCGCTGTCCTGTCGTGTGGACGCTCGCCGTGCAGCGGTAGCGCTTTTCAGAGCGTTGAAGTACGCCGATCCGGGAAGAAGTCAGGAACTCGAGGGCTTCCACGACCGTGTCCTCGTCGACGCGGTACCCACGAGTCCGAAGCTCTCGTCGGATCGACGTTAGATCGAGCCAGCCACCCTCCTCCAGGGGGTCCTCAGCTTCGGCATTCAAGATGTCCACCAAGGCGTACTCGAGGCGGCTGCGCATGTCCTGGGCCTCCCAGTACCGGCGCAGGGCGTCACCGCGCTGAGCTGCCTTCAGTGCTGGCTCAACGAGGGGCGCCAGTTGGGTCAGGGTGAGCGGCGTCTGCTCCTGGCGACGGACGACTTCGGCCATCAGCCCGGTATCGATCACGGCGATGGCGGGATCGTCGTCGGCTTCCTTGAGCATGCGACGTTCGAAGCCTGGCCCAACGAGGAGGTGAATATGTGCCCCGACCCTGACTCGATGCTCCGACAACCCGAACAACGGCTGGTCCCTGACAGGACCAGTGGCCGAACTCTTCGCCTCGATAGCCAGGATCCGCGAATCTGCACCGACACCGAAGCGCACATGGCCGTCCACCCCTCCGGAGCCGCCTACGTGCTGGCCTGGCATGCCCAGGTAGCCCAGCGCAACGACGACGGCCTTCTCCAAGCGCTTGGGGTTGGCGCTGTCCCGTGCGGCATCCTCCAGCACCGCAGCGATGTGTGAACCCAAGGAAACGACTTGGTGAGTGGTGCCGGAAGGGCTGTCGTTGTGGTGGATTTCGGCGGCTCCGTCGGACGGAGCGCGACCGGCGGCGTCGTTTGGCTGGAAGCAGGGCAGCGACTCCTTGAACGATCGCCCAAGAGCCGTCGTACGGTAGGTGGTCTGCGAGAGCCGGGTGACGAGCCCGCAGGCATCCAGCAGGTTCAGGCGCGTATTGACCGTGCTGCGGGACAGAGGCTTCCCGCGGTTGGGGAGGTAAAGCGAACTACGTTCCGTAAGTGTGCCGGTCGTGGGTCGAACCGCCTGGTCAAGTTCTCCCAGGACTTCGCCGAAAAATGCGATCGCGGAATGAACAGTGCGTGCAAGGTCGAGCGGTTCGCCCGACTGGACCCAAGCAAGGGCAGCCGGCGTGGCGGTCCAGCTCTCGGATGACGTTCGCTGAATCAGTCCGAGCGCCTTCAGGGTGTCCTTGGCCGTTCGTGCCGTGGCCACAGTTTGGGCCTTGGGGAAGTTGCTCTGTACGGATCGCACGAAGTCCGCGTCACTGATCGACGGAATGGCCGCCTCGGTGAGCACCCGCAGCGCATCCAGCACCCCGCCGTTAGCAGCGATTCCCGGAATGTAGAGATTCGCGCCGTCCGCCCTCTCCCTGAGGCCGGATTGGTCGAGCTGTTCGACAAGCCTGGCGATGACTCCGGGTGTGGGGGCGAGCTGTACGACGGTGTCGGTCTGGTCGCGATCGGGCTTCCCCAGCTCGATGGCCGCAAGAACGCGCCGGCCTGCTTCTGTCAGGTGGACCTGATGGTCGAAGAGGTCAACCATTCCCGTGACAGCGAGCCAACCCGTGCGATCACGTACAGGGGCTGCGGTCTCCCACTGCAGGTCGAACTCTTCGCGGGCCAGCTCCAGCAACTGATCATGTGTACGAGGCCCGGAGGACAAGGCGTCCATGGCTTCGCCCACGAACCTGACGTTGCAGTGGAGCACTTCAACGAGCACGGCAGGGTCGCCACTTTGACTCCAAGAGGCGGCAGCCGCACTGGGCGTAAGCGTCGCCCTCGCGTGAGAGAGCAGTCCGGCGCGGACGAGCCGCTGAAGCTGGTGCCTGTCCAGTCCACCGGTCCGAGGTAGTGGCACGTGATCGCTTGAGGCTGGCTCCCTGTTGGCAGACAGCTCTTTGATAAGCGCTTGAAGTGTGATGAGCCAGGTCGACCTTGCGCCTGGCAGCACTGGCATACCTGTTGATCTTTCTGCCCAGGCCCGTGTGCGTATGAGGTCTCCCATGGCTACGCACGTTACGTTCATCGTGGCGGCGATGGATCAATCTTTGGAGAAAATGTTGCCGGGAATCGCAGGAGTCATTTCGCACATCGGGTCGCCCCTTGGCTCCTCCGACTGAACAGTGTTCATCGGGTGATCGGAGATCGCGAGGCGGGTGCGGGTGAACAGGAGGGCATGTTTCCTCTGTCCGTCCTCGGGCGGCTCCCATGAGCCGCCCGGCATCCAACCTGATGAGCCTGAAGACACTTATGGCATGCGAATGGCACGTGGGCAAAATAAAGAAGCCCTGGGCCGTTGGCTTGCGGCCTTTCGTGGAGCGGGTCGCGAGAATCGAACTCACGCTCTGAGCGTGGGAAGCTTGGGTTTCTGGGCAGGACTACCACACCGAGCTGAGACGGAACCCTGTGTCGTCCCATGGCGACTTGTGGTCGCCTCCCCGCTGTTCCCCGTGAGTCCGCGCGGGGTTCTGGCACGAGAATGGCACGCCTCTTGCCCTCGTCATACCCGAACGACTGGAGGCGGGGTCTTGGATGCCACTGTGCCTCAGGCGACGAACGTCAACCACGGTGGTGGGTGCGTCGAACGATCAGGCGCGCGTATGTCAGAGCAACCATCACTGGGCCTCAGCCACGGTGCCCGGTGACGTCCGTCAGAGCAAGCCGCGTCGGCAGCACTGGGGTTGTGGGCCGTTGGGCGATGACCTCTTTGTCCCGAAGCAACTGGGGCGGGGCAGCTACCTTGGGCTGGAGCGGTTCTCACCTGAGCTGATGGTCCGCAGCAGTTCGCGCTCGTTCGCCGGAGTTCGTGGACGTTGTCACGCAGTTAGACACTCACATGGTGCCGCTCCTCGTCCGTGGGGGAAGCGTGCTGGAGCGATAGACCGTCCAGCAGAAGGTGCCACCTGGCTTCCGGGGTGTCTAGCGCAACAGAGAAATTGGATGCAGGCTGTGCCTGGGGCCGGCCCGGGACCAATCCGATGGTCTGGCTTCGTCGATTACCGAGGGGGCACTTGCCAGCGCTGGCTCCGCACCGAGTACGGTCGCACCCTGCCTCAACTCGCTTACCGAAACGACGGTTACCCATAAGTTGCGGCCGAAAGAGGATTAGGGCAGAAAGCCACCAGTGTGACGGGGAACCGGCAATGCCGCACGCGCGTCTGAAAGGTGGTAGGAGACTCATTTCAGTTAGGGAGGCACGAGTGAAGCGGGCATTAGTAGGGCTTACAGGGCCGGTTTGCTACGATTACAAGAATTACTTGACGGTTCGGTCAGGAATGTTCCCTAATCCGATATTGGAGAACGTTACCGGCCTGGTTCTCTCTTACGACGAAATTTGGTTTGTATGTAGGGAGCTATGTCCGAGCGACCTCCAAAAGGCACCCTTCGTTAAATTTATCGAGGACGATCCACTCCTCTTGGATCGCGCTATCGTTGCCCTAGAGCAGTTCACGAACATGGCGATCGGCATCCCCCAAGACGAGATTATGCGGCGGGATAGAATAGCTGATAGGGGAATGCATCGCTCGATAGAGCGTATCACCCAAGCGGTCCCATTTGAGTTCACGCCCGATCATCACAGTCAACAGCTCGCTAATTTCCGCATCGCCGGGCGTGCGTTTAATGCTTCCGGGCTGCGCTTCGAAAACGTAGTCGCAGATATGGGCATTGCGGCGGCTCTGGATTTGAACATTGACGTGATCTTCAACAGCTATGCGTCAGGGGCGGCAGGGTTGGTTCAAGAAAGGCCCCAAGTTGGTGACCGGCTAGTATTGGCGGAGCAAATCACTGGCTTTCACACTTTGGATTATCTGGGACCGCAGGGGGCATTCCATGAAAGTCTCCATGATCTCCGATCCCACGCACAGATCGCCGAGTTCCGCAAGTTGCTTGCGGAAACCGAAGTCGAGGGCAAAGACCTCAAAGTCCTAGCGGCAGAAGTGGCAGCGCAGGCCGATCGGCACGCGCGCGATGTTCTTGATCGATTCATTAAAGGTAAGGGAAAAATTAGAACCTATGGCGTCCCCGCGGCAGCTGTGTTCCTAAACCACATCCTCCCAGGTGCAGGAGCGGCCTTTGGGGGAATATTCAGCGCTAAGGACTGGCTAGACGATCGAGAGGTAAAGAAGCGCGTCGGCTGGGCTCCATTCGTCCTTGATGCGCGCAACCCTCGAAAATGATCGAGGTTCGGCAGCATTGATTCAGCGCGCCGAGTGGGGTGTTCATCCGGCAGTCGCGCGTGACTATTCCTTGTGATGTAACACCCACCGTCAGGGGCACACATGGGGCCCTCGACACGGTGCTTGGTGAGCCGGTCGGGGGTCGGCGCGCTGTGGGGTGCCCGCGTCCTCGAAGGGCTGGCCCGACACGGCTCGGTCGGCTGGAGTAGGGAGGCGTCTAGAAACTCCGAGCGGCGGCTGGTTCGGTCTGCTTAGTCTCGTGGTCATGAGTGATGGTTCTCTGGTGGGGCCTGATGGCGGGCGCCTGTTTTGCATCCCGATCAACTCGGTGTTCGCGCAGGCCAGTTCAGATGTGCTGCGTGCGTTCCGTGAGCACGCCAGCCGCGCGGTGGAGTTGCCGGCGGGGGCAGTGCCGGGTGGAGTGTGGGCTAATGAAGCCGAAGCTCTCAACTCCATGCCTGAGGGGCCGGAGCGGGACGCCCGGTGGGATCTCCACAATTTGCTGGTCGACGCATGTCGGCTGATCTGGACACACGCGCTCGACCACGTGCGCGCGCTGGAGTACGACTTGATGATGTCGCCGCCTCCGGTGTGGTCGCCGTTGACTTTGTGTCGGGCGACGTTGGAGGGTGCGGCCTTCGTTGGTTATCTGTGCGACCCGGCTGTGTCGGTGGGGCAGAGGATTGCTCGGGCGGCCAGTCTGAGGGTGAAGGAGGCACAAAACCAGAGCGGGGCGGCCGTAATGCTCGGTCCGGAGGAACAGGCCGCTGCCGTGCGTGACATTGCAGAGGCTGAGCAGCTGGTGACCGCTGCGGGCGCCGTGCAGCAGGTCAACCGGCGCGGGAGGCTGGCCGGGTACGCGGTGGATGGGGAGTCGGCGCCTCTCGACCACAGCATCTCTGCGGAGATCAGGGCGTTCCTGCCGTCATGGAGCACGAGCTCGTACCCATTGGTGTCCGGTGCGGCGCACGGACGTCCCTGGATGATTGCGCGGGGGCGGTCGGCAGACGGCTCCTGGACAGGGGAGGCCGCCACGGTGGTGGCCGCTCTGATCACCGTCATGGGTGCTTTGGAGGCAGGCATCGAGGCGTGGGGGACGTACCTGGGGCGGGATGTCAGTACTGTCCTGGTGGAAATGGAGGAGGCGCGGATGTCGTTCCTGTCGGACTCTTTCGGCCTGGCGTACAGGTCGTCCTGAGTGGTCGGACGTCGGGACAGTGCCTCGCCCAGGGGCGGTGCTTGGAGCTCGCGCACTTCTATCGCTGGCCTATCGCGATCAGTGCGCAGCAACGACAAAGAGCGGAACCCAGTGAGACTGGTTCCCGCTCTTCATTCGTGGCATCTGCACTGATTAATCGCATCATCGCGCTGGTTGAAGCGATGTGCCCACGGCAAGATTCGACGCTGAGCACACTGCTCCGGAGGGCCCTTGTGGGATCGACTCCTCTGCTGGTCAGCCAGCCATCCCAGTGCGAGTAAGTATCTCTTGTCCACGCATGGTCCAGCTCCTACTCCTCGATCCAGTCCTCCGATACAGCTCGGATGAAGGTGACTAGGTCGTCTTCTTGAGGTGGAATGCGTGTTGGATGCCGCGATGCGAAGACGGCGTAGTAGCGGTTCACGCGCCCACGAAGTTCATCCTCTTGAGGTTCTTCCGTGACCACGGCCAGGTGGACCTTCCCAGGATCCCCGCATGCCGTAAGCGGACGCCCATGGCCGTCGTAACCCTCGTGAAGCTCGTCCTCGGTCTCGATCAGATCGTCGGCAAGAGCTGAGTCCTGGAGGACGAACATGCGCCCGGCCTCGTCGAATAGGAGAACAGGATCTGCCGGATACATCAGATTGTTCCTCCAAGGCGACGGTGTTCGACTCTGTTCCGAATCATTGCTTTATGACCGTCAGCGCCCTCGCTGCGATTCACTCGCTCCCGGCGACGCCTCGCGCGCCTCTACGGTCGAATCTCTTGTGAAGGTAGCCACTAGCAGTCAGAGCCGATACGAGTGACAGCGTGTTAGTGAGTGCATTCGCCATCTCACTGAAAACCGGGCATGCCAAGATCACTATGACGATCACTGTGATCACCCAAATAGGTGCGGCCGGAGTAAGCGTAGTGGGGTGGACCTGGGTAACGCGCATTTCGATGTCTCCGCGGTGGTCGTTTGTTCGTCCGTGTCGCCCCAGCTTTGCCGGATCGATGGCGTGGCGAACAGGGAAAGTCGATGCCGCAATGATGACTTCACTCTGGAGGCATGGCTAGCGGGCAGCACGCTATTCACATAGCGGGCATAACGGAATGCGATCCGTTTGGTCAATCTCTATCGCGTGACCTTGACCTGCCCTTATGTAAATACCTCGTGCGACAAATAGGTGCAAAAACCGGAGACGGGTTTCTGGGCCCCGGTGAGGTGGGTGCGAAAGGACAGAAAGTACACATTGTCGACCATTATGTGTGAGGCAAGTCACGTCCGGCCTGCGGCAGATGCAGGGTCGCACCCGCAAGCGAATGCGCCACTGTCAGGCGGTCGTCGCACCCGTCAACCAGTGAGCCTGTGGAGTGCTGTCGGTTCAGCGGGACGCATGCAGTCGCATGGTGTGATGTGACCGGCGTGACTGGGTGCCATATGAGGCTTACGTTAGGGATTGCAGAAAAGCCGAGCGGATTCGGCGCATGATCATGAAAAGCGTCAAAAGGAAGTGAGCTAGAAGGACTATGAGGACACTGCTCAGCCAACAATTAATCTTTTCCATGCCCATGCCTGAAGCCACTCCCAAAATGCCTGAAGCTGCCAGGGCGATGAGGAGCGCGTACGTGACATTTGCTTGCAGCTGTTTTGCTAGCTTTAGGCGTGTGTTCTGGGCGCCTAGGCCGCCAGCCTGAGCGGCTTTGGCTGCCACATCAAAAAGTAGCACCAAGAGGTTGAAGAGAAGTCCGGCCAAAATGGCGAAGGCGGCCAGAATGTTGCCAACTCCTTGCACCTTCCAATTCAGGAAGACGCTCAGCGCGCCTAGCAATGCAGGCGCGCCGAAGAAGAACGAGACCTCTCCCCACATGATTTGGTTAGTGGCGTGGCTTCTTAGAGTTTGGAAATGATCCTTGATGATCGGTACTAGATCAATCATGCGGATCAACGGGAGCCTCCAATCGGTAACGATCCCAGAGCTCGGGCCAGTCGAAGCCTCGCCGCATGGCTTCAGTACTCATGCCCATTGTCTGGGCGATATCTTCGGCTAGATCTCGGGCTTTCGAATAGACCCAAGAGTCTGTCATCTCCGGGAGACCGTCCCGCTGGAGCTCGGAATCCAGGTCGTAGAGCATGGCAGGAGTTGTGCCGGACGATACTGACAAAGTGCGCATCGAACCGGCGATCTTGACTACCACCTTCATCTCTCGATACTCGACGCCGCGCCATTCGAGCATGCTGGACACGTCTGTGTCACCGGAGAATGCTGACTCGATTTTCTGCTTCCCGAAGGCGCCGAGGCGCGGTGGCCGCATCACCACCTCGATAGATCCGAGATCACGTTCCGTGCTACCCATTCCAAGCACCTCTGCCACGTCATGGGGGATAGCTTGTCGAACGAGGCGGATGGCTTTGATCTCGCCACTGGCAAGGTACGTTCCGAATGCGGCTTCAGAGGTCATGTTGTTGATCTCTAGTGTGTAGCCGGAATGCTTAGCTGCGAAGGCTTTCTTGAATGCCTCGGACAGGACGGCAATAACGCCATTGCCCTGAAAGCGTTCAGTAAAAAGGAGGCCGGAAGTGGAGTTGTGGGGAACGATCACGAAATTGCGCAGGTCGGTGAGGTCGATGTGATCTTCCTCCTTCTGGAAGACGACCTGACCTGAACTTCTGTCACGGATCCTGGATTGCGCTCCGTAGCTCCCGTAACCCAGCTTGAAATTAAGCGAGCGATTATCTTTGTGAATCTCCTGGCATTCCAGAGATCTTTCTTTGCTTGTAATCTCGTAAGGGCGCTCTTGTAGACTTAGGAGAAAGCCGTAAATCTCTTTGAGGAGATCTCCTCCGCATCGATCGAAGTCATCGAGTGGCAGATACTCTGTTTCCCGATTCCTGCGAATCCTCACTGCGTAACTTGCGAGCGTGTACTTCGCCACTCGGCACCTCCCCTGGTGAGTATCAGATCTTCCCACAGCTGCGGTGAGTTGATGCTGCCAAGGGCAAGGCATGCAAGTGGCGGCCAGGGGATGCTCACGACGGTCAGTGATCACGCCTGCAGCGGTCAGCCTCAGACCATCTGGAAGGCTGAATCCTCCTGGCTTGGCCAGGCGAGCGTCACGCCAACTCGCCGGCACAGGGTGATCCACCGGAGTTCGGACGGTTCTCGTTCGACCCATAGGACTGCCGACACAGTAGGGGCCCGGTCGCTGAGCTGATCTTGATAGTCGAGGACCTGACCAAGTCCTGCACGAAGCTGGCGAGCTTCGTTGGCGGGTGTCAACGACTTGACCTCGCAGACCGTCAGTCCCCCCTCGGCGTCGCGCCAGGCTAGATCGAAGTTGGGATCGGATACGTCAGGAGACAACGCTGTAAAGCCCCGATTCTGTGCATGTCTGGCGAGCTCGTTCTGCAGCCTTCGGTGTGTGGACAGATTGCGGCCCACTAGATCTGGATCGGGTGCGCTCGGTGTGGCGGGCGTGGGCCTGATGCTTTCGTCTGGCGTCACGTAGTCCTGCCCGATCGCGACTTCCGGGACGCTGATGGTGGCCCTGACCGGGACGAGGTGGAAGCGAATCACCTTGCGGAGGTCGCCACCTCCAGTGGCTGGCGCCTGATGCTCCGAGTAGGGATGGTCGGGGTCTAGCGTCCATTCTCCGAGGTACCGCACTGTTCCGCGGGCGCCGTCGAAGAGGCGCAACCGTTTGCCTGTCTCGCGGTGCTCCAGGATCGCCTTGTTACCTCGAACCATCCTCTGATCGCCGGTTTGCCCTTCGCCGGTGTAGTGGAACGTGCCGTCCTCGTTCCATACGTCGAAGTAACCGTGCTGGTGCCCCGAGCTGGCCGCGGTGAAGATGAGAATGTTGTTCGTCGTGGCTGACGGGCTGATCCCGTTTTGTGAGCTTCCCCCGAACTGTGCGTGCAGTTCGACGCGGCGAATCCCTCCACCCGGGTTGAGAGTCCATCCGGGGTCTTCTTCTTGCGCTGAGTTGAGCGCCTCGCGGATCGCCTCCCACTGAGCATCATTCAGCCGGTGGGGGTTCCGTCCTCCGGGCATTGTGAGGATAGTGGCGCCGGACATGCGCGGGTCAGCGGCAAGTTGGGACTTTGGAATGCGCCGGTCCAGCCACTGGTCGACCTCTATCGGGACGTAGTCGCGCTCCCCTGGATCAGTCAGCCAGTAAGCGGCGTCCGGCCTTCCGCGCGCGGCTTCGCCAGTGAGGTGACCGTAGGCGACGACCCCAGCGTTAGTGCCGGACATCCACAGGACGAATTGGTCGCCGGCTGATACGTCCCGCTTGTGCTGAGAGATCGTCCATGAGGTGAGCTCGTTACCCTCATCGCGGAAGCGCGGAAGGTCGAAGACACCGCTCGGATTGCAAGTCAAGAGCCACGCAGCCACAGGCCCCCCAGGGCTCCGGAACAGACAGGTGAGAACACTCTAGGGCAGGGGTCTGACACAGCTCTGACGGTGCCGTGCTGAGCGGAAGTAGCCCTCAACGCTGGGCTACCGGCCGTAACGGCTGCTAAGGCCAAGCTGGGCAAGGAAGGATCTGATGGCGCTGGACTGGCGCCCGAAAAGTTCGCGAGAGAGTCAAGGTCTCGCCGTAGGGCCTGTCCACCGCTGCCGATCCCGCCCCTCGGTGCGATCTGCGGGCCGGGGGGTCGTTGAGGGTGTGTTCGCTGCTCACGAGAGGTGCTAGCGGTTCACATCGGTTGCCTACGGTTTGTGTAGTTGCTGCACATCTCTGCCGTACAGCGGAGATGTGTAGCCCCGCGCCTCTATGATCAGTCCCCTTCCCCGAGTGCCCACTCGTTCTGGCGCAAAAAGCGGCACAGGAACAATCACCACCGTTTGCACAAGTTATGAGCGCTGGCTGGGTGTCAGTCCGTGACCGTACCCAAGCTCGAAGCCGGCTTCGTCACCCATGAGGATGGAGTTAGCCGCGCCGGCGAACATCTCGCGTGCATCCTCCAAGCCGTCTGCTTGCCTTTCCAAATATGTGTAGTAGTTCGTTGTGTCCCCACTCAGAGTGTCTTCCAGGAAAGCGCGAAGAGTCCGGACACTTCCCCACACGTTACGGCCGTATCCCCACATGCCTTCAGGGCCAGTGATAGCCAGCCGTAGATGCGCCTTGTACAGACCAGGCATCGCGCTTTCGAGATCGTCAAGTGCCTTGCGCAGAACCGACGATTCCGGTGGTTCTTCCGGAGGGGGATCGCTCTTGTAGAGAAGGACATGAAGAACGTGATCGAGAGGTTCGGCTGCTTCCATGAACACCAAGTAAGACTCTCGCCGTTCTTCCCGAATCTGGCGTCGGTGGTCCGCCTCGCGCTGGTCATGGGTTTGCCGACGGGAAGCGACCTGTGTGATCCAGGTTGTACCGAGAGTCCCGGTTACGCCGACGGCTGCCCCAAGGAGTGCTGCTAGTCCTTGATCCATAAGATCATTGTGGTCGCAACAGGCGCGAGCTGTCCCAAGCTTTGACGGTGAGCAACGACTTGCTCAAACCCACCACTCGCCCCAGCTCCCATCCCGTCTGCCGTCGACCCACACATCGTGGAGCGGGCGTGGTTCAGGGCGTCAAGGTGGAGCGCGCCACTGTACGAACGACCTTGACGCCCTGGGCCGCGGCTGCTCGGCTCTGCCTGGGGCGATGGCAGACGGGATGGGAGCATCTCAACGCACGCCCTCTGCGGGCCGCAACTCGCGAACGTGCCCCGCCATCTCGGAGCCTGAGCGCCCCCGCCGGAGGCATGCTTGTATCTCCTACCAGACCGCCGCGGGATACTCAACGCACGTCGAATCAACCCAGGCTCTCAAGGCCGAGCTTTGCCAAACGGGAGCCGATGGCGCTGGGCTTTCGGCCGAATTCCTTGCCGAGGGAGTCGAGGTTTCGTTCGCCTTGCTGGTAAAGGGCAAGAAGACGTTTGTCGTCTTCGGCGGACCAAGGTGCGCCCAGGCGGGGGTACCGCGCTCGCAGCTCCTCCGGGGATTCCCGGATCTTGCCTGGCTGGGCATCGAGGCAAACCGAGTCGATGATCCCTAGAGGGAACTGTCCGACCTCAGTGCCGGCGAGCCAGAGCGTCAGGTGCTCATCCCGGAAGGTGAGTCGGTCCGCCTGGATAGTGACAGCTCGGCGTAGGACGTCGCTGTCGTGTGGGTCTTGGCGGTAGTCGGTGAACGTCACACGGAATACGGCGTGTTCTGCGGATGCCCCCATGTCGTAAGTCTGGCCAGCGACTCACGTGCTTGGTAGATCATTTCTCGCCTACCCGCTGTACGTAGCGCGCCGTGCGCGGGCCTTGATGAAGTAGGGAAAGTTCTACCGCGCACTCTGAGCGTCTTTGATCATCTGCGTCGGGCAACCTACTCACGTGAGCAGGTACAGGGCTACGCTTGCTGCGCCTGAAGACGTCAGGACGTCGCGACGACAAGGAGCGTGCTCACGGGATGGGACCGAAGTCTGAGCGGGTCTACCGCACGATTCGCGAGTGGATCACGACAGGCAAGTACCACCCCGGTGCCAAGCTTCCGTCGGAGCGGACCTTGTCCGAGGAACTGGAGATCGGCCGCACCGCCCTTCGTCAGGTGCTGGCGAAGCTGGTGGCTGAGGGTGCCGTCGAAGTGCACGGCCGTAGTTCATACCGCGTTCCCGATCGGTCCGTAGCCACGGAGACCCCGACGGACGTCGAGCCGTGGCAGATCCATGGCGAGCGGACTCTGTACGACAACCGCTGGGTGAAGCTCGGTCTCGTCGACGTCGAACCGCCCGGTGTCGAGCGCTTTGAGCATCACGTCGTACGCCTGCATCACGTGGCCATCGCTGCCGTCATCGACCATCAGGACCGTGTCCTCATGATGTGGCGGTACCGATTCGTCCCCCAGTCCTTCGGCTGGGAGCTCCCTGGCGGGATCGTCGACGAGGGGGAGAACTCCTTGCAGGCGGCCCTGCGCGAGGTCGAGGAAGAGACCGGCTGGCGGCCCGACGGGCTTGAGCACGTGGTCACCTATCAGCCGATGGTTGGCATGGTCGACTCGCCGCATGAGATCTTCGTGGGCCAGGGCGCGAAGCTCGTTGGCGAACCGACCGACCTGGAGGAAGCCGGGCACATCGCCTGGGTTCCCCTCGCCGACGTACCTGGCCTGATGGCTCGTGGTGAACTCATGGGCTCGGGAACCCTCGTTGCTTTGCTGCACGTGCTTGCTTCCCGGGGTGACGGCGCTTCGCCTACAGCCGCTGGGTGAGCTGTTCGATTCGGCGTCGGTGACGCACGGACCCCGTACGGCTTGCCACCAAGCGAGCTTGGCGCAGGTGCTCGTGCGCCTGGTCGTACTCGCCGCGGGCCACGTGCGCCTGCGCGAGATCACAGCGCAGTCCTGCTGATGCCCGGATGAACGTCGGATCGGTCGCTTCCAAAGCGGTGTACAGGCTGCCTACCGCTTCCTCATCGCCTATCAGGGCCAGTGCGTTGCCTCGCCACCTGGCCAGGTGACCGCCGTTGAGGAAGATGCTCAGCATGTCGGGGTCGCGGGCTTCCTCGCCCGACGGTAGGCACTTCATCGCGTTGTCGAGTGCGCGCCGGCACTCATCCTGGAGCCCTGCTCTTGCGCAGATCTCGGCTTCGGCCGCGTACAGCCATGCCCTGAGCCGCGGGGACATTGCCTTGCCGCCGAGTCGCTGCGCGTCTCGTACCAACTCGACAGCCATCGGGGCCCGGCCCGCATCGCAGAGTACGTATGCCTGCTCCGCGGTGGCGTGAGCCAGATACATCGGCTCGTCTGCCTCCTGGGCGGCCCGCTTGCCCAACTCGTAGTGGCGCCAGGCTCGTTCGACCGCTCCGACGTCGAGTGCCTGCCATGCCGCCAAGGTCGCCGCTCCGGCTAACGCCACCGCTACCGGGCGTCGCGTCTCGGGCAGTACGGCGAACGTGAGGGCGTCTTCCAGCGTCGACAGGTGCGCGGTCATCTGGTCGACAAGGCTTGCCGCACCGAGCTGCCGGTCGATGGTCCGCAGTAGTTCGGTCTGGTCCATGAACGTCTTCACCATGGTCTGGCTGACGTTGCGGGCCGCGTCGATACGGCCCATGAGCTCGTCGTAGCCGTCGACTGCGGAGCCGCTGGTTGGTGCCTCCGGCTTGCCGGTCAACTCGTCGTCCGTGACGCCCAGGAGGACGCGGAGGATGCTTGCGTACCGGGTCGAGATGGCGCGCCGGCCGTTCTCCCACTCCGAGACGTACACGCGCAGGCTCGCTGTCGACGCGACGCTGAGCATGTGCTGACGCGCATGACGCTCGATCTCGCGAACCAGACGCTCTTGCGACCATTCGCGCGCGGTTCTTGCTGTCCTGAGTCCGTTCATCACCTGTGCCGCTCCGCATGGGGTGTTGAGCCGTAACAGCAGCATGCCTCACATCGGTGCAGGTCGGCAGGGGTTAACGAGACGCGTGTTAACCCCTGTTGGCTACCGAATCGTTGGCGCGAGCGCTTCTCTAGAAGTGTCGCAGCAAAGCGAGTTGCACCACCGGAGTCACTGCAGCACTTGACTTCTGGTGCGCACCAGTTGCAACCTACTGGTGCGCACCAGTAGGACGGTGCGAGTGCCTGCGGCTTCGCTGCGGACCACCCGTCAACGCACAGGAGCGGCGTCCCCACCGCCAAGTAAGCACGCCGCTCCCACCCTCAGAGAGGTACTTCCATAATGCGTCAGATCCCCGTCGACACTTCCAACGCCACCGTGATGGTCGCCAAGGCTCCGCAGACGAAGCTGAAGGACCGCCGGACCGGTGAGATCGCCATGGACGCCGAGACCGGCGCGAAGCTGCTAACCGTGGACGTCATGTTCGCGGCAAACAACGAGGTGGAGATCCTTTCCCTGACCGTTCCCGAGTCGGGCGTCTCCGAGGAACTGGTCATGGGCACCCCGGTCGTGCTGACCGGCCTGATCGCCCGGCCGTGGGAGAACGAGTTCAACGGCCAGAAGCGCCACGGCATCGCCTTCCGCGTGGTCGCGGTCACCTCGCTGGCTGTCGCGGGCTCGGCTTCGCAGGCGGCCTGATCATGACTGCCTTCCTGATCGCCCTGGTGCTGGTCGTCGCCGCTGCAGGTCTCCTGCGGTGGCGGCGCCCCGCCTGGTACTGGCTGGTCTTCGGCGTCACCTTCGCTGTCCTGCGGGTCCTGGTCCGTTACGTCTCAGTCATGGACGCCTGCGGGCTGACGGTGCCGCCCTCCCGGTGGCGCCTGGCCCTGGCCCGGATCACCAACCGGCCGGTGCCCGAGTCTCGTGTCCCGCGCATCCTGCGGGTCCGGCCCACCCGTACCGGCTTGGTAATGCGCCTCAAGCTCCGGCCGGGGCAGGACGCCTTCGACGTCTCGGCCGCGTCGGACCGGCTCCGTCACTCCTTCGGCATGTACGGCGTGACCTCTCGTGAACTTCGCTCCGGCGTGGTGGAGGTCCGTATGACCGGCTACGACGTGCTCAAGCGAGTACAGATGCCGGCCACCGCTGCTCCCCGGCCGATGCGGGTACCGGTCGCGTTACGTGAGGACGGTTCGGTCCACTACCGCGACTACCGGGCCGTGCCGCACGGGCTCACGCTCGGCGCCACTGAGTCAGGGAAGTCCGTGTATCAGCGCAACCTCGTTGCCGGACTCGCCGCGCAGGACGTCGCCTTGGTCGGCATCGACTGCAAGCAGGGTGTCGAACTCTTCCCGCTCGCCCGGCGTTTCTCTGCTCTCGCCGACAACCCGGACACTGCCCTCGAACTCCTCGAAGCACTCGTGACGCACATGGAGGACGTCTACCAACTCATCCGCGCTCAGCAGCGCATCAGCGTCAACGTCCCGGACGCACAGATCGCCGCAGACATCTGGGACCTGCCCGCCGACATGCGCCCGGTCCCGGTCGTGGTCCTGGTCGACGAAGTCGCCGAACTCGCCCTGTTCGCCACCAAGGATCAAGAGAAGCGCCGGGATCGCATCGTCACCGCCCTGGTCCGGCTCGCCCAGCTCGGCCGTGCCTCCGGGATCTACCTGGAGATCTGCGGGCAGCGCTTCGGCTCCGAACTCGGCAAGGGGATCACCATGCTCCGCGCCCAGCTCACCGGCCGTACCGCGCACCGCGTCAACGACGAATCCTCCGCGAACATGGCCTTCGGCGACATCGCCCCGGATGCCGTCCTCGCCGCCATCCAGATCCCCACCGAAACCCCCGGCATCGCCGTCACCGGCGACTCCTCCGGCGGCTGGGCCCGCATCCGCGCCCCGCACACCTCGCTGCGCCAAGCCGTGAACATCTGCAACAAGCACGCCGACCGGACCCCGGACCTGCCCGCCCTGGAGCCCTTCCGGCCCGTGGTGGCTCCGCTGCCCTCGGCCCGAGTGCCGCTGTCCAAGACGGCCTCCGCCACCGCTTGATCCTCCCCGCACCCCCGGTCGGCGCGACCGTCCCTCGCGCCAGGTCCCTACCCCCTCCATGCCTCATTGCCGGAAGGAGCCGTGATGGCCCGCCCCGCCCTCCGAGTTGACGCCGTGCTCGTCCAAGCCGTCATCGCCGGGGCACTCTCCTTCGCCCACCTGCACGACCTGGCCGCCGCTGCCGGACAGAGCGGCTGGAAAGCCTGGGCCTACCCGATCAGCGTTGACCTGCTCCTGGTCGCCGCCTGGCGACGACTGCGCTCCGACGGTCCGTCCCGGCTGGCCTGGTGCTGGTTCGTCATCGCCCTGGTCGCCTCGCTCGGCGCCAACATCGCCACCGCCGGGCTCCTCGACCTCGACCGGGTCCCTGCCTGGCTGCGCATCCTCGTCGCCGCTTGGCCCGCCCTGGCCTTCATGGGCGGCACGCTCCTGGCCCATTCTGCCAACGACCACCCGGCGGCGCCCGAAGTGCCGGCTGCGGCACCGGAGCCCGAGACCGGTCCCGAACCGATCACCTCGTCTGAGCTGGGACCCATGCCGGTCGCGCTGAACGAGCCGGAGGAAACTCCCGCACTCCCGGCCGCCGCTGTGCCGACCTCAGCTCCTGAGCCTGCCCCGGGTCCGCCCATGGCTGCGACTCCGTCGGTTCCGGCCGCGCTGGTCGACCACGCACGCAAGGTCGCCGCCGACCACCACGCCCGTACCGGATCGCCGATCGACACCGACACCCTGCGCCTCCGCCTCGGCGTCCCGTCCCAGCTCGCCCACGCCATCGCCGCCCAACTCGCCTGATCAGAAAGGAGCGCCACCGACATGCCTGCTCGCGACCACTTCCACTCCGTGATGCGGATCGGGCCCGTGCAGATCGGCACCCACCGCGACCGCAACGGCCAGACCAAGCACGCCGTTGTGTGCACCAACGACCGGTGCGGCTGGTCCGCCGACTACGGCAGCGCGACCGCAGCCCAGCTCGCCGCCCGTACCCACCGCTGCACCGCCCGATAGGAGCCCGCCCCGTGGACGTCCCGCTCTGGCTCGCCCTTGCCGCCGTCGGCTACCTCGGCATCAAGCTCATCCGCCCGCCCCTCTGGCTGGTCCTGGTGCTGCTCCTCGGCGGCTACCTCATCGCGGACAGCCTCCTCGCCCCGGTCATCGACACCGCCGTCAAGTAAGCCGTCCCGAAGGGAGATCCGCTGATGTTCCGCCCGAAGATCCCGGCCATGCCGCAGCCCACCGGCTTCATCACCCCGCCCGTCGTCATCGAGCCGACGGCTGTCATCCAGCACACCCCGACTTCCCCCGCGCCCGTACCCGTTGCTCCGACTCGGCCGACTGTTCAGCTCACCCCTGGCGCCGTCGTCGCCCTCGTCGGAAGCGGCACGGCCGTCGTCCTGGTCGTCGGCGCCGTACTTGTCTCGATGCTCCTGGCGGTCGCCATTACTGGTGCGTCCGTCGCCATCTGCGCCTTGGTCATCCGCTCGCTCATCACGAGCGAGGCGAAGCACCGCTGACCGACTCCCGGGCGGCCTCAACCACCAAGTCTCCGCGGCCCGGGAGCCGTGCCCCTCTCCGATCTCGCAACCGGAAGGAACCCCCAGCATGCCCCCGCACAGCCACCCGCAGGCTCACATCTGCTCGAACTGCAACGGTCATGCTTCCGTCGCCATCACCCTCGGCGGACGTGACCGGCACGGCCACCTGCGGATCATCACCGCCAACTGCCGGGCCTGCCACGGCACCGGTACCTCCCGCCGCTCGACCGCAGGGGAGGGCGCCCGTGCCTGACGTCCTCCTCAACCCGATCACCCTCGGCGACCTGCTGAGGGTGGCTGCGGCCGACGACTTCGACCGCTGGCAGGACCAGATCCGCCGTACCGGCGGCTGCGCCGATCCGATCCACCTCACCGGCTGGACCCTCGCCAAGGACAAGACGACCGGCGAGACCCTGCACCGCTACTCCACCGAGAACGAGCCCGGCGGACGCCTCCGCGTCGCCTGCGGAAACCGCCGAGCCTCCCGCTGCCCCTCCTGCGCCTGGACGTACGCCGGAGACACCTACCACCTCATCCGCGCGGGCCTGGCCGGGGACGACCGCCGAGACATCCCCGCCACCGTTCGCGACCACCCCCGCGTCTTCGCCACCCTCACCGCTCCGTCCTTCGGACCGGTCCACAACCGTCCCGACCGAGGCGCCTGCCGCTGCGGCACCCACCATGCGTCCGATGCGCTTGAGCTCGGCACGGCACTCGATCCGAAGACGTACGACTACGCGGGCGCCGTCCTGTTCAACAACTACGCCGGACAGCTGTGGCAGCGGTTCACCAACCGACTGCGCCGCGAGATCGCTGTCCGTGCCGGCCTCACCCAACGCGAACTCAAGGAAGTCGCTCGGCTCTCGTACGGCAAGGTCGCCGAGTTCCAGAAACGCGGCGCCCTGCACTTCCACGCCGTGATCCGTATCGATGGCCCGGATGGACCCGACACCCCGCCCCCGTTCTGGGCATCGGCTGACCTGCTCTCGGATGCCATCAAGGCCGCCGCCGCGCACTCCTACACCTCTGTCTCCGTGCCTGCCATCGAGGACGAGCCTGCCCGCACCTTCCGGTGGGGCACTCAGCTCGACGTGCGGCCCGTGAAGGCGTTCGGCGACGGCTCCGACATCACTGAACAAGCCGTGGCCTCGTACGTTGCCAAGTACGCCACCAAGGCCGCCGAGAACACCGGCTCCATCGACCGCCGCATCGGCGAACTCTCCGAACTCGACCGCCACGGCGTCCCCGACCACACACGCAGCCTGATCGAAGCGTGCAAGCGACTCGACCCGCTGTACCCGGACCGGCGCCTCTGGGCCTGGGCTCACATGCTTGGCTTCCGCGGCCACTTCTCCTCCAAGTCCCGGCGCTACTCGACCACCCTCGGGGAGCTCCGGCAGGCCCGTGCCGACTTCCGTGCCGAGCAGGAACGCCGAGCACTCGGCCTCGACGACATCGAGCCGGACACCGTCCTCGTCCTCGCCGACTGGCAGTACGCCGGGCATGGCCACACCCCCGGCGAATCCGCACTCGCCGCCACCATCGCCCGGGACCTGCAACTCAACCGTGAAACCGCACGCGAAGCCCTACGCGACCAACGCGCCACGGAAGGAGCCGCAGTATGAAAGACCGCTACCTCAGCGTCGACCAGGTCGCCGAGCTGCTCGGTACGACGGCCCGTTTCCCTCGACGCCTGATTGCCGAGCGGCGCATCACCTTCGTCAAGGTCGGCCGTCACGTCCGCATCCCCGAAAGTGCTGTGGACGCCTTCGTGGCGGCGCACACCGTGGAGCCGATCACCGGTCGTACCTCGCACCTCAAGGCGGTGGCCTGATGCCCAACGCCAAAGGGCGCCGTCGCCGCTTCGGATCCGTACGCAAGCTGCCCTCGGGGCGCTTCCAGGCCCGCTACCGGGGCCCGGACGGTCTGATGCGCACCGCGGACAAGACGTTCGCCACGCAGACCGACGCGGACCGCTGGCTCGTGAAGCAAGAGGCCGAGATCCTCGACGGCAACTGGCAGAAGCCTGACGTCACGGTGACTTTCGGCGACTTCGCGGAGTCCTGGTTCAAAGATCGCGACTACGCCGCCACCACTCGGGAGCGCAACGCGGGCGTGCTCAAGCTGCACATCCTGCCGACCTTCCGTGCGGTTCCGCTGCGGGAGATCACCACACCGCAGGTACGGCGCTGGCGTACCGATCTCCTCGCTTCCGGGGTCGGCGCGGCCACCGTCTCCAAGTCGTACCAAGTACTGCGGGCCATCATGAACACGGCCGTGGATGACGGACTGATCCAGCGCAACCCGTGCCGGATCAAGGGTGCTGGGGCAGTCACTCACACCGAGCGGCCGTTCCTGTCCGTACCCGAGGTCTACCGGCTCGCCGAGGCCGTTCCGCCGCACTGCCGCGTCTTGATCCTCCTGGCCGCGTTCACGGCGCTCCGCTTCGGTGAGCTGGCCGCACTCCAACGCCGTGACATCGACCTGGAGGCCCGTACCGTCTCCGTTCGTCGCGCGTACGCCGAGACACGTACGGAGGGCCTCACGGTCAAGGCTCCCAAGAGCGCGGCCGGTGTCCGCACCGTGGCGTTCCCGGCCTCGCTCGTCGAGGAGCTGGCTCACCACCTCGCCGAGCACGCGAGTGCCGGCCGGACCGGGCTCGTCTTCGTCGGGGCCCGCGGTGGTGTCCTGCGGCGGAACAACTTCCGGAGGATCTGGCTCCGGGCGCTCGACTCGACCGGCCTCGGTGACGTCCACTTCCACGATCTCCGGCATACGGGGAACACCCTCGCCGCGACTGGTGGGGCGACCACGCGAGAGCTGATGCATCGTATGGGGCACTCGTCCGTGCGGGCTGCGCTCATCTATCAGCACCTCGTCAACGGGCGGGACCACCAGATCGCCGATTACGTCGATGGGCAGATCCGGAAGGTCAAGCGGCCTCCGCAGGATCCTTCTGGCACGTAAGTGGCACGGCGGCGAAAACGCGCCGACAAAGATCAAGGCCCAGGCATCCGGCTTCGCACCGGTTGACCTGGGCCTTAGTCGTGTCCTGGAGCTGGTGGGCGCGGACGGTTTCGAACCGCCGACATCCGCCTTGTAAGGGCGGCGCTCTACCGCTGAGCTACGCGCCCGGGACGAGTCGACAGCCTACATTGCCCGGGGTGGTGCCCCGCAAACCCGTTCCCGGGGGTGCCGTGCGGGGGTTTTCCCCACCCCCGATCCGGGAGTGGTCCGGATCCCCCGGCCGGGGCCGGATCCGTACGGTCGAAGTGTGTCCCGGTACGACGGGGCGAGGCCTTGGGCGTTCGGATCTGGGGGAGTTTCGGTATGAGTGGTCGTCAGCGTTTGTCGGGTAGTCGTGGGTGGCGGCGTCGTGGGGGGCTCGGTGCCGTCGGCGTGGGGGTTGTCGCCGTGGGGCTGCTTGCCTCCGGGTGCGGGAACAGCGCCGAGGAGGACAAGGATCCTGAGACGCGGTCCTTTCAGCTCCAAGGGCGTTCGCTGACCGTCGACTCCGACGACTCGGCGCTGGAACTCGTCGTGGGGGACGTGGACGACGTACAGGTCACCCGGTGGTTCAAGGCCAGTGTCGCGATCGGCAAGGATCCCGAGATCACCTGGAGCATGGACGAGGGCGACACTCTGAAACTGCGGGTGCACTGTTCCGGTGTGGTCACCGACTGCTCGGCCAAGCACCGGATCGTCGTGCCGCGCGGGGTCGCCCTCACGGTCAAGGACCAGGACGGGAGCGTGCGGGCCACCGGGTTCGAGGAAGCGCTCGATATTCGCGCCGCCGACGGGTCCGTGCGGGTTCAGGATGTTTCCGGGCGCCTTACGCTGCGTACCGAGGACGGGTCCGTCCATGGCAGTGGTATCGACTCCCGGCAGGTTGAGGTGAACACGCAGGACGGGGCCGCCCGTCTCGAATTCGTCTCCGTTCCGGACCGGGTCTCGGCGCGTGGGCAGGACGGGTCTCTCACCATCGGGCTGCCGGATGCGAAGTACCGGGTCACGACCGGTGCCCAGGACGGGTCCGTGGACGTGTCCGTGCCGCGTGACAACAGCAGCTCCCATGTGGTGTCCGCCCACACCCAGGACGGGAAAGTCACGGTGCGTACCGCGAACTAACCGGCCCGTGTGTTCGTCTTTACCTGGTGGGAGAATGAATCGGGGCCACCACCGGGGCAGGACGGATCTCAGCACGGGAGAGGGAAGTGACGGCGACACCGGCGACACCTTCACAGCCGTACACGCCGTTTGTGCCGTGCGCACAGCAAGTACCCCGGTCCCGTGCGGGCCGTGACCTGTTGGGCCTCGTTCTGCTGCCGCTTCCGCTGGTCGCGCTCATGCTTCCCGCCGCCTTCGCCGGCGGGGGTACGCGGCGGTGGTTCGGGGGGCGTTCCGAGAGCCAGCGGGCCGAGGCGCAGGCCGCGAAGGATGCCGCGGCGGCCGCGTTCTACGAGCTCGACACCGCGCAGCGTGATCTGCGGATCTCGATCGAGACCATCACCGCCGTCGACGACACCCCGCCCGCCCGGCGCGCGGTCGCCGACTTCGAGGCGCTCGGCCGGCGCATCGACGAGGTCAGTCATACGTACATCGACGCCGTCGACGCCCATGATCTCGACCGGGACGATCTGGAGGCCTCCGTCGCCGCGCATGCGCGTACGGAGCTGACCAGGGCCAAGGACGAGCTGGTCCGCGTCAAGCAGGAGCTTGATCGGTTCGAGCGGGGGCTCGGGCCGCTGCTCGGGAAGGCCGAGACCCAGCTCGCCCGGCTCGCCCCTGCCGTGGAGCGCGCCCGGCAGTCCCTGCTTGCCGCGTCGAACGCGCTCGACGCGGTGCGGGGGAGCGGCCTCAAGGCCGACGATCTGGCCGCCCGTCTTGCCGCGCTCGCCCCCGAGCTCACCAAGCTCAACCAGGGTGCCGGGCAGCACGGCGTGCCGGAGACGCTGGAGCGGGCCGACCGGGTCGCGCGGGACGCCGGGGCCGTGCGCGCGGAGGCCGAGCGGTTGCCGGAGCGGGCCACCGAGATCGACCGCCGTCTCGTGTCGCTGCGTACGCGCGCGCAGGCGCTCACCACGCGGTCCGGGCAGGTCAATCCGGTGCTCAGCGAGTTGCGGCGGCGGTTCGTGGCTGCGTGCTGGCAGGACCTCCAGCATGTGCCCGACCAGGCCGAGGAGGCCGTCCGGCAGGCGGAGACGAAGCTGGCGGAGGCGCGGGCCGCTCGGGAGGAGCAGCGGTGGGCCGATGCGACGGCCCTGCTGTCCACCGTGCGGGCGCTGTTGAACACGACCGATGAGGCGGTGTCCGCGGCGGGGGATCGGTTGCGGCGGCTGAACGAGGTGTCGAAGGATCCGCAGCGGGAGATCGAGCGGACGCGGTTCGCGATCCGGGATGCGCAGCGGCTCGCCATGGCCGGGCGCAACACGCCCGATCCCCGGCAGGCGCGGCCGCTCGACGAGTCGGTGGCTCGGCTGGAGCGGGCTATCGGGGGGTTGGAGGGGCGGCATCCGGACTACTGGCACTTTCTGACCGAGTTGGAGGGTGTGCGGGGGACTGTTGCGGGGGTTGTTTCGCAGATTCGGGAGGAGCGGGGGGCTGGGGCCTAGTCGGGTCGCCTTGCGGCTCCGACTCCGGCTCCGACTCCGGCTCCGACTCCGGCTCCGGCTCCGGCTCCGACTCCGGCTCCGGCTCTGGCTTGCGGCTTCGCCGAGGTGGGGAGTGTTTTGACTGCGGGGCGGTGGGGGTTGGTTGCGCAGTTCCCCGCGCCCCTGGGTGGGTGGGGGTGTGCCCGGGTTTTGGAGGTCCGGGCTGGCTTGGGTGGGGGACTTTGGCTGCGGGCCTGGAGGGGGCTGGTTGCGCAGTTCCCCGCGCCCCTGGGTGGGTGGGGGTGTGCCCGGGTTTTGGAGGTCCGGGCCGGTCTGGGTGGGGGACTTTGGCTGCGGGCCTGGAGGGGGCTGGTTGTGCCGTTCCCCGCGTCCCTGAGGGGGGTCGCGGGGCTATGACGGGGGCTGGGCCGCCGTCTCCCCCGCGTGCTTGACGCTCATTCTTGCGTCCACCTTTCCCGCTGGTGGGACCTCCGACCAGAAGCGGTGGCAGGTTACGAAGACCGCCAGTTCTCGTTCGCGTTGGCGGAGCTTTTCCACTTCTGCCTGTTCGTCGGGGGTCCAGCCCGGGGAAGCGGGGCGTTCCACCTTGCGCCAGCCGTGGTCGTCGCTGAAGCCGTCCAGGGGCTCGACCGACCAGGGGAGCCGCTTCAGCAGGGCCAGGAGTTCGGCCCGGACCTGATGCAGTTCCTCCTGACCGGCCAGGAGGTCGCTTGGGAAGTCGTAGGTCTCAGCCACCCGGCAATGGTACGTCTGTTCGATTTTGCGATGCGAGTTCTTTGGGGGACTTCCCAGGGGGAGTTCACACGAACGCTCGCGTTGTCAGTGCCGCGCGCGAGACTGGACGTATGTGCCGCAGCATCAAGACTCTCCGACCGCCCGTCCTTCCCGAAGAGGCCACGGAGGACGACATCCGCGCCGCCGCTCTTCAGTACGTCCGCAAGATCTCGGGCTTCCGCGCCCCGGCCGCCCACAACCGCGAGGTCTTCGAACGCGCCGTCGACGCCGTCGCCGAAGCCACGGCCGAACTGCTGGCCGGACTGGAGGTGAGGGGACGGACCCGCGCCTCCTGAGGCGGCCCCGTCCGAGGGCAGCCGCGTCTCAGGCGCTCGGGCCCGGCTCCGGTGCGGATACGGGTACCAGCGCGGATGCCGGCGTCTGCGACGGGCGTCGCATCAGGTACGCCGCCCCCGCGCCCGCCCCGAACAGCGCCACCAGCGAGATGCCGGAAGCGAGCCACGTCGCGCCCAGCCACTGGCCGCCGAAGTAGCCGAGAGCCACGCTGTACGCCGCCCACGCGAGGCCCGCGAGGATCGACCAGGGCAGGAACTCGCGTACGCGCCGGTGCGCGGCGCCCGCGCCCAGCGAGACCAGCGAGCGGCCCGCCGGGGCGAAGCGGGCGAGCACGACCAGCGTGCCGCCGCCGCGGGCGAGGGCCGCGCCGAGACGTTCCTGCGCCGCGCTCAGTCGCCGGGAGCGGGCGATGGCGCGGTCCAGGCGTGCGCCGCCGCGCCAGGCCAGCCGGTACGCCACCAGGTCGCCCAGGACCGACGCGGTCGCGGCGGAGAGAGTCAGGGAGAGGATGTCCGGCACGTGCTGGACCGCCGCTCCGGTGCCCGCCGCGGCGGCCGTCGCCGCCGTGATGACCAGCACGCCGCTCGGCAGTACCGGCAGGAACACGTCGAACAGGACCGACAGCGCCACCACGGCATAGATCCATTGGCTGTAGATCCAAGGGGTGCCGGACAGCGACCCCACACTCTCAAGCACCGAAACTCCCCTGTGTCTCCCCCGTAGGCCCGGACCGTGCCGTGTGCCGCGGTGTCGCGGGGGAGCGGCAGGAGCGGCCTGTGACAGCCATACAGCGTACGCCTCGGGTGGGGCAGGAGATCCACAGGGGGCTCGTGTGTTCGCCACACCATGTTCACCCGGCTGCCACACCCCCGGGGCGGACGGCCCGCAGGTCCCGTACCAACGGAAAGGGGCCACCGAGCACCCGAGCACCCGATCACCCGAGGAGCGGAACCGACGATGACGTCAGGCATAGACAGCACACAGGGCACACAGGGCACAGAGAGCACAGAGGGTGCCGAGGGCGCGGACCGCCTGGGTGGCATCGCGGGCGCCGTCGTGCGGCGAACCGTCCTGCTCCTCGCCGGGACTCTCGCCTCGGTCGCCCTCACCGCCTTCACCGCCGGCACCTCGGACGCCACGGTTTCCGCGGACTCCGCTTCCGCCGGCTCCGGTCCCGCCGACTCCGCTTCTACCGATTCCGATTCCGATTCCGCGCCCGGCTACCGGATGCGGACCGACGCCCGCTTCGCCCCGCCCGGCGCCTTCGTCCCGTCGGCGGCGGTCACGTACGACGGCACCGGACTCGTACCGCCCGCCGCGTGGATCGAGGTGAGTCAACGCAGCGAGGAACGCGGGCGTACGACCGTGGCGTTGCGCGTCACGGGGCTCAAGGCGGGGCACGCGTACGGGGTTCATGTGCACCGGGACCCGTGCGGCGCCGAGCCGGCCGCGGCGGGCGGGCACTATCAGCACCGGCCGTCCACGGACCCCGCCGCGGCCAACCCCGAGAACGAGGTCTGGCTCGACTTCACCGCGGACGACCGCGGCGAGGGCGGGGCGAGTGCGCGGCACGACTGGAACTTCCGGCGCGGCGAGGCCGCCTCCGTCGTGCTGCACGCCGAGCCGGGCGGTGCGGGCGCCCGGCTGGCGTGCTTCACCGTGCCCTTCGGGTGGGCCGGCTGACGGCACGCCCCGCGGAGGGGACGTATCGGCGTCGTGCAGGGACGCGTCGCGGCCTGTGCGTCAGGCCGCGACGGGCTCCGAGGGGCGGTTCTCCTCGGCCGTCGTGGACGGACGGCCGGGGATCAGCCGGTCCAGGCCGAACGCGCCCGAGCCGGTGAAGACGAGCAGGAGCATCGACCAGCAGTACATGGCCGCGCCCTCACCGCTGTTCTCGATCGGCCACAGCGCCTCGGGCTGATGGACCTTGAAGTACGCGTAGGCCATCGCGCCCGAAGCGATGAACGCGGCGATACGGGTGCCGAGGCCGAGCAGGACCAGGGTGCCGCCGACGAGTTCGATGACGGCCGCGTACCAGTTGGGCCAGGCGCCGGTCTCGACGGTGGCGCCCTTGCCGTTCAGACCGCCGAGCACGCCGAGCAGCGAGACGGCCCCGTGGCAGGCGAAGAGCAGGCCGACGACGATGCGGAACAGGCCGATGGCGTATGGCTGGGCGCTGTTGAGGCGTCCGGTCATGTGGGATGACTCCTTCGGTGTCGGTACGGTCCTTGGAGGACCGGTGGGGAACGTAACCGAGTGAGTGCTCTACGTTAGGTCTGCCTATTCAATGCTTGCAAGTTCAACTTTGGGCCATGGCTTTTCGGTCGATACGGGTGTCGATACGGGTTCCGTTTTCGTCTCCGTGCCCCGTCCGACCTCGGCGGCAGCCGTTCGCAGGACGGCCCGCGCCACCGCGTCGGCGTCCGACAGCGTGACCGAGTCCACCCCTGGACGGACCCCGGCCGCGGTCACCCAGTGCACCCCCTCCGTGGGCACGCCGAACGCGAACCGCCGTGCGTGCGGCTGCCCTTGACGATCTATCAGGTGGTAGGGGCGCTGTGTTACGTCGAGCCCCCCTGTCTCGTAGCCGTCCACCGTGTGCGGGCGGCACTGGCCCGTCTTCAGCAGTCGGGCGAGCAGCGCGTCGGCGGTGCGCCGCAGATCCGGCTCCGGCAGCCGGGCCTCCACGAGCGTGGTCGCCGACACGGTCGAGCCGGGCACGTCGGGGGAGTGTGCCACCCATGCCCCGTCCTCGGCCCGCACCTCAAGGCGCGGGCCGATCACCTCCAGCACGCCCGCCTCGATGAGCGCCGCCATCTCCTCGATACGGCGCCGGGGCGGGCCGATGGACAGGAACGCGTTGAGCGGGGTGTACCAGCGGTCCAGATGCTCCCGGCGCGAGGAGCCCGCGAGGCCGCCGTGGTCGACGATCTGCCGCAACTCGTTGCGCAGGTCGCGCAGCACGTCGAGAGCCGCCTTGAGCGGGCCGTCGACATTGCCGAGCGCGGCCTGTTCGGCGTCCTCGCGCAGATGGGCCAGCAGCCAGCCCCGGAAGTCGGCGGGACCGGTGAAGACCCGTCCGCCGTGAGGGCGTGAGACGCGGTCCCAGGACCAGCGGTCGGCAACCGCGATCCCGAACTCGTCGAGCACCGCCACCTCTTGGGGGTCCCGGTGCGCGACGGCGAGGAACCGCTCACGGAAGCCGCGTACCGTCGGTGTCCCCGGTGTCCCCGGTGCTCCCGGGATGCCGGTAGTGCCGGTAGTGCCGGTGGTGCCGCGGGTCAACAGCGTCTCGTAGTAGACCGTTTCGACCTCCTTCGCCACCAACGGCCATATCTCCGTGAGGAAGTCGGGGGCGTCGCCCGAGTCCGCGCGCTTGCGGAAGCCGGAGATGGCCTCCGGGGTGAGCACGAGCGGGAGATGACGGCCGTACGGGCCCTTCGCGTTGTCGCCGCGCGCCTGGTACGGGATGCCGCGGCGGGAGCCGGCCACCAGGCGCGGCTCGCGGCCCGAGGGGAGGTAGCGCGTACCGGCCGGGGTACGCACGAAACGGCCGCCGCGGCCCGTCGTCAACAGGGCCATGTGGTCGAAGAAGTTGAGGCCCAGACCACGCAGCAGGACGGTCTCGCCGGGGGCGACGCGGGAGAGGTCGAGGTCCGCCGGGTTGGCGGGCGGGACATGGCGGAGCCCGTGCCGCTCGGCGTGCGCGGACAGCCGCTCCTGCGCCTGGTCCGCCACCGCCGGCAGATGGCCCTGGGCGAGGACCACGGCCGCCAGGTCCGTCAGGGCGACGCCGTTGTCGAGTACGAGGGTCTGGGGGCCGTCGGCCGTGCCGTCGAGGCGGGTCGCGCGCGCCCGGTGCGTCTCGATCCGCAGGGCGGGCGGCGCCCCGCGGACCACCTCGCCGAAGACCCACTCCAGGTACCGGCCGTACTGGGCGCGGGTCGGGTAGTCGTCGGGCCCCAGCGGTCCGACCGCTTGCGAGCCTGCCCAGTCGTGGAGGCCGGGTCCGGGGCGTATCGGGCCCGAGCAGTCCACGCTGTCGTCGGTGAAGAGGGTGACCTGCGAGGCCACGGTGTTCATCAGCAACTCGGCCGGCTGCGCGGTGCGCCAGACGCGGCCGGGGCCCGGCGGGGACGGATCGACGACGTGGACCGTCAGACGCGTACCGGGCGTGAGGAGTTCGGGTGCGGAGGCGCACAGGCGTTCCAGCACGCTGGTGCCGCGCGGTCCGGCGCCGACCAGGGCCACGGAGAGGCGGTCTGTTGGTTCCGACAAGGGTGTGACTCCCGGACAGGTGGGGCATACGCGGCTCATCGCCCCGGTGGAAGCGGACGGTCCGCATCATCATGCCGTCGCACGCCACGGGAACCGACCCCTGGAGCGGATCAACGGTGCCGGTTGTGGGATGCCTCACGGGACGCTCGGTACTCATGCGCACCAAGCACCAACATCACGGGCAACACGCGCAATAGACGTACGAGGCGCCGTCAGACGTACGAGGTCCCGTCGGCGGCAGCGCCTCGTAGGGGCAGTGCCCCGCAAGAGGTGCGGGGAACCGCGCGCCCGGCCCCCACCGGGCCGGCAGCCGAACAACCGCCCCCAGGGGCGCGCTCGGCCGAGGACGGACCTTCAGCTGAGGACGGACTCCACGATCGTCCGCAACCGCGCCCCGCCCCCACGCTCCTCACGCGCGTGATCCAGCCGCAGCCGCGCCGAGCGCCCGTTCAGCGTCAGCGTCATCAACTGGTTGCCGAACCAGGGTCCCCCGGTCTTGCGCCAGTCCACCGGCGGAGCCGCGACCCTGCCGTGCCGGGCGAAACGGCGGCCGAGCGCCCGGCCCACCCCGCTCCAGCCGAAGCGGAAGCCGACTCTTATGTACGACGGGATGGAGTTGTGGACGGGGGAGCAGGTCAGCTGGACCACCCGGGCGTTCGGACCCGTCAGGCCCTCGCGCCAGACCGGCTCGGCGACGTACGCGTGGTGCACGTCCCCGGACAGCACGCACACCGTCGCGGGCGCCTGCGGGCCCGAACCGGCCTCGGCGATCAGCTCCGCCAGCTTGTCGAAGGACGACGGGAACGCGGCCCAGTGCTCCAGGTCGGCCGCCCGCCGCAGATTCTCCCCCCGCCGCGCCCAGCGCTCACCCCGCTCGCCCCGGCACATCGCGGCGTTCCACGCCTCCGCGTCGTGCACGAGGTGGGGGAGCAGCCAGGGCAGGGAGGTGCCGATGAGGAGGTGGTCGTAGGCGCCGGCGCCCTCGGGGGCCTGCTCGTCCAGTACGTGGCCGTCCAGTATCTGCTCGCGCAGCCACTCCCATTCCGCCGGGTCGAGCATCGAGCGGTTCTGCTCGTCGAGGACGCGGGCGGCGCGGCTGTCGACCATCAGGAGGCGGGTGCGGCCGAAGTCGCGGCGGTAGCTCCAGCGCACCGAGGCCGGGTCGGCGTCGGCCCGGGCCGCGAAGGCGCGCAGCGCGTCCGTGCCGTCGGGCGTGGCGCGGACCTCCTCGTACAGGGGGTCCTCGGCGAGGCGGTCGGGGGAGAGGTTGCCGAGGTGCTGGTGGACCCAGTACGACATCAGGCCGCTGAGCACGCGCTCGCGCCACCAGGGGGTGTCCCGCATGTCGGAGACCCAGGCCTCGCTGGTGTTCCAGTCGTCGATGACGTCGTGGTCGTCGAAGATCATGCAGCTGGGGACGGTGGAGAGCAGCCAGCGGACCTCGGGGTCGAGCCACGATTCGTAGTAGAGGTGCGTGTACTCCTCGTAGTCCGCGACCTCGGCGCCGGGTGGCTGGTCCAGGCCGCGGCGGGACTGAAGCCAGCGGCGGGTGGCCTTGGACACCTCGTCCGCGTACACCTGGTCGCCCAGCAGCAGGAGGACGTCCGGGCGCTCGCCCTGCGGGTCCGCGGCGATCCGGGCCGCGAGGGTGTCCAGCGCGTCCGGGCCGACCGGGTCCTTCTCGCCCTCGGGCGGTGAGGCCCAGCGGCAGGAGCCGAAGGCGACGCGGACGGTCTCGTGGTCGTCCACGGGGGTGTGGATGGCCGAGGGCGGAAAGGGGGAGCCGGGGAGGGGCCAGACCCGCTCCCCGTCGAGGAGCACCTCGTACGCGGTGGTCGTGCCCGGTGTCAGTGCGGTGACCGGGATCAGGGCGTAGTGGTGGCCCGACACCTGGAAGGTACGGGACTCACCGCCGGAGCCGTCCGCGCAGCGCACCTCGGCGGTGGCCGGACGGCTCGCCTCGACCCAGACGGTCGCGGACGAGCCGTCGACATACCTCAGCAATGGACCCAGGCGCAGGCTCGCCACGTGATCACTCTCCTCCGTCGCCCCGTACGGTACGGAACGACGGAGGCCGGTGGGGAGGTTCCGGCGAGAGATCGCGGGAGATGGCGGCAGATCGCGTGCGATACGGGTCCGATACGGGTCCGATGCGGGTCCGACAGGGGTCCCGCGCCGGGTCAGCAGCCGCTGAGGACCGAGGTGAGCTTGCTCTTCTCCGCGGAGTCGACGGAGAGGTCGTAGTAGTACTTCACCTGGACCCAGGCGCGGACGTACGTGCAGGCGTAGGCCGTGCGGGACGGCATCCACTCGGCCGGGTCCTGGTCGCTCTTCGACTGGTTCACGTTGTCCGTGACGGCGATGAGCTGGGGGCGGGTCAGGTCGTTGGCGAAGGCCTGGCGCTGCGCGGTGGTCCAGCTGTCGGCGCCGGAGTCCCAGGCCTCGGCCAGCGGCACCAGGTGGTCGATGTCGAGGTCGGAGGCGGCGGTCCAGGTGGCGCCGTCGTAGACGGAGTACCAGGTGCCGCTGGTGGCGGCGCAGGCGGAGCTGGTGACGACGTTCGTGCCGTCACGCTTGAGCACGGTCTCGCGGGTGTTGCAGGTGCCGCTGATGGTGATCCAGTGCGGGAAGAGGTCGCGGTCGTACCCGGTGCGGTCCTCGGTCGCCACGGTGAGCGAGGCGAGGTAGGTGCGGGCGGTGGCGGCGCTGACCGGGGTGGGCAGCGCGGCGGAGGCGGCCGGGCCGTTGAAAAGCCCGACCATGGCTATCAATCCGGCGAAGGCGGCCACTAGACTCAGCCGTCGACGCGCGTAGACCTTCGGCATGCGAACTCCCTAGGGGTGGGGGGAAGTTGACCTGCGAGCGACTGAATGCTCGCGGGGGCCGATTTCCGGGAGATGTGCGTCAGGTGAGAAGTTAATGACGTGGGCATGACACGACAAGGTGTTCGGCGGGATTCCTGGAGCGGACTGCCTGCTTTGTCATGTCCTCGTGAGAAATGGGAGGGGACCCCCGGGTAGCGGGATCACTCCTTTGTTTTGTACCGTGGAGAAACAAAGTGGTCCCCGCTCGCACTCCCTGACCGGCGGGCGGGGCCACCTTGTTCCCCCGGGGGCGTGCGGGGTCCTCCTCGCGCCTTGATCCCACGCTTTTGGAGCCTGCCGATGACGGCCTCGACCGTGCTGACCGCCCGCGCCCTGCTGCTGGACATGGACGGCACCCTCGTCAACTCGGACGCCGTCGTCGAGCGCGTCTGGCGCCGCTGGGCCGACCGGCACGGGCTCGACGGGGACGAGGTCATGAAGGTCGTCCACGGGCGGCAGGGGTACGCGTCTATGGCCGTGCTGCTGCCGAACCGGCCCATGGAGCAGAACTACGCGGACAACGCGCGCATGCTCGCCGAGGAGACCGCCGACATGGAGGGGGTCGTCGCGATCGAGGGGGCGGGGGAGTTTCTCGCGTCCCTGCGGGAGTCGGGGGTGCCGCACGCGCTCGTCACGTCGGCGGACGTCGGGCTGTCCGCCGCGCGGATGGGGGCGGCGGGGCTCGCGCTGCCCGAGCTGCGGATCACCGCGGAGTCCGTGGGGGCGAGCAAGCCGGATCCCGAGGGGTTCTTGAAGGGGGCGGCGGAGTTGGGGGTCGCGCCTGAGGAGTGTGTGGTGTTCGAGGACTCTGGGGCGGGGATCTCGGCGGGGCGCTCCGCGGGGATGCGGGTGGTGGGGGTTGGGCCCCGGGCCGGGTTTCATCGGCCCGATGCGGTTGTCCGGGATCTTCGGGGGGTTCGGGTCGAGGGGTTGGAGGGTGGAAGGGTTCGGTTGCGGGTGGGGTGATCGGTCCTTTTTGGGCGGGCTGGGGCTGGGGTTGGGTTGTGTGTCGGGTGCGGGTCGGTGGGGGCTGGTCGCGCAGTTCCCCGCGCCCCTAAAGGCGACAGGGGTGCGCCCCGGAAGGCACAGGTTTGCGCCGTTCCCCGCGCCCCTGAAAGACGAAAGATTGCGCCGTTCCCCGCGCCCCTGGGGGTGGGGGATCCCTGCGTTGTTCGTGCGGGTGAAGGCGAAGGATTGCGCCGTTCCCCGCGCCCCTTAAAAGCGACAGGGGTGCGCAGTTGCCTGCGCCCGCCCCTCGGAGGTGCGGGTTTGTGCCGTTTCCCGCGCCCCTGAAAGACCAAAGACCGCGCCGTTCCCCGCGCCCCTACGTGCGGGGCGGGGTCAGGGTTCTGTTGTTTCTGATTCCAGGCGGGATCGGGTTTCTTCTGTGTAGACGCCCTGTTCTTCGTCCAGGCCCCGGGTGAACTGGTAGTTGCGTACCGCGTTCTCGGTGCGGTTGTCGTACTCGCCGTCCGCGTCGCCCACGTAGAGGGCCAACTGCTTGAGGCGCAGCTGAAGTTCGGTGACCTCGGGGCCCTCGTCGCCGCGGCGCAGCACCGCCGGGCCCGCCTTGTCCGTCGGGTCGGCGGACGGCGGGGCGGTGCTGACCGCCGAATCCTCGGGCGACGGGGCCCGCGTCGTGGCGGACGTCCTGGAAGGGGTGGCCGAGGCGCTCGGTGACTCCGAGGCCGAGGCGGTCGGGCTCTCGCTCGCCGACGCGGACTCCGAGGCCGACGCCGATTCCGACGGTGACTCGGAGTCGGACGGGGACGGCTCGTCCACCGCCGTGTCCGGCACGCTCGCGCGTATGTCGTCCGGGGCCGCGCCGTTGCGCGACGGCGACTCGTACGAGAACAGTCCGCTCGCGAACCCCGCCGCCGCGACCACGACCGCCGTGGCCCCGGCTCCCACGAGCACGAAACGACGCCGGCGGCCCGAGTTCCCGGGGGCGTCCGAGGAGTCCGCGGGGTCGTCGTAGCCGTCGTCGGCGGCGTGAGTGTCCGGGAAGTCGTCGGGCGGGGTGCGCTGGAGAGGGATCGAGATGGTCGGCCGGTCGGCCGGCCCGTGACCGGGCTCCGGCGCCGGAGACGTCTGCGGGCCGCTACCGGAGCCCGCCGCGGCGCCCTCCGCGGGTACTTCCAGGTCCACGTAGGGGCGTATGCGCAGCGGATCGAAGTCCTCCGCGGCCGCCGTCTCGGCGGACCGGGTCTCCAGGAGCTCTTCCGCCGCTCTGCGGGCGCAGCCGCATGTGGGGGAGCCCCCCGACTCCCTGGGTGTCCCGCATTCCGGGCATATGTGGCCGCTCCGGTCGTTCACGTCGTGGATCCTTCCCCGTACGAACTCCAGCGATTATGCAGACCCCCTCCACACAATCTCCCGGTTACCCCCGGAATCCCGAACTCCTGGCCGAATTCAACAGGCCATAACCGGTCACACCGACCAGGATGGAAGAGGAACGGGATTCTCGCGGCCGGGAGGTCCTCATGGCCGAGGATGCGCACGACAGGGGTGGCAGCACGGGTGGCGGAAAGGGGTACGGGGGCGTGCCCGCGGCGCCGCACCCTGACGGTCTTCAGCCTCGTCGTCCACGGGATCACTCACGCGGCGCCGGCGCCGTTCCCCCGCACATGCAGGGCGGCGTCCTCGTCTCCATCGGGGCGCTGCTCCTGGGGCTCCTGCTCGCCGCGCTCGACCAGACCATCGTGTCGACCGCGCTGCCGACCATCGTCAGCGATCTCGGCGGGCTCGACCATCTGTCGTGGGTCGTCACGGCGTATCTGCTGGCCTCCACGGCCGCCACCCCGCTCTGGGGCAAGCTCGGTGACCAGTACGGACGCAAGAAGCTGTTCCAGGTCGCCGTCGTGATCTTCCTGATCGGCTCGGCGCTGTGCGGCATGGCGCAGAACATGCCCCAGCTGATCGCCTTCCGCGCGCTCCAGGGCCTCGGCGGCGGCGGGCTCATCGTGCTGTCGATGGCGATCGTCGGCGACATCGTCCCGCCTCGCGAGAGGGGCAAGTACCAGGGGCTGTTCGGCGCGGTCTTCGGCGCGACCAGTGTCCTCGGGCCGCTGCTCGGCGGGCTGTTCACCGAGCACCTGAGCTGGCGCTGGGTCTTCTACATCAACCTCCCCGTCGGGATCGTCGCACTCGCCGTCATCGCCACCGTCCTGCACATCCCGGTCCGCTCCCGGAAGCACACGATCGACTACCTCGGTACGTTCCTGATCGCGGCCGTCGCCACCTGCCTGGTCCTCGTCGCCTCGCTCGGCGGCAACACCTGGGGCTGGGGCTCGCCGCAGATCATCGGCCTCGCGGTCCTCGGCGCCGTGCTCGCCGTGGAGTTCGTGGCCGTCGAGCGCCGCGCCGCCGAACCCGTGCTCCCGCTGAAACTGTTCGGCATCCGCACCTTCACCCTCGCCGCGGTCATCAGCTTCGTCGTCGGCTTCGCGATGTTCGGCGCGATGACGTACCTGCCGACGTTCCTCCAGGTCGTCCAGGGTGTGTCGCCCACCATGTCGGGTGTGCACATGCTGCCGATGGTGGCCGGGCTGCTGGTGTCCTCGACGGTCTCCGGGCAGATCGTCAGCCGGACGGGCCGCTGGAAGGTGTTCCCCATCGCGGGCACCGCCGTCACGGCCCTCGGACTGCTGCTCCTGCACCGGCTCGACGTGGACAGCTCCACGGCCGAGATGAGCCTGTCCTTCCTCGTCTTCGGCCTCGGCCTCGGTCTCGTCATGCAGGTCCTCGTCCTGATCGTGCAGAACGCCGTCTCGTACGAGGATCTGGGCGTCGCGACCTCCGGCGCCACCTTCTTCCGGTCCATCGGGGCCTCGTTCGGTGTGGCCGTCTTCGGCTCGGTCTTCACGAGCCGGCTGAGCGGGGAACTCGCCGACGCGCTCCGGGGGCAGACCCTCCCGGCGGGCCTGGGCGCCGACGCGCTCAAATCCGACCCGAAGATCATCGGCGAACTGCCGGCCGCACTGCGGCCCCCCGTCGTCGAGGCGTACGCCGTCTCCATCACGGACGTCTTCCTCTACGCGGCCCCGGTCGCGTTCGTCGGCTTCGTCCTCGCCTGGTTCCTGCGCGAGGACCGGCTGCGGGGCTCGGTGACGGCGCCCGACGCCACCCAGACGCTCGCCAGCAACCCGGTGGAGCGCTCCTCGTACGACGAGGTGTGCCGTGCGCTGTCCGTGCTGGGCACCCGGGAGGGGCGGCGGCGGATCTACGAGAAGATCACCGCCCGCGCCGGCTACGACCTGCTGCCCGCCGCGAGCTGGCTGCTGCTGCGCGTCAGGCACTACGGCTGGGCCGAGCCCGCCGCCCTCGCCGAACACAGCGGGGTGCCCCTGCAGATCGTCATCGCCGCCGCACGCCAGGTGGAGGAGCGGCGCCTGGGCGTACGGGAGGGACTGGACCTCGTCCTCACCGAACAGGGGCGTGCGGTGGCCGGGAGGCTGGCCGCGGCCCGGGAGGAGTCCCTCGCCGAACTCCTCGGCGACTGGTGGGGCCCGGACCGGCCCACCGACCTCACCCAGCTCGTCACGGAACTCAACTCCGAGCTGTGCGGTTCCGACGCCGAACGGCCCTACGCCGACTCGGCGCCGAAGCCGGCCGGGCGGGCATGGCTCGCCAAGTGAGCTGATCCGAGGCGCACTTGGGCGCCTCGTGACGTGGATCCGGCCACGGGCCGTTTGGTAGCCCAAGTCCGGGCAACCCGACGGAAGAAGCGGCCCGCTGGGCCCAGAACCCGGAAGGCAATCCATGTCCACAGGCGTGATCATCGTTCTGATCGTGATCGTGGTGGCCGTCGTCGCCGCCGTGATCGCTCGGCTCGTGATGGCCCGCGGGGCGGGCGGCGGGCAGAGCCTGAAGCGGCGCTTCGGGCCCGAGTACGACCGGGCACTCGCCCGGCACGACGGCGACTCGCAGGCCGCCGAGCGCGAGCTTGAGGAGCGCGTGCAGCGGCACGGTTCACTGCGGCAGCAGCCGCTGGACCCCGCGGCGCTCGACCGCTACACGGTCCGCTGGACCGCGATCCAGGAGCAGTTCGTCGACTCGCCGCGCGACGCCGTCGTCGAGGCGGACCGGCTGCTCGCCGAGGTGGCGGGCGCGCGCGGCTTCCCGGCGGGCGACCGTTACGAGGAGCAGCTCTCCGCGCTCTCCGTCCACCACGCGCACCACGTGAACGGCTACCGCCGTGTCCACCTGGCCGCGCACCCGAACGGGGCCGGCGCCGACCGGGCCGACACGGAGCAGCTGCGTGAGTCCCTGGTCGAGGCCCGTGCGCTCTTCGAAGCCCTGACCACGTCGGCGGCCCCTTCCGCGCGCGACGACAGGGCGCAGCTGCGGAAGGCCGACGGGGACGGCGGCGAGGAAGCTGCCGGGACCACGCGAACCGACAGCTCCCGCGGCCGCTCGCATGCGCCGTGGGCGCTCAACAGGCGCCATGTGAAGGGGAGTTGAGACGTATGCCGGACAACACCGCGGCAGGGCCCGCCAAGGACCGGCGGGACGAGCGCGAGGAGAGGGGCGAGGTGACCAGGACACCGGGAACGGGCGGCACGGCGGGGCCCGAGGTCTCGACGGGTGCCCCCGGGGCGGGAACCGGCACGCGTGACGGCGTGCCGGGCGGCCGGGACACGGCGCCCCTGGAGCGCGTCAGGGACGACGGCCAGGACACCGTGGTCGGCGGGCGCGTTCCGGCCGTCCCGCGCACGCCGGAGCAGGACCGTTCGCCGGGGCGCGAGGGCGCCAGGGGGAAGGGTGCCGCCGCTGCCGCCAGGACCGCCCCCGACCCCGCCCCTGCTCCTGCTCCTGACCCCGCCTCCGGTACCGGGAGGGCCACGGGCGGCCGGAGCGGCGCGTCCCGCGAGAGCCTCCTCGGCGCCGAGGCGAGGGTGAACGCCGGGACCAGGGCCGGTACGGACTCCGGCGGGCGGCTCATGCCGCACGACGAGGGCGACAAGTGGTCGCAGCAGTTGCAGCACGCGGTCGCCGGCTTCGTCGACGGGCCCCGCGGCTCGGTCGAGGAGGCGGACCGGGTGCTCCAGGAGGTCGCCGAACGGTTCACCGAGGCCGTGAACCAGCGGCGGCGCGCCCTGAGCACGTCCTGGCAGAGCCCCGCCGACGAAAAGGCCGACACGGAGCAGTTGCGGCTGGCCCTGAAGGACTACCGCGAGCTGACGGAACGGCTGTTGAGGATCTGAACCCGACCGCTGCCGTGCAACTGGCCTGTTTGATGGGCCAGTTGAGCTGAGTTGATTGAGCAGAGTGAGGCCCCGCCGGGCAGTGCGCCGGGCGGGGCCTCACTCATGGGCGCGTACGTGGGGCGCGTACGTGCGGGCGTGTACGTGTCCCCGACCGTCGAGCCGATCGGTCGTGGACGTGGACGTGGACGTGTGGCCGAGGCCGTCGGAGGTCAGGCCGCCCGGCGCTCGTGCCAGGCGCGGACGATCTCCTCCACGTCGTACGGCTTGAGGCCCAGGGGCGGGCCCGGTGGCGGCTTGAACATCATGTCGCGGATCTTCGCGTTGATCTCCGTGACGATCCGCCGCACCACCCGCTCCGACGGCGCCGCGGCGGCCTGTTCCAGCGCGTCCTCCGCCTCCTTGCGCAGCGCCAGCGTGGGAGGCAGCACGGACATGCCCTCGCGGGCCATCTTCTGCTTGATCCACCACAGTTCGTCGTACGACGTGTCGGGGCCGCTCGGCAACGGCTTGCCCGCACCGGCGAGTTCGGTGAACTCGCCGCGTGCCTCCGCCGCGCGGATCTGTCGGTCGACCCAGGACTCGAAGCCGACCCCGGGAGGTTTGCGCTCGGTCATGCGTCCATTGTGCCGGAAGCCGTGCCGGAAGCCGTGCCGGAAGCCGCGTGACAACCCCGTTCCGGAGGCCGTGCCGAGAACACCCTTTCGGAGGCCGTGCGGGGGCCCGCGAGCGGTATGCGAGTGTGCCGCACGGTATGGACTGCGCGGAGCGGTATGCGACTGTGCCGGACGTCGTACACGTCGGCGCTCTATCATTCGGCGGCGATACGTCGCCGGGCGTCGAACACGCTCCGGCGCGGGACAATCGGAACGTCGGAACGCGGAACGCGCGGGAACGAAGGAGCGCACGTGCTCGAACTCACCATGGCCTCGGTGTCCGGGACGGACGCCGGCGCGACGGCCGGAATGCAGATGGCCGACGCGCCGAGCGAGCCGGGTGCCGTGCTGCGGGTGGGGCGCGACCGGGGCGCGTGCCGCCTCGCGACGCCCGACGACTGGCTGTTCGTCTCGCGGGTCCACCTGGAGTTCCTGTGCGGGCCCGAGGGGACCTGGCAGGTGACCTGGCTGCGGGGCACGCACGACGACCCGTCGTCCGAGGTGCGGTTCTCGCTGGTCGGCGGAGGCGGCGGAGTCCTCCAGCCGCTGCCGTACGGCGGGACGGCGAAGCTGCCCGTGGGCGGCTCGGGCGAGCTGGTCATACACGACCGCACGGGCCCGCGCAGCGTGAACGTGGGCTTCTACCACGAGGTCTGAGACCCACGAGGTCCGAGACCCACGAGGTCTGAGGCCCACGAGGTCCGAGGTCCCTGGGGTACGGGGAGAGCGCTGAGCGCGCCGCCTACGGCAGTACGCGCGCCAGCGCGAACCCGTCGTACCCCTTCACTCCCACCGTCTGGATCGCCGTGGCGGTCACCTTGGGGTGCGCGGCGAAGAGGTCGAGCGCCTCGCGGGTGCCGCGCACACTCGGGTCGTCGCTGGTGGCGTCGGTCACGGCGCCCTCGCGTACGACGTTGTCGAGGATGATCAGGCTGCCCGGCCGGGTGAGCTTCAGCGCCCACTCCACATAGCGCGGGTTGTTCACCTTGTCCGCGTCGATGAAGACCACGTCGAAGGGTGCGGGGTCCTCGTCGGCCAGCGTCTGCAGGCCGATCAGGGCCGGCCCCACCCGGACCTCGGTGATCTTGTCAAGACCGGCCCGGGCGAGGTTGTGCCGGGCCACCTCGGCGTGCTGTTCGCTGTACTCCAGGGTGATCAGCCGGCCGTCCTCGGGGAGGGCGCGGGCCAGCCAGATCGTGCTGTAGCCGCCGAGCGTGCCGATCTCCAGGATGCGCGTCGCGCCCTGGATCACGGCGAGCAGATGCAGCAGTTTGCCCTGGTTCGGGGCGACGTTGATCTGCGGAAGTCCGGCGGCGTCGCTGTCGCGCAGCGCCTCGGTCAGGGCGGCGTCCGGTGGGGCGAGGAGCCCGGTGAAGTAGTCGTCCACATCGTGCCAGAGCTGCGGCTCGGTCATGCGGTAAGCCTTTCGTCTGTCTAGTTAGACGCGCTAATTAGTTCGGTAGCCGAATATAGCCGGTTCCCGGCGGGTTGGGTGGTTGTATTCCCGTCACGGCCTCGCGTGGCGGCGTGACGGGGACGCTCTTCGGCCTTACAACACCTCCATCGGGACAAAAGAACGGAGGACGTCAGGTGAAGAGGGGGTTGCCCGCGTCTCACATCGGGGGTGGTGCGAGCCTCTTAGGGTTCGAACAGGAAACAGACGCACGGGACCCCCGGGACTCTTGGGGCTCAAGGGGCGTAGAGGACGAACGGGGCGGGAGGGCCGACGGCACGTGGCAAATGTGGAGCACGGCGGACGACCAGGTGATCCTTTCGGAGCGACGGCGCCCGAGGCGGCCAGAGCGCGGCTGGGCCTGGTCCGCGCGGGCCTGTGGCTGATCGCCGCGGTCCTGGCCGTACGACAGGTCGCCGTCGTCCTGAGTACGCCCCGGGGTGAGCGCCTGACGGATCTGGAGACCTGGGTCGGACCCGACGGCGTGCTGCATGTGAACGGTTCGCTGTACGACTCGACGCGCTTCACGGGCACACCCTTCGGCGGACTCGTCCTCAAGCCTCTCACCAAGGCGGCCGAGCAGGCCCTCGGCTGGGGCTGGACCTTCGGCACCCTCCTGCTGGTGGTCGCCCTCGGCCTGGTCGCCGCCCGCGCCCTCCCGCAGCCGGTGAGCCGCCGTACGGCCCTGCTGGCGGCCCCTGTCACGATCAGCCTGCTGATGCTGTCCCTGCCCGTGCGCAACACCCTCTACCTCGGCCAGACCAGCATCATCCCGGTCCTGCTCGTGCTCCTCGGCTGCTTCGCCGTACGCGGGGAGCGGGCGAGCGGGGTGCTGATCGGCCTCGCCGCCGCCCTGCAGCCCACCGTCCTGCTGTTCGCGCCGCTCCTGTGGTTCACCGGCCGCCGCCGGGCCGCCGTCTCCTCCGGGCTCACCTTCGCCGCGCTCACCGCGCTCGCGTGGGCCGCGATGCCGCACGACTCGTACACGTACTGGGTGCACCACCTGGCCGGGGTCGGGCTCGGGCGGCCCGCCGACGATCTCGCCAACCAGTCGCTGCACGGGGCGCTGCTGCGGCTCGGCATGGAGGGGCCGCTGGAGATCGGGCTCTTCCTGGTGCTCGGCACCGCCGTCGCCGTGCTCGGCCTGCGCCGCGCCGTGCGCTACGCCCGCGACGGACAACTGCTCCTCGCCGTCGCGGTCACCGGCTGCGTCGCCGTCGCCGTCGCGCCGACCACCTGGCAGCACCAGCTGCTGTGGGTGCTGCTCGCGCTGGTCGGCCGCGTCGGCAAGAAGGCGGGCGACCGGTACGTGTGGCCGGTCGCCGTCATCCTGGTGATGACCCTGCCGGCCAAGATGATGCTGCCGAACATGGAGTCGCTGTACCCGCTGCGCGACAACGTCGTCCTGCTGGCCGCCCTCGCCGCCGCGACCGTGGTTCCGTTTCTGTCCCGTACGTCGGAGCACTACCACGCGCCCGTCCCGACCGAGTACGCGCGGCCGGTGCCCACCCGCTGGAAGCACGTCCCGCTGCTGCCCTTCCTGCGCCGGGTCCTCACCCGGCCGAACCTCCTGCTCGAACTGCTGCTGATCCGTGTCGGCTACTCCGCGTACCAGCAGGTCAGGCTCGCGGCGACCGGTGGTACGAACACCGGGGGCCGGGCCACCGCCGAACAGCACGGCGAGCAGATCCACTCGATCGAGAAGTTCCTCTTCATCGACATCGAGCACTGGGTCAACCACGCGGTCGTGAAGGTCGGGTGGCTGGAGGACTTCTTCAACTTCTACTACACGTCGTTCCACTTCGTGGTCCCGCTGACCGTGCTCGGCGTCCTGTACGCCCGCCGGCCCGCCGAGTACCGCTGGGCCCGCGCGGCGCTCGGCTTCGCCACGCTGTTCGCGCTCGTCGGCTTCTGGCTCTATCCGCTGGCCCCGCCGCGGCTGATGCCCGACCTCGGTTTCATCGACACCGTGCACGGGGTGCAGGACTTCTCCCAGCCGGACTACGGGACGCTGACCGCGCTCACCAACCAGTACGCGGCGATGCCCTCGCTGCACTTCGGCTGGTCGCTGTGGTGCGGGCTCGTCATCGCGATCATCGCCCCGAAGTGGTGGATGAAGGCCCTCGGTCTGCTGCACCCGCTGTTCACGGTCTCCGCGATCGTGGCGACCGGCAACCACTGGGTACTGGACGCGGTGGGCGGCGCGGCCGTCGTCGGCGCCGGCTTCGGGCTGACCTATCTGCTCCAGGGGCCGCGGCCCCGCCCGCACGCGCTGACGAAAGCGGCGGAAGGAGCCTCCGAGGAGGCCGCAGTCGCGGAGAAGAGCGGGGAGGCCGCGGACGCGGAGGCGGTCAGCACCGCGGGGCCGGGCCCGGCGAAGGGCCGTACCCCGAGCTGATCCGGTACTCGCCCGGCTCGGTCACCGTCAGCCGCGTGAACTCGCCCTCCTTCGCGAGGCAGCCCCCCTCGGCGTACAGCCAGGGCGAGAACGCGACCCGCACGGTCACCGGGCCGGGGCGCGGGACCCGCACCACGACCGCCGCGCTGTCGGCCCGGACGACCGTGGCCGGCGCCGACACCAGCGGTACCGCGCCGCGCACCCGGTAGACCCGCCAGTTCGGGTCGCGCCACACCGGCTCCAGCCACGGCGTGCCCTTCCTGACCAGGCGCGCCTCGTCCTCCGCGAAGCCGTCCGGTTTCCCCTCGGGCAGCACCACGAAGCCGACGGCCCACCGGTCGAGCCATTGCCGGTACGTCTTCTCCGAGAACGTCCCGTCGTAGAAGAGCCGGCCCCGCTCCATGTCCAGCTGCCGGTTCCAGCCGCGCGCCAGGTTCACGTGCGGGGCCAGCGCGGTGGCCTCGCGGTGGTTGCGGGCCGGGACCACCTCGACGCGCGTACGGTCCGCGCCGAGCCGGTCCAGGGCCTCCACGACGCTGGTGGTGTCGTGCGCCCAGGCGGGCACCACGGTCGACACCGCCAGATCGTCGACGGTCTTCTTGCCGACCCAGCCCACGGAGAACACCAGCGCCATGGTCAGCGCGACGCGCCGTCTCCGCTGGGCGGGCGGCCCCGACCTCGGCACCGCGAGCAGGGCGGCCAGCAGCGCCGCCGGGGCGAACAGCTCCGCCAGCCGCTCCACGTTCGTGCCGACCGGCGAGGGCACCAGATACGTGAGGACCGTCCCCGCCGCGTACACGACCGCGCCCCAGCGCAGCACCCGCCAGCCGCGCGGGGCCAGCGTCAGCACGACGAGACCGATCAGGACCGGCGGCCAGATCCGGGCGGCGGGCATCAACTGCTCGCCGGCGAACGGGAAGAGCAGGGTCGTCGCGCCCACCACCACGACCGGCGGCGCGATCAGCGCGGCGGCCCGCGCCCGGTCCCGTACGAGGGCGTAGCCCGTGCCCGCGACGACCAGGAACAGGCCCGCCACCGGGCTGGCCATGGTCGCGAGCGCCGCGTACGCCCACGCCAGCGGCAGGCGCCGCTCCCGGGTCAGCAGGACACAGGCGGCGAGTCCGAGCGCGACGCCGAGCGCGAACGTCGTACGCCCCGACGCCACGTTGCACCACAGGGCGAGCGAGGCGAGCAGCGCCGGGCCCAGGGGGCGGCGGATCCCCGTACGGACGATGAGGGCCGCGGCCAGCCAGGCGGCCAGCAGCCCGGCCGCCACGGTGACCGTCCGCACACCGAAGGCGGCCATCAGATAGGGCGAGATCAGGCTGTAGTTGGCGGTGTGCATCCCGCCGTACCAGAACAGGCTGTACGCCGAGCCGCCGTGCCGGGACGCGAAGTCGGCCCAGGCCTCCTGCGCGGCCAGGTCGCCGCCGCCGGTGGCCAGGAACAGCCACCACACCACGTACAGCGGGACGGTCGGCAGGGTGGCGAGGAACGGCACGCGGTGCCGGGCCCACACCGGCTCCCAAACCGGTCGGAGGCCCCGCTTCCGGGCGGTCCACGCGCCCTCCTGTCGGGCGGGGGACAGTTCGGCTGGGACCACGGCTCGGTATTTCCGTTCGAAGTCTTCGAAGGTGTGGGTTTGCTGTGCCACCTGTGAAGACGCTCGGCGGACCGAAATCGTTCACCGAGTACCGAAATGTGCGCCGGCCGGGGGAACGTCCGGTCGGGGAAGGCCCGGTCGGCTCGGCGGGATTCTCCGGTCGGCGTTCTTCGGCCGGCGTTCCTCAGTCGACGCCGACCTGCAGCTCCTTCACTCCGTTGATCCAGGCCGAGCGCAGCCGGCGCGGGTCGCCGGTCAGGTGCACACCGGGCATCGCGTCGGCGATCGCGTTGAAGATGAGGTCGATCTCCAGGGTGGCCAGGGATTTGCCGAGGCAGAAGTGCGGGCCGCCGCCCCCGAAGCCGAGGTGGGGGTTCGGGTCGCGGTGGACGTCGAAGACCTCCGGTGTGTCGAAGACCTCCGGGTCGTTGTTGGCGGACGAGTAGAAGAGGCCGACGCGGTCGCCCTTCCTGATCTGCTTGCCGCCCAGTTCGGTGTCCTGGGTCGCGGTGCGCTGGAAGGCGACGATGGGCGTGGCCCAGCGGACGATCTCCTCCGCGGCGGTCGCCGGGCGCTCCCGCTTGTAGAGGTCCCACTGGTCGGGGTGGGTGAGGAAGGCGTGCATGCCGTGCGTGATGGCGTTACGGGTCGTCTCGTTGCCGGCGACGGCCAGCATCAGGACGAAGAAGCCGAACTCGTCGGAGGCGAGGTTGCCCTCGTCCTCGGCGGCCACCAGCGTGGTGACGATGTCCTTGGCGGGGCACTGCTTGCGGTCGGCCGACATGTTCATCGCGTAGGCGAGGATCTCGGTGGCGGCCTCCTGGCCGATCTCCTCGGTGATCGCGTACTCCGGGTCGTCGTACGCGATCATCTTGTTGGACCAGTCGAAGATCTTGGCGCGGTCGTCCTGCGGGATGCCGATGAGTTCCGCGATCGCCTGGAGGGGCAGTTCGCTGGCGACCTCGGTGACGAAGTCGAAGGAGCCGCCGGGGCCGGCGTTCGCGAGGGCGGTCTCGACGATCCGGGTCGCGCGCTGGTGCAGGTTCTCCTCCAGGGCGCGGATGGCGCGCGGGGTGAAGCCGCGCTGCACGATCTGGCGGACCCGGGTGTGCTCGGGCGGGTCCATGTTGAGCAGGATCAGCCGCTGGGCGTCGATGGCGTCCCGCTCCATGTGCGGGCCGAAGCGGATGATCGCGGTGTTGAGGGTGGAGGAGAACAACTCCGGGTGCGTGGAGACGTACTTGACGTCCGCGTGTCGGGTCACGGCCCAGTAGCCCTCGTCCTGGAAGCCGGCGACGTTGGCCGGCTGCGGGATCCAGCGGACCGGTTCGGCCTGGCGCAGCTCGGCGAACTCCGGGAGGGGCACGCGGTGGTGCAGCAGATCGGGATCGGTGAAATCGAACCCGTCGGGCAGCGCTGGACAGGGCATGGGCAACTCCAGGTCGTGAAGTCCAGGTCGTACGACGGTCGGGTTCTGACGGTCCATCAGGCACCGGGAATTGCCGTGAAGGTAGTAACGGGTTCTACAAGAGGCAAGAGGCACGGCACCCCGAATCTCGATGCGTGCTTCCTTTCCGTGCCGGGTCCACTTCTGTGCAAGCTCCGTGCAGATCGCCACTTCGGGAGCTGCACGACCCTTGCGGTGGCGGACGCCGGGTCAGCAGACTGCACACAGAACTAGAACGCGTACTAGTTCAGCGTGGCGGGTGGGCCGGGACGCCCGCGCCGCGCGGGTGACCCGAGGAGAGGAACTCCCCATGGCCGCGGAACCCGTGATCGTCGAAGCCGTACGCACCCCCATCGGCAAGCGCGGTGGCGCGCTCGCCAATCTGCATCCCGCCTATCTGCTGGGCGAGACCTACCGTGAACTCCTCGGCCGTACCGGCATCCACGCGGACTGCGTCGAGCAGATCGTCGGCGGCACGGTGACGCACGCCGGTGAGCAGTCCATGAACCCCGCCCGCACGGCCTGGCTGACGATGGGACTGCCGTACGAGACGGCGGCGACCACGGTCGACTGCCAGTGCGGCTCCTCGCAGCAGGCCTCGCACATGGTCGCCAACATGGTCGCGGCCGGAGTGATCGACGTCGGCATCTCGTGCGGTGTCGAGGCCATGTCGCGGGTGCCGCTGGGCTCCGGGTCCAAGCACGGGCCGGGCAAGCCGTTCCCCGACGAGTCGAACGTGGACCTGCCGAACCAGTTCGAGGCGGCGGAGCGGATCGCCCGCCATCGCGGGCTGACCCGCGAGAACGTGGACTCCCTCGGGCTCGTCTCCCAGGAGCGCGCGGCCGTCGCCTGGTCCGAGGAACGCTTCAAGCGCGAGACGTTCGCCGTGCAGGTGCCCACGACGGAGGACGAGCAGCGCGCCGGGCAGGGCATGTGGCGGCTCGTCGACCGCGACGAGGGACTGCGCGACACGTCCATGGAGGCCCTGGCGAAACTCAAGCCGGTGATGCCCACGGCCGTCCACACCGCCGGCAACTCCTCGCAGATCTCCGACGGCGCCTGCGCGATCATGTGGGCGTCGAAACGGATGGCGCGGGCGCTGAAGCTGCGCCCGCGCGCCAGGATCGTGGCCCAGGCGCTGGTCGGCTCCGACCCGCACTTCCACCTCGACGGGCCGATCGACGCGACGAAGGCCGTCCTGGGGAAGGCCGGCATGTCGTTGAAGGACATCGACATCGTCGAGATCAACGAGGCCTTCGCGTCGGTGGTGCTGAGCTGGACCCAGGTCTTCGGACAGGACCTGGCGAAGGTGAACGTGAACGGCGGCGCGATCGCGCTCGGACATCCGGTGGGTGCCACCGGGGCACGCCTCATCACCACGGCACTCCATGAACTGGAGCGCAGGGACAAGGAGTTCGCGCTCATCGTGATGTGCGCGGGCGGGGCGCTGTCGACGGGGACGATCATTCAGCGGCTCTGAGCGGCTCTGAGCGGCTCCGAGCGGACGGAGTGTCGGTCGCTGGGACTAGGTCCCGCGCCCCATGCGGGTCGCCGGCCCGCTGGCTAGGGTCGGCAGCCATGCGGATCATGGGAACGGAGCCCCGCCGGACGCCGGAGCGCAGGCGCGACACGCTGCAACGCCTCGACACGGAGCGGGACGTCTGGGCGTCGACGGCCCATCCGGAGCACGGGCCGCACCAGGTGCCCCTGTGGTTCCGGTGGGACGGACACGCCGTCTGGATGTGCACCGGCGCGGCCTCCGTGACCGTACGGAACATCCGAGCGGAGCCGCGTGTGCGCCTCGCGCTGCCGGACGCCTTCGACGTGGTGCTCCTCCAGGGCGAGGCGGAGTGCTTCCCCGACGACCGGGTGCCCCCGGACGCCGCGGAGGCGTTCGCCGAGAAGTTCGGCTGGGACCCGCGCGCCGAGGAGGGGCCCTTCGTCTACGTACGCGTGGTGCCGAGGACCGTGCGCGCCTGGCGCGGCGAACCGGAGCTGCGCGGGAGGGTCGTCATGCGCGACGGGACATGGGTGGGCCACCCCCGCCCGGGCGAGGGTGACCCACCGGCGGGCGGTTAGCCGCGGGGCAGCGAGGTGTTGGTGACCGGGAGCGAGCGGATCGCGCCGGACACGTACATGTCCCTCGGGGCCGTGCGCAGCGTGAACGTGTCGTCGTAGTCGCGGACCCGCGCGAGCAGCATGAAGGTGCCGTCGGCCCTGGTGGTCGTCCTCACGCGGTACTGACCCTCCCAGTAGGTCTGCAGGAAGACCTCCGTGTCACCGGGCTCGACCCCCTGGGGGAGGGCGACCCTGCCCTGGACGACGAGGATGTCGCCGGCCTTCAGTCTCTTCCTGTTGACCGTGTAGGTGACGGAACTGGGCCTGGCGTCGGCGGTCACGGTGGTGTCCGCGAAGTAGCCGTCCTGCGGGGTGTTCAGGTCGCCGTCCTCGTCGTAGAAGGCCGTGATCTGCACCCCCTGCTGGACGTTCAGCAGACTGCTCGTGCCCACGTGGTCGATGTCGACGTCCGGGATCGTGAACCTGCCGTCGGCGTCGCTGACCGGCCTGCCCAGTTCGCGCGGCTCGTAGTAGGTGGGGTCGATCGGGTCGCCCCACGGGTTCCAGGTGGTGAAGCGGACGACTTCCTCGACGGTGACGGGGATGTGGGGCGCCGGGGTGCCGTCCGCCTTCGTGACGGTGCCGGTGACGTCGACGCGGCGGTGGTCGTGGTCGGTGGTGGCCGGGTCGGTGCTCACGGTCAGCACGTAGGCGTCGCCGGGAGCGGCGTCCGCGGAGTGCGCGGAGCTCGCCGAGGCGGCGGGCGTGGACAGGGCTCCGGTGGTGAGCAGGAGCGCGGCGACGGCGGCGAGCCGCGTCGGCAGGGACTTCCTGGGCACAGGTCAACTCCTGGTTCGGTCGGGACTGCGGGATCCGGACTGCGGGATCGGGACTGAAGGAGTCGCGCCGGGCGGCACCGGTTCCGCCACGGCGCAGATGTGCGACGCACCGGGTTCGACCGGCCGGGCGGAACGGGAGTTGTAGCTGCGCGGGCCCCGTTACAGGGCTGTGGCAGGGGGTTGTTTTGTACGGGTATCGGGTTCACCTGGATGACGGCCGCAGGATGCCGGGCGTGCCCCGGGCGTGCCCCGGGCGTCCCTCGGGCGCGCCCGGGGCGCCGGGGACGAAATCCAACAGGCGTGTTCCTGCGAAAGCTCAGAGGCGGCAGCGAAACGCATGGCTGACATGGGCATGACTCGCTGTCGAGCGCGCGGCAGGAGTCACGGCAGGAGTCGCGGCAGGAGTTACGGCACGAGTCACGGCAGCCTACGGAGGCGCGATCATGCGGGATATTTTCGACGTCCTGGAGCACCAGGTCACGGACAACGCCAGAAACGCCGTCGAGATGTACGCGAAGGAACTCCCCGAATACCAGCGGGCACAGAGCGAACCGCGCCTCCACGACGCGATCATGGAGTTCGCGGTCTCCATCCGCCGCCGCACCATCTCCCTCGCCCGGGAGGGAGTTCCGCTCTCGGACGAGGACCTCTCCTTCATCTCCTCGATCGGCCAGGACCGCGGGGCGAAGGGATTCTCCGAATCGTCCCAGCAGAACGCCCTCACGCTGCACACCAGCTCCATGCTCCGCGAGATCAGCGAGGCGCCCGCCACCCACGACATGGACGGTCTGCTGCGCATGGTCACCTGGTTCTCCGCGCAGGCCGGAACGGCTCGCGGCGCCTATGTGCTCGGCTTCGAGAAGGGGCGCTCCCGGGCGCTGTCGGCGGTGGCGCGGGTCCAGGCGTGCGCGAAGATGCTGCTGACCGACGACCCGACAGCTCCCGACGTCGTCCGGAACCTGGGCCTGCCGAGCCCCGGCCGCTATGCCGTCACCGTGCTGCGGTTCCCGGCGTCACGCGCGCTTCCCGACAGCGGGACGCGTGCCGCGCTGCTCGAACCGTTCCTCCTGAGCCATCGGGTGCCCATGCTCTGGCGGCGGCCGGAGGAGTTCGTCGCGCTGGTCCCGGCCGACGACACGGACCCGGCGGCGGTGGACCGGCGCGTCCTCTCGCTCGCCCGGGACTTCTCGGCGGCCGTCGGACTGCCCTGCGCGGTCGGCACGGCCACCGGAGCGGTCTCCGCGCTGGCCGAGGCCGCGCGTACGGCCCACCTGGTCAGCAGGGCCGCGCCCGTCGCCCGTACCCCCGACCGCGCCTGCACGGCCGCGGACGTCTTCGTCGAGATGGGGCTGGTGCAACTGCCCGAGCTCGACGACTGGTTACGCGGCCTCACCAGACGTCTGGCGGAGGGCCCCGATCTCGTGGCGACGCTGGACGCGTACTACCGCGCCGACATGAACCGGCTGCGGGCCTCCGCCGCGCTGCACGTCCATCCCCGCACCCTGGACTACCGGCTGCGCCGGGTGCGGGCCCTGACCGGCGTGGACCCCGGCTCCACCAGGGGGGTCCGCCTTCTCAGCGCCGCCGTCACCCGGGTGCGGGCCGGGGCGTGGGGCTGAGTGCCGCCGCGTGGCGCACGCCGCGCATGGCGAAGGCGGCGGCCCGGGGATCGGGGCCGCCGCCTTCGCGTACGGGTGCCAGCGCACTGCTGGGGTGGTTCTTCGGCTGCGGGTGCGTCGTGGCTGGTCGCGCAGTTCCCCGCGCCCCTTTGGGGCGTGCGGGTCGGCTCAGTACCAGCCGTTCGCCTGCCAGAAGTTCCAGGCGCCGACCGGGCTGCCGTAGCGGGAGTTCATGTAGTCGAGGCCCCACTTGATCTGGGTCTTGGCGTTCGTCTTCCAGTCGGAGCCCGCGGAGGACATCTTCGACCCGGGCAGGGCCTGGACCAGGCCGTAGGCGCCGGAGGAGGAGTTCGTGGCGTCGACGTCCCAGCCGCTCTCGTGCTCGACGATCTTCGAGAACGCCTTGTACTGGGCGTCGTCGTGGATCATCTTCTGCGCGATCGTCTTGGCCGACGCGGAGGAGGCCACCGTGGGGGTCGCGGCCTGGGCGGGGCCCGCCGCGATGACCATGCCGGCGGTGGCGGCCGCCACGGCGGCGCCGGTGAGGGCCTTCTTCGGGGTGGCGATGAGACGGATGCGGGTGGAGAAGGACACGGAGAACCTTTTCTTCGGGGACGGGACGGTCGCTCGTACGCCCTGACGTCCAGCCCTGGCATGCGGCGGCGCCGAGGCCCTGCGGGGCACGTCGGCGCCTTGCGACTCCACCAATGAACCAGGCCGGAAGCCTGTCCGCAATGACCCCTTTTGCTAGTTGTGGTCGTACCCGTCGCGAAAGGTCCCTCTGTGACGTGGCTCTCAATCCGCAGGTCAGAGGCGGTTGGGCCGTGGGCATGACAAGAGCCGCGGTCTACGGCCGCCCGTAGTAGAGGACCAAGGTCCTGTGGGCCGCCTCACGAGGTGCGCACGGTACGCGTGACACCACGTGGTCGCGGCTTCTACAGCGTGCGGCCGGGCGGTGTGACCGGCGCCGCACCACCGTGCTCACCACCGTGGCCGCCGCCGTGGGTGCCGTCGGGGTCCCCGAACGTGACCGGCGTCTCGAAAGCCGCCCTGCGCGTGGCCCGGCGGAGCGCCTTGAGGACCGTCGCGCCGAGAGTGAGGGTCAGGACGACCGTCACCGTGGCCCGGCCCAGGTCCCAGCCGAGCGAGGTGGCCAGGCAGTACGCGACGAACCGGGCCAGATTCGTGTGCACGGCGTCGTGCGCGTCGAAGGCCACGCTCGACGACAGCGCGTCCATGAAGGGCCAGCCCGCCAGATTCATGAACGTGCCGTACGCGAAGGCCGCCACGAAGCCGTACGCGGCCAGCATCGCCAGCTCGCCCCGCCCCCGCAGCCGGTCCGGGCCGGGGAGCAGCCCCGCGCCCATCGTGAACCAGCCCATGGACAGCATCTGGAACGGCATCCACGGCCCGACCCCGCCCGTGAGCAGCGCGGACGCGAACATCGTGACCGAGCCGAGCACGAACCCGAACCCCGGCCCCAGCACCCGCCCGCTCAGCACCATCAGGAAGAACATCGGCTCGATGCCCGCCGTACCGGCCCCGATCGGGCGCAGCGCGGCCCCGGTCGCCGCCAGCACCCCGAGCATGGCAACGGCCTTGGGGCCGAGCCCCGACTCGGAGATCGTCGCCGCGACGACCCCGACCAGCAGCACGAGCAGCCCCGCGAACAGCCAGGGCGCGTCCTTCGAGTGGGCGCCCACCTGTGAGGTCGGCCCACTGAAGAAGGGCCAGGTCAGCGCGGCGAGTCCGATGGCACCGACCAGGACGAGGGCGGCGACGGACCGCGGGCCGAGCCGGATGGGGCGGACCTGGGGCCGGCTCTGGTGCGGGGTTCGGGGGTGGCTTTTCATGACTGCGCGCCCCCGGCCGGCCCGGACGCGCTCAGTGCCTCGCGCACCTGGGAGACCGTGAGCCACTTCTGCGGGGAGAGGACCTTGGTGACCTGCGGGGCGAACGACGGGGAGGCGACGACGACCTCCGCCGTCGGACCGTCGGCGACGGGTTCGCCGTCCGCGAGGATGACGACCCGGTGCGAGAGCTCGGCGGCCAGCTCCACGTCATGGGTGGCCAGGACGATGGCGTGCCCCTCGGCCGCGAGCGCCCGCAACAGCGTGACCAGCCGGGACTTGGCCGCGTAGTCGAGACCGCGGGTCGGCTCGTCGAGGAGGATCAGGGGCGGCCGGGCCGTCAGGACGACCGCCAGGGCCAGGGTGAGCCGCTGCCCCTCAGACAGGTCGCGCGGATGGGTGTCGTCCGCGATGCCCGGAAGCAGCTCGGACACCAGGTCCCGGCAGGCGCCCGCCCCGGCCCCCGCGTCCGAGTCCGCCGCCGCGCACTCCCCGGCCACCGTGTCCGCGTACAGCAGATCGCGGGGCTCCTGCGGTACGAGGCCGACGTGGCGGATGAGGTCGCCGGGCGCCGTGCGGTGGGGCTGGAGCCCGCCCACGCGGACCGAACCCGCCGAGGGGGGGACGAGACCGACGAGGGCGGAGAGCAGGGTCGACTTGCCCGCGCCGTTGCGGCCCATGAGCGCGACGGTCTCGCCGGGGGCGACGGACAGGGTGACGTCGTGGAGCACCTCGGTGCGGCCACGGCGGACGGACAGGCCGGTGACCACCGCCGGGCGGCCGGTGACGGATGCCTCGGGCGGGCGCCTGCGGAAGAGCCGCGGGCGGCGGGCGGGGGCCGCAGCACCCGTCACGGAGAGGGTGGGTACGGGGCCCGGGGCGCCCGGTCCCTCGTACGGGAGTCCCCGCAGGCGGTTCCGCAGGTCTCCCGCTCTGCGGCGGGCGTCCCGGACCGTGAGGGGCAGGGGGGACCAGCCGTCGAGCCGGCCCAGGGCCACCACCGGTGGGTACACCGGCGACACCGCCATGACCTCGGCCGGTGTGCCCAGCAGCAGAGGGGCGCCGGGGGAGGGGAGGAGGGCGACCCGGTCGGCGTACTGCACGACGCGTTCCAGGCGGTGTTCGGCCATCAGGACCGTCGTGCCGAGGTCGTGCACGAGGCGCTGGAGGACCGCGAGGACCTCTTCCGCGGCGGCCGGGTCGAGGGCCGAGGTCGGTTCGTCGAGGACCAGGACCTCGGGGTGCGGGGTGAGGACCGAGCCGATCGCGACCCGCTGCCGCTGTCCGCCGGAGAGCGTGGAGATGGGGCGGTCGCGCAGGTCGGCGAGGCCCAGCAGGTCGAGGGTCTCCTCCACGCGGCGGCGCATCACGTCCGGCGCGAGGCCCAACGACTCCATGCCGTAAGCGAGTTCGTCCTCGACCGTGTCCGTGACGAAGTGCGAGAGCGGGTCCTGGCCCACCGTGCCGACCACGTCGGCGAGTTCACGTGGCTTGTGCGTGCGCGTGTCACGGCCCGCGACCGTCACACGTCCGCGCAGGGTGCCGCCGGTGAAGTGCGGGACCAGTCCGCTCACCGCCCCGAGCAGCGTCGACTTGCCGACGCCCGAGGGGCCGACCAGCAGCACCAACTCGCCCTCGGGAACGGTGAGTTCGATGCCCCGGACGGTGGGTTCCGGCGCTCCGTCGTACGTCACGGAGACATCCTCGAAGCGGATCATGAGGGCTCCTTGGCGATGGTGGCGCTGTCCGAGGGGGCGGGGGCGACGAAGGCGGGGAGGAGGCCGAGGAGGATCGCCGCGGCGGGCCACAGCGGAAGCGTCGGCGCGGTCAGGGGGACGACACCGGGGTGCAGGGCCGCGTAGGCGTACGGGCCGGTCGAGGCGTACAGGACGAGGAGCGCGGCGACGGCCGCGCCGGACGCGGCGACCAGCCACGCGCGTACGCCCCAGGTGTCCGGCCGGTACCGGGTGCGCAGCGAGCGGCGTCCGCCCAGCCACAGGCCGCCGAGGGCGGCGGCGAGTCCGGCGAGCAGCACGGGCAGACCGTAGGTGCCGCCCTCCGCGGTGAGCAGACCGTACGTGCCCGCGCAGACCCCGACCAGCCCGCCGAGGGTGAGGGCGGCGGTGGTACGGCGGACACCCGGGGGCACCTCGGCGGAACGGCCGTAACCGCGCGCGTCCATCGCCGCCGCGAGGGCCACCGAACGCTCCAACGCGCCCTCCAGGACCGGCAGTCCGACCTGGAGCAGCCCGCGCAGCCCGTGGTCGGGCCGGCCGCGCAGCCGCCGGGCCGCGCGCAGCCGCTGGACGTCCGCGATCAGGTTCGGGGCGAAGGTGAGGGCGACCACGACGGCGACTCCCGCCTCGTACAGGGCGCCCGGGAGGGACTTGAGGAGACGGGCCGGGTTCGCGAGGGCGTTCGCGGCGCCCACGCAGATGAGGAGCGTGGCGAGCTTCAGGCCGTCGTAGAGGGCGAAGACCAGGCCTTCGGCGGTGACCCGGCCTCCGACGCGGATGCCCTGCGCCCAGTCGGGGAGGGGGAGTTCGGGGAGGGTGACGAGGGTGTGCGTGCCCGGAATGGGCGAGCCGAGGAGGACGGCGAAGGCCAGCCGGATGCCGAGCACGGCGAGCGCGAGCTTCACGAACGCGCCGTAGGAACGGGCCCACGGAGCCTCCGTCCGGCGCGCCGCCACCACGTAACCGGCGACGCCGACGAGGAGGGCGAGGAGGAGGGGGTTGGTCGTGCGGGACGCGGCGGTCCCGAGACCCAGGGCCCAGATCCACCAGGCGCCGGGGTGGAGGGCGTTGGTGCGGGTCGCGCGGGGGGCGCGGAGGCGTGACCGGGGGGTGGGGGTGGTGGTGCGGGTGCCGGTGTTTTCGCCCGTGGTCATGGTCCGTGTCCCGTCCTCGGCCCGTCAGCCGCGGCGACGGCGGGACTGCCAAAGCGTGGCTGCGGCCAGGGCGGCCACGGCGGCGATTCCGGTCACCAGGCCCACGGAGGGGCCGCCGCCACCGTTACCTTCCCCGTTCGCGTCCCCGTCTCCGTCCCCGGGTTCGCTCGCCGCGCGAGGCGGTGGGGAGGCCTCAGGGCTGTCGCCCGACCCGGCGTCGTCCGACACGGTCTCGCCGCAGCCCGTGCGCGGGTAACCCGCGATGGCGCACAGCAGGGCGTTCGTGTCGTAGCGCAGGGGCTTGGCGACGGCGGCGAGGGCGTCCGCGGTCGTCGCGTCCTCGTCGACGCGGGCGCAGGCCGTGCGGGGGCTCGGATCCGGGGGTGTCGAACCGGCCGGCGCGTCCCCGGCCGTACCGAAGTCGAGGACGAGCGCGACCCGCTTGGCGCCCTCCCGCGCCGGTGTCTTCGCGCAGATCGCCGCGAAACCGCTCTCGCCGCGGGGCTTCGCCGAGTGCTTCGAGTCCTCGCTCACCGAGAACCGGAAGCCCTGGACGTCGCCGTCGGACGGCCGCGCGGTCGACGGGCCCTGGGTCGCGTACACCCACGTACCGCCCGCGGAATCGCGGTCCCAGAACGACCAGTAGCGATAGCCGACCGCCTGGGCCCGCCCCGCCGTGCCGAGTACGGCGAGCAGGAGGCCCAGAACCAGCAGGGCGCGCAGGGCCGGGCGGTCGAGGGTCACGGCTGCTGCTTCTTGTTCCGGCCGCTGAGGAGGAAGCCGATGCCGATGCCGCCGACCAGGCCGACGCCGACGATCCACCAGACGCTGACCCCGCCGTCGTCCTCGCTCTCCTCGCTCTCCTTGCTCTTGTCGTCCTTGGTGTCCTGGCCGTCCTTGGCGGTGGACTCCGCCGCCGGACCGGTGGCGCCCAGCTGCTTCACCAGGTCGGCGCCCCCGAAGTCGCGCGGGTCCGTCCCCGTGGCGTGCGCCGCGAAGATCAGCTGCGCGTACGCGGCCGGGCCGCTCTCCGCCGCCCAGGAGCCGGAGTTCTTCTCCAGCCAGGCCAGCGGCTTGCCCGCGTCGGCCGGCCGGCCCGCCGCCGCGAGTGCGACGACCGTGTCGGCGGTGTTGCCGTAGTCGGGCTGGTCCTCGGCGCCCGCGAGGGCGGACTCCAGATGACCGGACTCGGCGACCGCGCCGACGAGGTACGCGGCGCCGTTGGCCGCCGCCTGCTCCGGGGTCGGGGAGTCGCCGCCCGCGCACTCGGTGGGGGGCGTGGCGGACTGCCCGTCGTCCTCGGGGTCGGTCACCAGGCCCTCGCCGAGCGAGCCGAGGACGCCCGCGGCCGTGGCGTCGGCGTTCGCCGCGAGCTTGCCCTTCTTGTCGGGCTGGAAGGCGAAGGCGCCGCCGCTCTTCCCGCCGTCCTCGCCGCAGGGGAGGGCGAGGCCGAGCAGGGCGTCGTACGGTGTCCGGTCGTCCTTGGACCGCAGGTCCTCGGTGTCGGTGTCCGCGGCCTCCAGGGCGCCGATCACGACGGACGTCGAGTTGGTGTCGCTGGCGCCGCCGGGGAGGTAGCCCCAGCCGCCGTCCTCGTTCTGCACGGACTTCAGCCACTTCACGGCCGCGGCTGTCGCGTCCGCCGTTCTGGTGTCGTCGGTGTCGAGCGCCGTCAGGGCCTGGAGCGCGGCGCCGGTGCTGTTCGTGTCGATCTGCGTCTTGGCGTCGCACTTCGCGGCCGGGTCCGCGCGGTAGGCGGCGAAACCGCCGTTCGCGCACTGCTGTCCGGTGAGCCAGTCGACGGCCTTCGCGGCGGGCCGTACGTCCACGATGTGCTGGGCGAGCAGCGCCAGCGACTGCCGCCAGACACCGTCGTACGTGGGGTCGGTGCTGCCGTACAGGCCGGAAGGCAGTGTCAGGGACGGGGACGGGGAGGGCGACTCGTCGGCGAGGGCGGCCGGCGCGAACGCCGTGCCGATCACGGCGGTGGCGGCCAGTACCGCGGCGCTGCGGCGGACAAACATGATCGGCGGATGCCTCTCTGTACTCAGCGGTTCGCCGACGGGGGTGCCCCTTCGGCTCTCCCGGTGCGGGAGGAGCCGGGCAGCCCGGAGCCCCGGGCGGCTCGGCTCCGTATGCCTCGACGGTGCCGGTCACCGGAGGTGCCGGTGACGCGAGCCGGTCACGGTCCGCACGGGGCAATCCGGCTTGCCGCCCGGTGGGGACGGGGCGGCACACGGCTGCGGGTCAGCGCCGGATTTGCACCGGCTTCCCCCCGTACGGGTGTGATGACGACCTGCTCACTGTACCGGCCCGTAGGAATGCGAGTGCCTGCCGGCGGGGGGCTCCGGGGTGGTTCGGGGGGTGGCCCGGGGTGGCTCGGCTGCGGGTCGGTGGGGGCCGGTCGCGCCGTTCCCCGCGCCCCTGAAAGGCGGGGCTGCGCCCCTGCCTGAGCTCCGGGTGCGGGTCGGTGGGGGCTGGTCGCGCCGTTCCTCGCGCCCCTGAGGGGCGGGGCTGCGCCCCTGCCTGAGCTTCGGGTGGGGGTTGGATCGGGGCGTAGCCCCGGTTTTTGGGGGCGCGGGGAACTGCGCGGTCAGCCCCCACCGGCCCGCACCCGGGACGCGCCCCCCCCTGGCCCCCCCCTAGCCCCCCACCTGCGCCGGCAAGGCGGACGCGTGGGTGGGTTGGCAGAGGATGAGGGCCAGGTCGTCCGTGGGGGGTTTCGTCGTGTGGGTGAGGAGGCGGGCGTACAGGGTGTTCAGGGCCTCGTCGGGGAGCGGGTCCCGTAGCGCGTGGGTCGCTTCCGTGAGGAAGGGGAAGAGCGTGCCGTCGGGGGAGCGGGCCTCCGTCAGGCCGTCGGTGTAGAGCAGGAGGCGGTCGCCCGGCTGGAGGCGTACGCGGTACTGGAGGGGTTCGGGGTGCAGCCCCAACGGGAGGGTGGTGACCGCCGGTTCGAGCAGTTCCACCCGCTGGCCCGAGCGCAGCGGCGCGGGATGGCCGCAGTTGACCAGCCGGACCTCGCCCGGTGCGAACTCCACGAGGAGCGCGGTGACGAAGTCCTCCGGGCCCAGGTCCGGCGCGAGACGTTCGTCCAGGCCGGTGGCGAGGGACGGCAGGTCCGGGACGGTGTGGGCGAGTTCGCGGAAGGCGGCCACCGTCTCGGCGGTCAGCCGGATGGCCTCCAGGCCGTGTCCGCGCACGTCACCGACGAGGACCCGCAGGCCGAAGGGCGTCACGGCGACGTCGTACAGGTCGCCGCCGAGCGCCGACTCGCGCACGGCGCAGTGGTAGCGCGTGGAGACGTGCGTGCCGGCGAGGTTGCGGGAGAGCGGCCGCACGATGGCCTCCTGGGTGATCCGCGCGACCTCGCGCACCTCGGCGAGTTGCGCGAGGAGCCGCTCCCGCTGCCGCACGGCGTGCACGGTCAGCCCGCAGCCGAGCAGCAGCTGCGTGAGGGTGACGGCGGGCGGGACATGGTCCAGCAGGAGCGCGGGGGCGGCGATGAGCCCGCCGACCGCCGACGGCGCGAGCAGCCGCCTCTCGGAGAGCCGGCGGAGGTCGCCGTACGCGCCGCACCGGGCGGACCGGCCGGGGTCGCGCAGGCGTCGCCATCGGCCGAGTCGGCTCTCCTTGCTGTCGCGGGTCATCCGCTCGCTCCGCCCTCTCTTCTCCGCCCCTCGCGACGGACTTCGCGCGACGGTCTCCGAATATCCCCTTCCGCTCCCGCGCCGACAGGGTGTTGATCGGATCTCGACGCAATGTGCCCGGAAGTGACGGCGTGGGACCGAGTTCGTCCGCGGCGCGGGGGAGCGATTCGAAGTGGCCCGCCGGCCGCGTCACACTGGCCGGGTCGCACGATCCCGCGGGGGCTCGCTCGTACGCCGTGCAGGGAGCCGTGCGGGGAGGGGGTGTTGCCGTGCCGGAGAACACGACGGCCGAGGGGCGGGCGGGGAATCTGCCGCCGGAGACCCGGAGCTTCGTCGGCCGACGACGGGAACTGGCCCGGCTCGACGCGCTGCTGGACCCTGCGGACGCGGGGCACGGACCACGCCTGGTGACGCTCGTCGGCACCGGCGGTGTCGGCAAGACCCGGCTGGCCCTGAACGCCGCCCGCCGCGCCGCGCACCGGTACCCGGACGGCGTCTGGTTCGTGGAGCTCTCGCCGCTGCGCGCCCAGGGCCTGGTGGGCTTCGCCGTCGTGGAGGCGCTGCGGCTCGCCGACCAGTCGACGTCCCCGGTGACCGAGGTGCTCGCCGACTGGCTGGCGGACAAGGAGGCGCTGATCGTCCTCGACTCCTGCGAACACGTGCTCCCCGACTGCGCCGACCTCGTCCGCGCCCTGCTGGCCGCCGCGCCCGGTGTGCGGTTCCTGGCCACCAGCCGGGAGCACCTCGGCCATCCGTCCGAACTCCGCGTGGAGACCGACCCGCTGCCGGTGGGCGACGCGGAGGACCCCGGTGGCCGGGGAGGGGGCCGGCCCGGTGACGCGCTCGACCTGTTCGCCCAGCGGGCCGCCGAGGCGCGTACCGGCTTCGTGCTCGACGAGGACTCGGCCGGGCCGGCCGCCGCCGTCTGCCGTCGGCTGGAAGGCATTCCGCTGGCCATCGAACTGGCCGCCGCCCGCCTCGGCGAACTCTCCCTCGGTGAACTCGACGAACGGCTCGGCGAGCGGCTGCCGTCCCCGCTCGACCTCCTCGCGGCGGGACCCGACGAGGGGCCGCTGCGGCACCGCACCCTGCGGACGGCCATCGGCTGGAGCCATGAACTGTGCGCGCCCGTCGAGAGGTTGCTGTGGGCGAGGCTCTCCGTGTTCACCGGCGGCTTCGACCTGGCCGCCGCCGAGGACGTCTGCTCCGGCGGCCCCCTGCCCGCCGCACGGATCGAGGCCCTGCTGGAACGGCTCGTCGAGCAGTCGATCGTGCTGCGCCACCGCACGGACGAACGGCGCTTCCAACTCCTCGACAGCGTGCGGGACTTCGGCGGTGACTGGCTGCGCGCCCTCGGTGAGGAACGGACCCTGCGGCTGCGTCACCTCGACCACTACCGCAGCCTCGCACGCGCCGGCTGCACGGAGTGGAACACCGGCCGCCAGCTGCAGTGGTGCGAGCGCGTGATCACCGAACACGACAATCTCCGTACCGCCATGGACTGCGCGCTGTCCGAGCGCGACGGCCCCACCGCCCTGCGCACGGCGGCCGACATCGGTTTCCTGTGGCGCCACTGCGGCTATCTGCGGGACGCCCAGCACTGCCTCGACCAGGTCCTCACCGCCGATCCGGCGCCCGGCCCCGACCTCGTACGGGCCCTGTGGGCGAGGGCCGCGGTCGCCCTCCTCCAGGGCGACCTGGACAGCGCCGAACGCTGGGCGGCGGTGTGCACGGCGGCGGCCGTGGAACAGGGCGACCCGGTGGCCGTCGTCGGCGCCGCGTACGTCACCGGCGGGCAACTGCTCCTGCGCGGGCGGCTCGGCGAGGCGCTGGTCGTCCTGGCCGCGGCCGACCTGCTCCCGGTCCGCGACGACTGGCTGGGCTCCGCGCAGCTCCAGGTGCGGCTCGCGCTCTCGCTGAACCACCTGCTGCGCGGGGACCTGGCCGGCGCCAGGGCGGTCGCCGACGAGGTCCGCGCGGAGAGCACGCGGCGCGGCGAGCGCTGGGCGGGCGCCTTCGCCGACTGCTTCCTCGCCCAGGTCGAGCTGGCCGAGGGCGACCTGGCCGCGGCGGCGCGCAACGCCCGTACGGCCGTCGTGGCGCACTACCTGCTGAACAGCACGCTCGGTGTCGCCCACACCCTCGACATCCTGGCCTCTACGGTCGTGGCGACCGGGGACGGGCGGCGCGCGGCCCGGCTCCTCGCGATCGGCCAGCGCATCTGGGAACGTCTCGGCAACGCCCAGATGCAGTCACCGGACCTGATCTCCGCCCGCCGCTCCTGCGAGGACCTGGTCCACCAGAAGCTCGGCACCGAGGCCTACACACGGGCGTACGCGGAGGGGCTGGCCATGTCGTACGAGCGGGGCATCGCCTACGCGGTGGAGGACGTCCGCGACGACTGACACGCGGGGCAGGACGTCCGCGAGGGCTGATACGCGGTGCAGGACGTCCGTGACGGCTGACGTTCCGTCACATCACCCTGTACGTGACCGGATCGCTGCCCGGTACCGGCTCCGCGCGGCCCAGCTTCACCAGGCGGCGCAGATGGGCCTCCGCCTCCGAGACGGCGATGTTCCTGGAGCCGTACGGGATGTCGGCCCAGGGGCGGTTCCACTCCATCCGCCGGGCGACCTGCCACACCGTGAGCGGGGTGGAGAGGAGCGTGAGGAGACCGGTGAGGCGTTCCTCGTGGTGGTCCAGCAACTCCCGTACGCGGGACGGGGCGTCGGTGAAGGCGTGCAGATGGGCCGGGAGCACCTCGGCCGGTTCGAGGCCGCCGATCCGCTCCAGGGAGTCCAGGTAGTCGCCGAGCGGATCGGGCTCGCTGTCGTCGTCCGGGTCCTCGTACAGGCCGATGTGCGGGGTGATCCTCGGCAGGAGGTGGTCCCCGGAGAACAGCCTTCCGTTGCCCGGCAGTTGGGCTGGATGCCCCTCCTCCAGATGGAGGCAGACATGGCCGGGTGTGTGGCCCGGGGTCCAGACCGCGCGCAGCCGCCGGCCGGCGAGGTCCAGGAGTTCGCCGGGGACGATCTCCCGGTCGGGGAGCGCGGGGGAGAGGCCGGGGAGCCGGGAACGGGCGGTGCGCAGCGGTGCCACATGCTCCTCGGGCGCGCCCGCCGCGGTCAGCTTGTCCGCCATGTACGTGAACCAGCGGCCTGGCCTGGTCTCGCGGGTCCGCCGCACGATGGCGATGTCGGCGGCGTGCATGGCCACCCACGCGCCCGACGCCTCGCGCACCTTGGCCGACAGGCCGTGGTGGTCCGGGTGGTGGTGGGTGATCACCACGCCGTGGATCTCCCCGACGGCCGTCCCGCAGGCCGACAGTCCCTCGGTGAGCGCGTCCCAGGAGGCCGGATCGTCCCAGCCCGTGTCGATCAGCACCGGTCCGCGGTCGGTGTCCACGACGTACACGAGGGTGTTCCCGAGCGGGTTGTCCGGGATGGGGACCTCGATGGACCGTACGCCCCCGCCGTGATCGGTCACCTGTGGCATGGGCTCCCCTGTCGCCGACTCCCGACTCCCGGCCACTATAACTAGAACCGGTTCCAATGGGAGTGCTGTGCGCTCCGTGGACTCCTCCAAGTGGAACTGGTATCAGTTTCAGTGTCTGATGCACCGTCAGGAGTCGTCCTCGTTGTCCTCGGAGAGGCAGTCGGTCATGACCGAACTCGTGGAACACGCACAGCTGTTCATCGGCGGCGAGCTGACCGCTCCCAGCGGCCGGGACGTCATCGAGGTGGTCTCCCCGCACACCGAGGAGGTCATCGGCCGGGTGCCGCACGCCGCACGGGAGGACGTCGACCGGGCCGTCGCCGCGGCGCGCACCGCCTTCGACGAGGGGCCCTGGCCGCGGATGTCCCTCGACGAGCGCATCGAGGTGGTCACCCGGATCAAGGACGCGATCGCCGTACGGCACGAGGAGATCGCCCGGGTCATCTCCTCCGAGAACGGCTCCCCGTACTCCTGGAGCGTCCTCGCGCAGGCGCTCGGCGCGATGATGGTGTGGGACGCGGCGATCACGGTCGCACGGGACTTCACGTACGAGCAGACGCGCGACGGAGTGCTCGGGAAGATCCTCGTACGGCGTGAGCCGGTCGGGGTCGTCGCGGCCGTCGTCCCGTGGAACGTGCCGCAGTTCGTGGCGGCGGCCAAGCTCGCGCCCGCCCTGCTGACCGGCTGCACGGTGGTGCTCAAGCCGTCGCCCGAGTCGCCGCTGGACGCGTACATACTCGGCGAGATCACCAAGGAGGCCGGGCTGCCGGAGGGCGTCCTGTCGATCCTGCCGGCGGACCGTGAGGTGAGCGAGTACCTCGTCGGGCATCCCGGGATCGACAAGGTCTCCTTCACGGGGTCGGTCGGGGCGGGCCGGCGCGTCATGGAGGTCGCCTCGCGCAACCTCACCCGCGTAACCCTGGAACTGGGCGGGAAGTCGGCGGCCGTGGTCCTGCCGGACGCGGACATCGGGACCGCGGTGCCGGGCATCGTCTCGGCGGCCTGGATGAACAACGGCCAGGCGTGCGTCGCCCAGACCCGCATCCTGCTGCCGCGCTCGCGCTACGACGAGTTCGCGGAGGCGTTCGCGGCGGCGGCGAACGCGCTGGTGGTCGGCGATCCGCTGGATCCCGCGACCCAGGTCGGCCCGCTGGTCGCACGGCGGCAGCAGCAGCGCAACCTCGACTACATCCGCATCGGCCAGGAGGAGGGCGCCAAGATCCTCACCGGCGGCGGGCGGCCGGCCGGACTGGACCGCGGCTGGTACGTCGAGCCGACGCTCTTCGGCGACGTCGACAACTCCATGCGCATCGCGCGCGAGGAGATCTTCGGGCCGGTGATCTGCCTGCTCCCGTACGGCGACGAGGCGGAGGCCGTGAAGATCGCCAACGACTCCGACTACGGGCTGAGCGGGAGCGTGTGGACGGGGGACGTGGCGCGGGGCATCGACGTGGCGCGGCAGGTGCGGACCGGTACGTACTCCGTGAACACCTTCAGTCTCGACATGCTCGGGCCGTTCGGCGGCTACAAGAACTCGGGGCTGGGGCGGGAGTTCGGGCCCGAGGGGTACGGGGAGTACCTGGAGCACAAGATGATCCATCTGCCGGCCGGGTGGGAGGCCTGAGGATGGGGGACCGCTGGCATGTGGAGGTCGACCGGTCGCTGTGCATCGGGTCGGCGCAGTGCACGCATGTCGCCCCCGCGGCCTTTCGTCTCGACTCCGCGATGCAGTCGCATCCCGTGGAGTCCGAGACGGATGCCGGTGAGGAGATTCTGGAGGCGGCGGAGGGGTGTCCGGTGGAGGCGATCATGATCACTCTGCTGGGGAGCGGGGAGACGGTGTTTCCTCCGGAGGAGTGAGGGCGCCTGCCGGCCGGTGGGGGCGGGCCCAAAAGATCGCGCAGTTCCCCGCGCCCCTGGGGGGTGGGGGCGAGGTGGGTCGTCGGGTGCGGGTGCGTCGTGGTTGCTCGCCTCGGCCCGCGCCCCGTCAGGGGCGCGGGGAACTGCGCGACCAGCCACGACGCACCCGCGCCCGGCAACGCGCCATGCGTGCAGCCCCGCAGCGTCAGTCCCGTGGGGATGTCAGGTCGATCAGGCGGCAGACCGTTTCAATGTCGATCTTCACCTGGGCGATCGAGGCCCGGCCGGAGAGCCAGGTGATCAGGGCCGAGTGCCAGGTGTGCTCGATCACGCGGACCGCGGAGAGCTGGGCGGGCGTCGGGTCGTCGAGGCCCATCGCGTCGAGGATGATCACCGTCGTCTGGCGGGAGACCTGGTCGACCTCCGGACTGACGCTGCGGTCGGCGAAGGTGAGGGCGCGGACCATCGCGTCCGCGAGATGCGGCTCGCGCTGCAGCGCGCGGAAGGCGCGCATCAGCGTCTCCGCCACCCGCTCCGCCGCCGTGTCCCCCGTCGGCGGCTTCTTGCGGAGCGTGCCGTGCATATGGGCCAGCTGGTCCTGCATGGTCGCGACCAGCAGATGCACCTTCGACGGGAAGTAGCGGTAGAGCGTGCCGAGGGCCACCTGGGACGACTCCGCGACCTCCCGCATCTGGACCGCGTCGAAGCCGCCCCGGCTCGCCAGCTGCGCGCTCGCGTGCAGGATCCGCCGTCGGCGCGCCTCCTGGCGCTCGGTGAGCGGGGGAGTGACCGGCTGCGCGGCCCGTACGGGCGGCTGCGCGGCCTTCGCCGCAGTCTTGGCTTCCGCAGGCATGGATCCCGTTCCGTGACGTTCGTACAACAGAGGGCGGTGGGGCGGGCGGGGGCGGGTCGGGTGACAGCAGAGTAGAGGTCCCGCCGTGGCGTGAATCACCCGATCCACCGCTCACAGGAGGGCTACCTGCCGGTAGATTCAGTGCTCCCTGAACGATCAAGTCTGAAACTTGTTCTAGATTACCGTCCCGAAGTAATCTCGCGGGAACGTGCTGGAAGAAGGGGGCCGAGAGTGACCCATGAGGCCATGGAGGCAGGCCTCCACGCGGGCTCGGCCGCCGACGCCGACCGACCGCTGCGCATCGCGCTCCTCACCTATAAAGGGAACCCGTTCTGCGGCGGCCAGGGTGTCTATGTACGTCACCTCTCGCGTGAGCTCGCCCGGCTGGGCCACCACGTCGAGGTGATCGGCTCGCAGCCCTACCCGGTGCTCGACGAGGGCGAGGACCTGGACGGGCTCTCCCTCACCGAGCTGCCCAGTCTCGACCTGTACCGCTCGCCCGACCCCTTCCGTACGCCGAAGCGCGACGAGTTCCGCGACTGGATCGACGCGGTCGAGGTCGGCACGATGTGGACCGGGGGCTTCCCCGAGCCGCTGACGTTCTCGCTGCGCGCCCGCCGCCATCTGCGCGCCCGGCGCGGCGACTTCGACGTCGTGCACGACAACCAGACGCTGGGGTACGGGCTGTTGGGCGACGTGGGCGCCCCGCTGGTCACCACCATCCACCACCCCATCACCGTGGACCGGCAGTTGGAGCTGGACGCCGCCGGAAGCCGCCGCAAACGGGCGTCCGTGCGCCGCTGGTACGCGTTCACGCGGATGCAGAAGCGGGTCGCGCGCCGTCTGACGTCCGTGTTGACCGTGTCCGGCACGTCCCGCCAGGAGATCGTCGACCACCTCGGCGTACGCGACGAGCGGATCCACGTCGTCCACATCGGCGCCGACACCGACCTCTTCTCGCCCGATCCGTCCGTGCCGAAGGTGCCCGGCCGGATCGTCACGACCTCCAGCGCCGACGTCCCCCTCAAGGGGCTCGTCTTCCTCGTCGAGGCGCTCGCCAAGGTCCGCACCGAGCACCCCGCCGCGCACCTCGTCGTCGTCGGCAGGCGCGCCGAGGACGGGCCGGTCGCCCAACTCATCGAGCGGTACGGGCTCGAAGACGCCGTCGAGTTCGTGAAGGGCATCTCGGACGCGGAACTCGTCGACCTCGTACGGTCCGCCGAGGTCGCCTGCGTGCCGTCCCTGTACGAGGGGTTCTCGCTGCCCGCCGCCGAGGCGATGGCCACGGGTACGCCCCTGGTGGCCACCACCGGCGGGGCCATCCCCGAGGTCGCGGGGCCCGACGGCGAGACCTGCCTGGCCGTGCCGCCCGGCGACGCGGGGGCGCTGGCCGTCGCGCTGAGCAGGGTGTTGGGCGACCCCGGTCTGCGTGCGCGGCTCGGCTCGGCCGGGCGTGCGCGCGTACTGGAGAAGTTCACCTGGGCCCGCGCCGCGGAAGGGACGGTGGCCCGCTACCGCGAGGCGATCGCGAACGCCCACCGCTCCGAGCCGGCAGCACACAGCCGCTCCGCGCCAGGAACGGACAGCCGCTCCGCGGCCCGACAGGAGGGGGCGGCCCCCGCCGCCACCCCCGTGGACACCCCTCACCGTGAAAGCAGGACCACGTGCTGACCGTCGACTTCTCCCGGTTTCCGCTCGCCCCGGGGGACCGTGTGCTGGATCTCGGATGCGGGGCCGGACGCCACGCCTTCGAGTGCTACCGGCGCGGCGCCCAGGTCGTCGCACTGGACCAGAACGGTGAGGAGATCCGCGAGGTCGCCAAGTGGTTCGCCGCGATGAAGGAGGCGGGTGAGGCGCCGGAGGGCGCCACCGCCACCGCGATGGAGGGCGACGCGCTGCGGCTGCCCTTCCCCGACGAGTCCTTCGACGTCGTCATCATCTCCGAGGTGATGGAGCACATCCCGGACGACAAGGGCGTGCTCGCCGAGATGGTCCGCGTGCTGCGGCCCGGCGGGCGCATAGCGATCACCGTGCCGCGCTACGGGCCCGAGAAGGTCTGCTGGTCGCTGTCGGACGCGTACCACGAGGTCGAGGGCGGACACATCCGCATCTACAAGGCGGACGAACTGCTCGGCAAGATCCGCGAGGCGGGCCTGCGGCCGTACGGCACGCACCACGCCCACGCGCTGCACAGCCCCTACTGGTGGCTCAAGTGCGCGTTCGGCGTCGACAACGACAAGGCGCTGCCGGTACGGGCGTACCACAAGCTCCTCGTCTGGGACATCATGAAGAAGCCCCTCGCGACCCGGGTCGCCGAACAGGCGCTCAACCCGCTGATCGGCAAGAGCTTCGTCGCGTACGCGACCAAGCCGCACCTGCCCGCGGCCACCCTCACGGACGCTTCGTGACGACTCCGCGCACCGAACACCTCGTCCTGACCGGGGTGCTCACCGCGGAAGAGGCCGCGCAGACCGTCCGGGGCATCCTGGCCGTCCAGCGCACGGACGGCGCCATCCCGTGGTTCCGCGGCCACCACCTCGACCCGTGGGACCACACCGAAGCCGCCATGGCCCTGGACGCGGCCGGCGAGCACGAGGCCGCCGCCCGCGCCTACGAGTGGCTGGCACGGCACCAGAACGAGGACGGCTCCTGGTACGCGGCCTACGCCGACGGGGACGCCGCCGAGGTCACCGACCGCGGGCGCGAGACCAACTTCTGCGCGTACATCGCCGTCGGCGTGTGGCACCACTACCTGGCCACCGGCGACGACACCTTCCTGGACCGGATGTGGCCCGCGGTGTTCGCGGCCGTCGAGTTCGTCCTCGAACTCCAGCGGCCCGGCGGGCAGATCGGCTGGAAGCGCGAGGACGACGGCCGGGCCGTCGAGGACGCGCTGCTGACCGGGAGTTCGTCCGTCCACCACGCCCTGCGCTGCGCGCTCGCCATCGCCGAGGAGCGCGAAGAGCCGCAGCCCGACTGGGAGTTGGCGGTGGGCGCGCTGCGCCACGCGATCCGCCGGCACCCCGAGCGGTTCCTCGACAAGGACCGCTACTCGATGGACTGGTACTACCCGGTGCTGGGCGGCGCGCTCACCGGCGCCGAGGCGAAGGAGCGCATCGAGCGGGACTGGGACCGGTTCGTCGTCCCGGATCTCGGTGTGCGCTGCGTGGTGCCCAACCCGTGGGTGACGGGCGGCGAATCGGCCGAACTCGCCCTGGCCCTGTGGGTCGTGGGCGAGTCCGACCGGGCGCTGGAGATACTGCAGTCGATCCAGCACCTGCGCGACCCGGCGACGGGCCTGTACTGGACCGGTTATGTCTTCGACTCACGGGCGATCTGGCCGGAGGAACTCACCACGTGGACGGCGGGTTCCCTGCTCCTCGCCGTGGCCGCACTGGGCGGCGACGAGGCGACCTGCGCGGTCTTCGGCGGCGACCGCCTGCCGTTCGGACTGGACCCCGACTGCTGCCGGTAGGGGGTCGGGCGCGTACATGGCCGGGACGGGATCAGCTGCGTACGCGATTGGCGATCGCGTGCCCGATGAAGAGGTAGACGACGGCTGCGAGACCGTAGCCCGCGACGACCCGTGCCCACTGCTCGTCGAACGTGAACAGGTCGTGCGACCAGCCGGCGAGCCAACGTGCGGAGTCATGGATGAACTGGACGAACGAATTGCCCTGGTTGGCGTCCAGCAGGTACATGAGGATCCAGAGGCCGAGGATGCAGGCCATGATGTCGGCAACGACGGCTATGACGCGGCCGGCTGAGTGGGAACCGTTGCGATATCGAGGGGACATGTCATGCGGGTAGCCCTTGAATCCCGTATGAAACCTCCGGCTCTCCTCGTGATGGTTCGTCAGCCCGTACCCTGGATCTCAACTGCCGTTCGCCGTGAGGTGGTTCGGCGGTAAGCACGGTCACCGACGATCTGCCCCACAGTAGGGGGAGACGCCGGTGTCCGCGAACAGAGCCGAGAGACCCGCACGACCCGTCGCACGATCCGCGGGACCCGCCCGCACCGATCCGCCCACCGGCCCCGGACCCGCGCAGCCCGCGGAGGAACCCCGGCTCCCGGTCGGCGGGCCCGTCCGGAGCCGGCTGCGCCGCACGCTGGCCCTCGCGCTGCCCGTCCCCGTCGTCGGCCTCGTCCTGCTCCTGGCCTCCGGCCATCTGACGCTGCCGCTCGACCGGATCGTCACCATCGAGGCGAAGATGGCCTCCAAGCGGGACTTCTTCGAGAACCCCGAGGTCCGGCGCATCCTCATGAAGCACGGCTTCCGGGTGCACATCACCCGCATGGGCTCCCGGGACATCGCCACGCAGGACGTCGCGGGGTACGACGTCGTCTTCCCCTCCGGACAGCCCGCCGCGGACCTGATCACCCGCGAACGCGCCGAGGCCGGCCACCCCGCCCTCACCTACCGGCCCTTCGTCAGCCCCATCGTCCTCGCCACGTACCGGGAGTACGCCGAGACGCTGGACGACGCGGACATCGCCGAGCCCCAGCCGGCCGACACCTCCGACACCTCCGACAGCTCTGCCGACGGCTCCGCCGAACCGCTGTACTACACGCTCGACATGGGCAAGTTCCTGCGGCAGACGAAGCAGGGCAGGCGCTGGGACGACCTGGGCATCTCGAAGCACGGCGTCCACAACGGCAACAAGATCCTCGCCCAGACCTCGGACGTCTGCGACTCCAACTCCGGCGGCACCTACCTCGGCCTCGTCTCCTTCGTATGGCACGGCAACGACGCTCCCGGCAACGGCAAGGACGCCGACAGCTACGCGCGGGACATCAAGGACCTGCTCATCGAACAGGGACTGCCGGGCTCCGAGCGCGCCGAGACCTACCTGTCCGTGGACGGCAAGAGCATCGCCCCGATCTCGGTGATCTACGAGCACCAGTTCCTGGCCCACCAGATCCGCTACGAGGCCGAGCACGGCAGGCCGGACAGCGGACGCGTCCTGCTCTACCCCTCGACCCGGTTCGTCACCGAACCCCAGCTCGTCGCCCTCACCGGGGACGGCGAACGGCTCGGCGAACTGGTCACCGAGGATCCCGAACTCCAGCACAAGGCGATGGAGTTGGGCTTCCGGGTGCGGGACGCCACCAGCGACTCGACCAGCGACCAGCTGGCGGCCTTCCTGGCGGACCGCGGCATCCAGGTGCCGGCCACCTCGGCCGACGACACCAAGGCGGTCCTGCCCCGGCTGCCCCTGCTGGAGCGGATGATCCAGACGGTCGGCGAGTGCCCGCCCGCGCAGTCGCCTCGGCAGGACGCCAAGTGAGGCGCGCGACAAGCATTCTGACGCTGTGTCTGGCATTGGCCGTCACGCTCACGCTGTCCCTGACCGCGGCCTGCTCCGGCGCCGGTGACGAGGACCCGACCACCCTGCGCGTCCTCGCCGGCCCCGATCTCGCCGTACTGGAGCCGCTGCTTGACGAGTTGAGGTCCGAGACCGGGGTCGAGCTGAAGATGGACTACCGGGCCGACGCCGACACCGGCGAGGAGCTGGCCGCCGCCGGAGCCTCCACCGCGAAGGGCGGCGGCGGCCACGAGGCCGCCTGGCTCTCCACCGACCGCTCCTTCCAGCTGCGCCACAAGGACATCGCCCGGGGGCTGCTGCGCACCCCGACCATGCTCTCGCCGGTCGTGGTCGGCCTGCGCGCCGACGCGGCACGCGCACTCCACGCCAAGTCGCCGGGCACGCAACTGAGTTGGGCCGACCTCGCCGACGCCGCCGCCACCGGCACCCTGCGCTTCGGCATGGCCGACCCGCGGCGGACGGGGACCGGCCTCGCCGCACTCGTCGGCGTCGCCACCGCGGCGGCCGGCACCGGCGGCGCCCTGCGCGAGGACGACGTCTCCTGCGACCGGCTGCGCGGCTTCCGCTCCGGACAGCGGATCACCGCCGCCTCCACCCGCGACCTCCTCGACGACTTCACCGACCACCCCGGTAGGGCGAACGCGCTCATCACCTACGAGTCCGACCTCCTCGCCCTCGACTCCGGCGGCCGGCTCAAGGAGGAGCTGGAGATCGTGCGCCCCAAGGACGGCACGGTCCTCGCCGACTTCCCGCTGCTCCTCCTCGACCCGGGCCGACGGGCCGCCTACGACAAGGTCGTCCAGTGGCTGCGGCAGGACTCCGTACAGCGGAAGATCATGCGGACGGCACTGCGGCGCCCGGTGAACCCGTCGGTCGCCAGGGAGGGGGAGCTGCGGGCGCCTCTCGGCAACGCGCTCTACTTCCCCGACCGGCCGGACGTCCTGGAACGCCTCCTCGACGACTACGGCGATCCTGCCCACCGCGTCGCGGACCAGGTCGTCTTCCTGCTCGACTTCTCCGGCTCGATGCGCGGGCAACGCATGGCGGAGCTGCGCGAGGCGTTCGCCGACCTCAGCGGCGCGGACTCCTCGGCGACGGGCGCCTTCGCCCGCTTCTACCAGGGCGAACGGCTGACCGTCGTACGGTTCGGCGGCCGGGTCCTGGAGGAACGGACCGTCACCGTGCGGGGACAGCGGGACCTGCGCACCCTCGCCGACGTCGTCGCCCGCGGCGGCTACGGCGACGCGACCGCCGTCTGGACCGCGCTCGACCACGGCTACCGCACGGCCTCCGCCGCGCTGGCCGACGAACCCGAACGGTCCGTGTCCATCGTGCTGATGACGGACGGCGAGAACAACGCGGGCATCGCGTACGAGGAGTTCGTACGCCGTTACGAGGCGCGGTCCGCCGGAACCCGTGCCGCGGTCCACACCTACCCCGTGCACTTCGGGGAGGCAGACGCCGGAGCCCTTCGGCGCGCCGCCGACAGGACGGGCGGACGCATGGTGGACGCGGACGCGCGGGGATCGTCCCTTTCCGAGGCGTTCAAGGAGATCCGTGGCTGTCGTTGACGCGCAGTGGTGGGGTGTGTGGTGGCCGTGGATGACGGTGTGGCTCGTCACCGCGGCCGGTGTGGTGACGGTCTGCGCCGTGCTGGTGCGGCATGTGCGGGAACGCGGGCGCGGGAGCCTCGGCCGGCGGGGTGTGGGGCAGAGGTCCGCGTACAGCGTCTGCTTCTACCTGGACGAGAAGGCGGTGATGGATCTCTACAGGATCGGCAACTACAGCGCGGCGCTGGAAGAGGCCGTCGAACACCGCACCAACGTCAACACCAGCGTGGGACTGTGGGGCAGGCTGCTGCCGTGGACGGTCAAGGCCAACCGGGACGTCACGCAGGAGAAGTTCAGCAGTTACGTGGCCAAGAGCGAGCCGATCTCCGTGATCGGGATGCTGCTGGACGCGTTCGAACGGGCCGATGTCATCGTCCACGCGGACCTGCGCACCGGGGATGTCACTCCGAACCGCGCCCTCGCCGAGGCGCTCGGTGGCGGGGCCGACGGGGGTGGTGTCGCGCTCAGCGACATCGAGGAGTTCGTGTCGGTCCGGGGGCGCTTCCTGGTGGAGCCGCAGCCGGAATCCGGGGCGGCGCGGGAGATCGTGCTGCGGGCCCCGTACGGCGACGACGCCGAGCGGCCCGCGCACGTCCGTGTGACGTGCGCGCCGGGGGGTCTGCGCAACGAGCGCCTCGGCAGTGGCACGTTCCAGGCGCGGTGCCTCGGCAAGATGACGGGGTGGCGTGAGGACACGCGCGAGGTCACGCTGGAAGCGATAGCCATATTCCGCTGACCCACCCTGCGGTGACCTGCGGGTCCGCGTCCCTGAAGGCCGGGGCCGGGGTGACGTCTCGCCTGCGGGTCCGCTGTGGCTGGCCGCGCAGTTCCCCGCGCCCCTGAAACCCCGGGGGTGCGTTGTCGTCTGCGAGTCCGCTGTGGCTGATCGCGCAGTTCCCCGCGCCCCTAAAAGCAGGGGCTTCTGGCGGGCCCCGTTAGGGGCGCGGGGAACTGCGCGGCCAGCCCCCACCGGGCCCGCAGGTGAAGAAACAGTCCAGCTCAGCGCCGCTGTCAGTTCAGGTCTGCCAGGACTCTTAGCGTGTGGGGGTCCGGGGACAGGAGCAGGAGGTCCGTCACCGGACCCTTGCGCCACAGGTCCAGACGTTCAGCGATCCGTTCGCGCGGGCCGATCAAGGAGATCTCGTCCGCGAACGCATCCGGCACGGCAAGCACCGCCTCCTCCCGCCGCCCCGCCAGAAACAACTCCTGCACCCGCCGAGCCTCCTCCTCGAACCCCATCCGCCCCATCAGATCCGCATGGAAGTTGCGCGCCGCATGCCCCATCCCCCCGATGTAGAAGCCGAGCATCGCCTTCACCGGCAGCAACCCCTCGGCGACGTCGTCGCACACCTTCGCCCGGGCCATCGGAGCGACGAGGAACCCCTCGGGCGCGGCGTCCAGGGAAGCCTCGTACACCGCTGTCCGCATCGGCGACCAGTACAACGGCAGCCAGCCGTCCGCGATCCGTGCCGTCTGGGCGATGTTCTTCGGCCCCTCGGCGCCCAGCAGGACGGGCAGGCCGGACCGGAGCGGGTGCGTGATGGGCTTGAGGGCCTTGCCGAGCCCGGTGCCGTCCGCGCCCCGGTACGGGTGGGAGTGGAAGCGGCCGTCCAGTTCGACCGGCCCCTCGCGCCGCAGGACCTGGCGTACGACGTCGACGTACTCCCGGGTCGCTGTGAGCGGTGACTTCGGGAACGGGCGCCCGTACCAGCCCTCGACGACCTGCGGCCCGGACAGCCCGAGGCCGAGCATCACGCGCCCGCCCGAGAGGTGGTCGAGTGTGAGCGCGTGCATCGCCGTCGTGGTGGGGGAGCGGGCCGCCATCTGCGCAACCGCCGTACCCAGCTTGATCCTTGAGGTCCGCGCGGCGATCCAGGTGAGCGGGGTGAAGGCGTCCGAGCCCCAGGACTCGGCGGTCCACACCGAGTCGTAGCCGAGCCGTTCCGCCTCCAGGGCGAGGGGCACATGGTCGGCCGAGGGGCCGCGGCCCCAGTATCCGAGGGCGAGTCCGAGCCGCATACACCACTCCTGACGGTACGTCAGATGTCATCCGGGCCGGCCCGACTGTACGGGAACGGCCCCCCGCCCGGAAGGGCTCCGAGGAGCACCCTGGGCGGAGGGCCGTGACGGACCGGCGGTGACGGGGTCAGCCGCGCTGGATCCCGGACGTGTCCTGCAGCACACCGCGGCGGCCGTCCTGCGTCTGGGCCACCAGGCTCGGACCGCGCTGCTCGACGGCCAAGTACCACGTACCCGGCGCCAGTTCGGCGATCGGCGTGGGCGAACCGTCCTCCGCGAACAGCGGACGGGCCACCGGCACCGCGAACCAGAACGGGGCGAAGTCACCCGCGGGCTGCTGCGCCTGCGGAGCCTGCGCCTGGTGGGGCTGCTGCGGCTGGGGCTGGCCGGGCTGGCCGCCGAACGGCTGGCCCTGCTGCGGCTGACCGGGCTGGCCGCCGAACGACGGGCCCGGCTGCTGGGCGCCCGGGTAGCCGTAACCACCCTGCGGCTGACCGCCGTAGGGCTGCGGGGCGGCCGGCTTCGGGGGCGGCAGGAGCGCGCCCTTGAGGGCCGGGACCAGCGGGGTGGCGATCGCCGCACCGGCGAGCACCAGCGTGGCGATGAAGCTGAGGATGAGGCCGGTGCCGCTGCCGATGGCGTCACTGCCACCGTTGTTGTCGAAGCCGCCGGCCGGGTCGAAGATGTTCCCGAGGGCGCTCCAGGCGGCGAACACCGTGAAGGCGACACCGAACGGACCGAGGTCGAGACCGGCGACCTTCGGCGCCTGCGGCAGACCGCGGGCGACGACGATCAGCGCGGCGCCGATGATCCCGGCCAGGGTGACGCTCAGGAGGACCGGGCCACTTCCCCAGGCGTTCGGGATGTCGGCGCTGTCGGGGGCCCCGTCGATCGAGTAGATGTCGAGGAACGACGCGATCAACAGCAGAACCGCTGCTCCGATCACCACGCCGTCGCCCCTAGTGAGGGAGCGGATATTCACTTCAGGTCCTTCGTCAGTCGTCTCGTCATCGGTAGAGGCGTCGCTCCCACCACGTCGCCGTCAGGTCGTGGTGTGCAGCGCAGGGGTGGCCCCTTATCGTAGGGAGGACACTATCGCCCGCCCTACACGGGTGTCCGCCCGGATGTCCCCTCTGATCGCTACCCGCGCAGGAAACTCACGATTCCCTCAGAGATTCCCTCCGCCGCCTTCTGCCGCCAAGTGCCGCTGGTCAGCTGCGCGGAGTCCTTGGTGTCACGCATGTTGCCGCACTCGATGAACACCTTCGGAACCGTTGACAGATTGAGACCGCCGAGGTCTTTGCGGACATCGAGGCCGGTCCCGTCACCGATGTAGTTGGAGGGCGGCCCGCCCGTGGTGCGCAGGAAACCGCCGGCGATGCGTTCGCCGAGCGCGCGCGACGAGGCCACGATGGGGCGGGTGTCGGCGGCGCCGGAGTGCACCGAGCCCGGCAGGATCACATGGAAGCCGCGGTTGCCGGCCGCCGAGCCGTCCGCGTGGATCGACACGACGGCGTCCGCCTCGGCCTTGTTGCCGATCTCGGCCCGCTCGTCGACGCACGGGCCCCAGGCGCGGTCGCCGTCCTGGGTGAACTTCACCGTGGCGCCCTCCTTCTTGAGGATCGTGCGCAGCCGGTGCGAGACGTCGAGGGTGAACTCGGCCTCGGTGTAACCGGCGTTGGTCGACGTGCCCGTCGTGTCGCACTCCTTCCAGTTCGTCCCGATGTTCACCTTGCGGTTGATGTCGGACGGGTGCCGGAAGTTGCCGGGGTTGTGACCGGGGTCGATGACGACGACCTTGCCCTTGAGGGGGCCGGAGCCGGCGGGGGCGCCGGACTCCTCGCCGCCGCCCGACTGGCCGGTGCCGCCGCCGGTCTGCTGTTTGCCGTCCTCGGAGGGGCCCGGCAGCTCGGACGAGGGCGCGGACGCGGCGGCGCTCGCGCTCGCCGAGGCCGACGTCTGTGCGGCCGCCGATCCGTCGCCGTCGGAGTCGCCCACCGCCTGCCACACCAGCCAGCCCACGAGGGCTCCCGGTACGAGCGCGGCGACGGCGACGGTCAGGGGTGCGCGCAGGGGGTGGCGCGGGGGGCGTGGGGGTTCGAAGTCCGGGCCTACGTATGACACGGCCAACACCTTACGGGTCGACCGGGTGGTGTGCGGGTAGGGAGGGGGCCGGGGTGGCGCTCGCCGGATCCCTCGTACGGATCCTGCCTGCGGCTCTCTCAGATCCCCTCGCCCGTGCGGCGCAGCACCCGCAGGGAGTCCGTCGCCGAGACCTCCGTGAACGCGCCGGACTCCAGCGCCCGCAGATACACGCGGTACGGCGCCTGGCCGGTGAACTCGTCCACCGGGTCGGGGAACACGTCGTGGATGAGCAGCAGCCCGCCCTCGGCGACATGGGGCGCCCAGCCCTCGTAGTCGCCGCTCGCGTGCTCGTCGGTGTGGCCGCCGTCGATGAAGACGAGGCCGAGGGGGGAGTTCCAGAAGGCGGCGATCTGCGGGGAGCGGCCGACGACCGCGACCACGTGGTCCTCCAGGCCGGCCCGGTGGAGCGTACGGCGGAAGGTCGGCAGGGTGTCCATGAGCGCCAGCTCCGGGTCGACCGTGGAGGGGTCGTGGTACTCCCAGCCGGGCTGCTGTTCCTCGCTGCCGCGGTGGTGGTCGACGGTGATCGCCGTGACACCTGCCTCGCGGGCGGCGTCGGCGAGCAGGATCGTGGAGCGGCCGCAGTACGTGCCGACCTCCAGCAGGGGCAGCCCGAGCCGTCCCGCCTCGACGGCGGCCCCGTACAGGGCGAGCCCTTCCCGCACGGGCATGAACCCCTTGGCCCCCTCGAACGCGGCGAGCACTGCGGGGGTGGGGGCCGGGGGCATGGGGTTCCTCCAGGTCGTACGTACGGATGTGCCGCCATGGTGCCCCACGCCTGCGGCAGCGCGCCGTCAGGGGCGCCCTCAAGGGGCGCGGGGAACGGCGCGCCCAGCCACGACGGGCCCGCACCCGACGACGCGGGCCTCGTGGGCGCCCCGTCAGGGGCGCGGGGAACGGCGCGAGCAACCACGACGTACCTGCACCCGACGACTGGCCCCTTAGGGGCGCGAGGAACTGCGCGGCCAGCCACGACGTGTCCGCAGCCGACGAACTGCCCCGTTAGGGGCGCGGGGAACTGCGCGGCCGGCCACGATGTGGCTGCGGTCGGCCATCCGGCCCGGGGATGCTGGGATTCGTCTGCGGGCCCGCTGTGGCTGGCCGCGCAGTTCCCCGCGCCCCTTAAGGGCGCCCTTCGGGCTGCCCAGCCCGGGGATTCGTCTGCGGGCTCGTCGTGGCTGGCCGCGCCGTTCCCCGCGCCCCTAAAGGCGCCCGCACCCCTTACGGGGCGCGCTACGCCAGGACCGTGGCGCCCGGGAGCGCGAGGTCCATCTCTATCGGGTGGTCGTCGCCGGGGTGGCTCGCCGCGGAGGCCAGCGGGCCGTGGCCGCCCGCCGTGACGGCAAGGACGTACGCGCCGGCCGCCGGCACGGCGAGCGCGTACCCGCCGTCCGCCGAGGACAGCGTCGCCCCCGCCTGCCGCCCCCGCCGGTCGATCAGCGTCACCTTGGCCCGCGCGACCGGCTCACCGTCGGAGGTGAGGACGCGGCCGCGGAACCCGGTCAGGACCGGGGCCGCCGCCGCGGGCGCAGGCTCCGACAGAGGGTCGCTGGAAGCGACCAGATGCGGCTTCGCCGCGTTCACCGCCGCCCGCCGCCCCGGCAGGAACGCCGCGAACACCAGCCCCAGCAGCACGGCACCCGTGGCGATCAGGAACGACACCCGGAAACCGTGCATCGTGGGAACCGCTACACCGCCCACCTGGTCCGCGGTGTTCGCCAGGACCATGCCGATGACGGCGCTCGACACGGACGTACCGATCGAGCGCATCAGCGTGTTGAGCCCGTTGGCCGCCCCGGTCTCCGACGCCGGCACCGCGCCGATGATCAGCGCGGGCAGCGAGGAGTACGCGAGTCCGATGCCCGCGCCCAGCACCACCGCGATGACGATGGTCTGCCAGGCGGCGCTCATCAGGCCGAGCCCGGCCCCGTACCCGACCGCGATGATCAGCAGGCCGATCATCAGGGTGACCTTGGGTCCGTACTTGGCGGAGATACGGGCGTACACCGGCGCCGTGAACATCATCGTCAGGCCGAGCGGCGCCACGCACAGGCCCGCCACGACCATGGACTGGCCGAGGCCGTAACCGGTCGACGCGGGCAGCTGGAGCAGCTGGGGCAGGACGAGGGAGACGGCGTAGAAGGCGACACCGACCATGATCGAGGCGAGGTTGGTGAAGAGGACGGCCGGGCGGGCCGTGGTGCGCAGGTCGACCAGCGGAGCCTTGACACGCAGCTCCATCACGCCCCACAGGAGGAGGACGGCCACCGCCGCGCCGAACAGGCCGAGCGTCGTGCCGGACGTCCAGCCCCAGTCGCTGCCCTTGGTGATCGGCAGCAGGAAGAGGACGAGACCGGCGGACAGGCCGAGCGCGCCGAGGATGTCGAAGGTGCCCACCGCACGCATCGGCGACTCGGGTACGAAGATCAGGGTGAGCACGATCGAGACGACGCCGAGGCCCGCCGAGCCGAAGAACAGCGCGTGCCAGTCGGCGTGCTGCGCCACCAGGGCCGCGACCGGCAGCGCCAGTCCGCCGCCGACGCCGATCGAGGAGCTCATCAGGGCCATCGCCGAGCCGAGCTTCTCGCGCGGCAGCCCGTCGCGCATCAGACCGATGCCGAGCGGGATGGCACCCATCGCGAAGCCCTGCAGGGCGCGGCCGACGATCATCACGAGCAGTTCGCTGGTGAACCCGGCGACGAGCGAGCCCACGACCATGACGGCGAGGCTGGCTATGAGCATGCGCCGCTTGCCGTAGAGGTCACCGAGGCGGCCCATGATCGGCGTGGACACGGCGCCCGCGAGCAGGGTGGAGGTCATGACCCAGGTGGCGTTGCCGGGGGAGGTGCCCAGCAGCTCCGGCAGGTCCTTGATGACCGGCACGAGCAGGGTCTGCATCACCGCGACAACGATGCCCGCGAAGGCCAGTACGGGGACGATTCCGCTGCCGCTGGGCCTTCGGGTGTGCGGATCCGTCGCTGTCCGGGTCATACGTGCGGCCTCCAGAGGCATGGGTCAGGTGGAGAGGTACGGGTACGGGGGTGCGGGGGTACGTGCAGGGTGAACCCCGTGCGCCCAGGCAACTATTCCGTTGCTTCGAGCCGCTAACGAATTCTTGACCTTCTCATTACATCTGGCCCACCCCGGACCTTCCCTCGGAATGGAACGTGTTCTAGTCTGCCGCCCTACCGGACCGTGGGGAGAGCCATGAGGACGAAGGCGTACGTCGTCGGGGTGGGCATGACCAGGTTCGAGAAGCCGGAGACACGGGACTGGCAGTACTGGGACATGGCACGGGAGGCGGGCACCGGCGCCCTCACCGACGCCGGGATCCCGTACAGCGCGGTCGAGCAGGTCCCCGTCGGTTACTGCTTCCAGGCCTCCACGGCCGGGCAGCGGGCCGCCTACGAACTGGGCCTGACCGGTGTGCCCGTCTACAACGTGAACAACAACTGCGCGACCGGCGCCACCGCGCTGATGCTCGCGCGGCAGTTCGTCGAGGGCGGCGCGAGCGACTGCGTACTGGCGCTGGGGTTCGAGAAGATGGCGCGCGGCGCGCTGGGCGGAGGAGCCGACGGCGGCGACTTCGCGACCTCGCCCGTGGCCCGCCACTACGCCGTCATGGCGGCCCGGCACGGCTTCGAGATGACGCCGCCCACCGCCCAGATCTTCGGGAACGCGGCGCGCGAGCACATGGAGAGGTACGGCACCACGGAGGCGCAGCTCGCGGCCGTGGGCGCCAAGAACCACCGGCACTCGGCGAACAATCCGTACGCGCAGTTCCAGGACGCGTACACGGTCGACGAGATCCTCGCCGCGCGGACCGTCCACTCCCCGCTGACCAAGCTCCAGTGCTCGCCCACCTCGGACGGGGCGGCGGCGGCCGTCGTCGTGTCGGAGCGGTTCGTCGAGCGGCACGGGCTGGGGGAGCGGGCCGTGGAGATCGTCGCGCAGGCGATGGCGACGGACACGGAGGAGTCGTTCGCCTCCGGGTCGTGCATCGACGTCGTCGGGCAGCCGATGTCCCGGGCCGCCGCCCGGCAGGTGTACGACAGCGCCGGGCTCGGCATCGAGGACGTCGACGTGGTGGAACTGCACGACTGCTTCTCCGTCAACGAACTGCTGACCTACGAGGCGCTCGGTATGTGCGAGCCCGGGGAGTCCGGCAAGCTCGTGGAGTCCGGCGCCACGACGTACGGCGGGCGGTGGGTGGTGAATCCCTCGGGCGGGCTCATCTCGAAGGGGCATCCGCTGGGCGCCACCGGTATCGCGCAGGTCGCCGAGCTGACCTGGCAGTTGCGGGGCGAGGCGCGGGCGCGGCAGGTGGCGGACGCGTGCGTGGGGCTCGCGCACAATGTCGGGCTCGGGGGTGCGGCGGTGGTGACACTGCTCAGACGCGCCTGACCGTCTCCAGGAGGGCGCGGCCCTGCTCTCCCTCCCACGGGGGGTCGGCGTGCACGGCCGGGTGCGGGCGCATCGTGGCTGGCCGCGCAGTTCCCCGCGCCCCTGAAAGGCAGGGGTGCGGCCTTGCTCTCCCTTCCCCGGGGGGCGTGCATGGCCGGGTGCGGGTGCGTCGTGGCTGGTCGCGCCGTTCCCCGCGCCCCTGAAAGGCGGGGGGCGACATGCGTTGTCGGGTGCGGGTGCGTGGGGGCTGGTCGCGCAGTTCCCCGCGCCCCTGAAGGCGGGGCTGCGCCCCTGCCTTCAGCCTCTTGGAACCGGCCGCGCCCTTCTGCCCCTTCAGGGGCGCGGGGAACTGCGCGCTCAGCCACGACGTACCCGCAGCCGACGAACTGCCCTATAGGGGCGCGGGGAACTGCGCGGCCAGCCCACACCGGCCCCCACCCGTGCCAAAGGGCTAGGCCTACAGCCACCCCTGGTGGCGGGCCTCGCGCAGTGCCTCCATGCGGTTGCGTGTCGCCGTTTTGCCGATCGCGGAGCTGAGGTAGTTGCGGACGGTCGACTCGGACAGGTGCAGCTTGGACGCGATGTCGGCGACCGTCGCACCGTCCGCCGACGCCTTCAGCACATCGCACTCACGCGCCGTGAGCGGATTCGGCCCCGCCCCCAGCGCGGCCGCCGCGAGCGCCGGATCGATGACGGTCTCCCCGGTCAGCACCCGGCGGATCGCCTGCGCCAACTCCTCCACGGGCCCGTCCTTGACGAGGAACCCCGCGGCGCCCGCCTCCATGGCCCGCCGCAGATAACCGGGCCGCCCGAACGTCGTGAGGATCAGCACCCGGCAGTCGGGTGTCTCCTCCCGCAACAGCGCGGCGGCGTCGAGCCCGCTGATGCCGGGCAGTTCGATGTCCAGCAGCGCGACATCGGGCCGGGACTCCAGCGCCGCCCCCACGATGGCGTCGCCCGTCCCGACCTGCGCCACCACCTCGATGTCGGCCTCCAGTCCGAGGAGCAGCGCCAACGCGCCCCGCATCATCCCCTGATCCTCGGCGAGCAGCACACGAATGGACTTGGCGGGCCGATGATCCCGGGGCATCTCGTTCACACCCCAACATTAGGCTGCCCCGGCTCCAACGCTCAGGGGACGCGGCCTCCGAGGGGCACAGCCCCCAAGGGGCGCGGGGAACTGCGCGACCAGCCCCCACGCACCCGCACCCGACAAAACCCCCCCGGGCCCCCTCAGGCCGCAGCCACCCCCACAGGAAGCTCCGCCATCACCACGAACCCACCCCGAACCCCAGGCCCCGCCTCCAGCAGACCCCCCGCCGCCGCAAGCCGCTCGGTCAGCCCCTTGAGCCCGGTCCCGCCGACACCCGGCAGGACGGAGGGTGAGGAACCAGGGGGCGAGGACACGGGCACGGCCGCACCCCCGCCGTCGTCCGACACCCGCACCCGCACCCGTTCCGACCCCCCGTCCACCGTGATCGAACAGCGGCGGGCGCCACTGTGCCGCACGGCATTGGTGACGGCCTCCCGCACGACCCACCCGAGCAGCGCCTCCGCCTGCGCGGACAACGGCGGCCCCGACTGCCGTACGACGGGTTCGATCCCTGCGGCCTGCAGTGCCGACCGCGCCCGGTCCAGATCGGTGGCCAGGCTGCCCTCGCGGTACCCCGTGACCGCCTCACGGATCTCGGTGAGCGCCTGCCGGCCGACCGACTCGATGTCGGAGACCTGGACGAGCGCCGCGTCCAGGTCCCGGTGGGCCAGACGCCGGGCCGCCTCCGACTTCACGACGATGACGGAGAGCGTGTGGCCGAGCAGGTCGTGCAGGTCGCGGGAGAACCGCAGACGCTCCTTCTCGACGGCCTGGTGCGCCAACTCCTCCCGCGCTGCCCGCAGTTCACGTACGGCGTCGGACAGGGACAGGATCGCGGCGGTCACCATGGTGGACAGGAACGTGCCGTACGCGACGTTCACCGCGCCCCAGCCGTCCCGCAGCCCCGCCACGACACCGGCGAGCACGCTCAGTCCGATGCCGGTCCTGCCGAGCCACGGCCCCCGGACGATCGCGCCCGCGGCGAGCCCGAGCAGCGGGAAGAAGAGGAGCCAGCTGCCCCCGTACAGACCGCCGAGGAGGCAGGTCACCACGCCCAGTGCGATCAGCGCGCCCCGGGTGGAACGGGCCTCGCGGGCCTCCTTGCTGAAGGCGCGGAACACCACGTGGATGTAGAGGGAGTTGAAGAGGAGGAGTCCGATGCCGCCGATCCACGGGTTCGAGGTCCTGCCCTGGAAGAGGTTGGAGAAGGCGCCCATTCCCATGAGGAGCCAGGGCAGCAGCGCGAAACCGCTGGGCGGCGGGCCCAGGTGCTCGGGGAGCTTCCCGTTCCGCTGCCCGGTCCGCTCCTCCCGCCGGTCGGCCATCCGGCAACTGACGCTCCGCAACCAGGACATCCACCCAGCCCCCGTTCCCGTACCTGTGCCCGTGCCCGTGCCCGTGCCTGAACCTATGCCCGGTTCCGTTTCCGTTCGCGTTCCGGTTTCCATTCAGACGGTCCGCGCGGTCCTGCGGTACGAGACCACAGCGTACGAGCCGAAGAGCAGCAGCCAGCCGGTCAGCACCAGCACGGCCGCGAGTGCGGGCGCCCGCCCGTCGGCGACGGCCGTACCGAGCTGCGCGAAGCGGTTCGTGGGCGTGTACGACGACAGCGACCGCAGCCAGCCGGGGAACAGGGCCAGCGGGAACCACAGCCCGCCGACCACCGCGAGCGTCAGATTGCACACCATGTTCACCACGCCGGTGGCCTGCGCGGTCAGCCGGTAGCCGTTGCCGAGCCCGAGCAGGGTGAAGGGGACCGAGCCGAGCCAGAGCGACAGCGCGATCACCGCCCACTTCCAGGCGTCCATCCGTACGCCGTTGACCAGGCCGCCCGCCGCCAGGACCGCCACGATCGCGGGCAGGACCGTCACCGCGCCGGTCAGCGCGCGCCCGGCGACCACCTGGCGCGGACTCATCGGAGTGATCCGCAGCTGCCGCAGCCAGCCGGTCGAGCGGTCCTCGGCGACGCCGCCGCCGGTGTTCAGGGCCGAGCCCATCGCCCCGTACGCGGCCATGCCGATCATGGAAGCGGTCTTCCAGTCGCCGTCGGCGCCGTCACCGAGGTTCGTGAACAGCAGATACATCACCACCGGCATCACGACCCCGCCGATCATGAAACCGGCGTCGCGCAGCGTCCGGCGCACTTCGAGCCGCAGATAGTCGAGCATCATCACACCGTCTCCAGGGAAGCGGGCCGGGCCACCGTGCCGGAGGCCGGGGCGGAGGTCGTGCCGGAGACCGAGTCGGAGGTCGAGTCGGAGTCCGTGGCGGTCAGGGCCAGGAACGCGTCGTCCAATGAGGCCGGAGCGACCTCCAGGCCGCGTATCGCACCTCGTTCGGCCAGCGCGATCACCGTCGCGTCCGGGTCGTCGGTCCGCAGCCGGGCCCGGTCGCCGCGGACCTCCAGGGAGACCACGCCGGGCAGCAGGGACAGCCCGTCCGTACCGGCGCCCGCGAGGTCGAAGGCGACGAGGCTGCCGCCGGCGGCCCGCCTGAGCTGCTCGCCGGTGCCGTCGGCGACGATCCGCCCGTGGTCGACGACCACGATCCGGTCGGCGTTGGCGTCCGCCTCCTCCAGGTAGTGGGTGGAGAACAGGACGGTGTGGCCGTGGCGCGCGTACGACCGCATCGAGTCCCAGAAGGCGTACCGGGCCTCCACGTCCAGCGCGGCGGTCGGTTCGTCCAGCACGATCAGCGCGGGTTTCCCGACGAGGGCGACCGCGAACCGTACCCGCTGCGCCTGGCCCCCGGAGAGCCGGTCGACGCGCCGCCCGGCCAGTTCGGCGACGCCCGCCAGCGCCAGCGCCTCCCGGACGGGCATCGGCGCGGGATACGTACGGGCCACGAACCCGACCAGCTCGCCCACCGTCACCCGCGGCACCGGCCGCCCGTCCTGGAGCATGGCACCGACCCGGCCGGCCCGTACGGCGTGCTCCGGGGCGGCGCCGAAGAGGCGGACGGTGCCCTCGTCGGGCTTGTCCAGGCCCAGCAGGAGGGAGAGTGCGGTGGACTTGCCCGCGCCGTTGCGGCCGAGCAGCGCGACCGTCTCGCCGCGGGCGATCTCCAGGTCGACGCCGTCCACGGCCCGTACCGCACCGAAGGCCTTGACCGCCCCCGTCATCCGCACGGCCGCCGTCCCCGTTCGCGTCCCCGCCGTCGTTTCCGCCGGCGTTTCCGCCGTCGTCCCCGTTTTCGTCCCCGTTTTCTTCATGGGGACGACGCTACGGAGCGGCGGGCGGGGCGCGGCAGATGCGCATGTACGGACTCGGGCAGGACAAATGTCACTGCCTGGGCACGTCCAGGGGGCTGCGGGACCCGAGCGGGTGTGCGGCCCCGCGGGTATCTGACATGGCGTCAGGAGTCTTCACATGTGCCGGGGGCTCGGCTATACAGGGGATCGCCGGTACTGGAACGCGTTCTAGAACGGGCGGGTTCCAGGCCCCCGGCCCAGAGTCGACCTCGGTGCGACCGACGGTGCGGACGGCCGCATCGAGGTCTTCCCGTGCCCTTCCGTGCCCTCCGTGCCCGTTCGTGTCCGCCCGGTCCGCCCGGTCCGCCCGTCTTCTCCGCGCGGCAGTCAGGAGCCCCATGCCCATCGACGTTGCCCAGGCCCTCGCGGCCGAGCCCCGGTCCGCCGGGATCGCCTGGGGTCACAAGGACGTCCAGCTCTACCACCTCGGCCTCGGCGCCGGTGCGAACCCCGACAGGGACACCCCCGCGACCGACCCCGACGAACTGCGCTACACCCTGGAGTCCAGGCTGCACGTCCTGCCGAGCTTCGCGACCGTCGCGGGCGCGGGCTCCCCGGGCGTGATCAGCGGCCTCTCCATGCCGGGCGTCGACGTCAACCTCGCGCACGTGCTGCACGGCGGCCAGACCATCACGCTGCACCGGCCGATCCCGGTCGCGGGCGAGGCGGTCGCCACCGCCCGGATCGCCGCCGTGTACGACAAGGGCAAGGCCGCCGTCCTCGTCGTACGCACCGAGGTCGCCGACACGGACGGGCCGCTCTGGACCAACGACGCCCAGATCTTCGTACGCGGCGAAGGCGGTTTCGGCGGCGACCGGGGCCCCTCCACGCGTCCCGAACCGCCGACCGGCGCGCCGGACCGGACCGTCGAACGCCCGATCCGCGCGGACCAGGCCCTCCTGTACCGCCTCTCCGGCGACTGGAACCCGCTGCACGCCGACCCCGAGTTCGCCAAGCTCGCCGGTTTCGACCGCCCGATCCTGCACGGGCTGTGCACGTACGGGATGACGCTGAAGGCGGTCGTGGACACCGTGCTCGGCGGCGATGTCACCCGGGTCCGCTCCTGCGCCACGCGCTTCGCCGGGGTGGTGTACCCGGGCGAGACCCTGCGCGTGCGCATGTGGGAGGAGGACGGCCGGGTCCGGGTGACGGTGGGCGCGGCCGAACGCGACGACGCGCCCGTCCTCACCGACACCGTCGTCGAACACACCTGAGCGTCCCGAGGACGAGGGGCGCGTGTCGTATGTACGTTCCGCACGTTCCGCACGTTTTCGAGGGGAGCCGCACCATGCGCGCAGCCGTACTGCACGAGATCGGCCAGGACAAGCTGGAGATATTCGACGACATCGAGGCGACGGGCTTCGGGCCGGGCCGGGTACGCATCCGGGTACGGGCCACCGGCCTGTGCCACTCGGACCTCTCGGCGATGGCCGGTGTGCTGCCGCAGCCCGCCCCCTTCATCCCCGGGCACGAGGGCGCCGGGGAGGTCCTGGAGGTCGGCGAGGGCGTCACGAACGTCAAGGCCGGTGACCGGGTCGTCGTCTGCTGGCTGCCCGCGTGCGGCGCGTGTCCCGCCTGCAAGCGCGGCCAGACCGAGCTGTGTCTCGCCGGGTTCATGAACGCCGGCACGCCCAACTTCAAGCGCCCCGGCGGCGATGTGTTCGGCTTCGCGGGCACCGGGACCTTCACCGAGGAGGTCGTCGTCGACGCGGGCTGCGCGGTGCCGATCCCGGACGACGTGCCCTTTGACATCGCCGCGCTCATCGGCTGCGGGGTCACCACGGGGCTCGGTGCCGCCCTCAACACCGCTGATGTGGAGGCCGGTTCGTCGGTCGCCGTCATCGGCTGCGGGGGCGTCGGCATCTCCGCGATCCAGGGCGCCCGGCTCCGGGGCGCCGCGGAGATCGTCGCCGTCGACCCCGTGCTCTCCCGCCGCGAGGCCGCGCTGAAATTCGGCGCCACCAAAGCCGTCTCGCCCGACGAACTCGCCGACGCCAAGCAGTCGGTGACCGCGGGCGAGGGCTTCGACTACGTCTTCGAGGTCGTCGGCCGCTCCGCCACCGCCCGCACGGCGTACGAGAACACCCGCCGCGGCGGCACGCTGGTCGTCGTCGGCGCGGGCGCCATGGACGACTTCCTCCAGCTCAACATGTTCGAGCTGTTCTTCGACGAGAAGCGGATCCTGCCGTCCATGTACGGCGGAGGGGACGTCCTGCGGTCGTACGAGCGGACCATCGCGCTGTGGCGCGCCGGACGCATCGACCTGGAGGGCCTGATCACGCACCGGGTGCCGCTCGTCGACATCAACGAGGCGCTCGACCAGATGCGTACGGGGGTCTCGCTGCGTACATGCATCGAGATCTGACGCCGACGCTGATGCTGCTGTCGCTGCCGCTGCTCCGAACCCCCGGTCACGGCCGGTCGAGCCGAAGGGACTTCCATGTCATTGCCACGTCTGCCGCGTCCGCCCCTTCTGCCGCTTGAGGGACGGGCCGCGGTCGTCACGGGGGCCGGGCGCGGGCTCGGCCGGGCGGAGGCACTGGAACTGGCACGGCTGGGGGCCGCTGTCGTCGTCAACGACTACGGACAGCCCGGCCGGGACGGTTCCGGCGACGCGTCGGCCGGGCCCGCCGAGGAGGTCGCCGCCGAGATCCGGGCGGCGGGCGGCCGCGCGCTCGCGCACACCGGGGACGTGGCCGACCACGAACAGGCCCGGGAACTGGTGGAGTTGACGGTCGCCGAGTTCGGGCAGCTGGACATCCTCGTCAACAACGCGGGCATCCTGCGGGACCGGATGGTCTTCTCCATGTCCGAGGACGAGTGGGACTCGGTGATCCGCGTCCATCTGAAGGGCCACTTCAACACCACCCACTTCGCGTCCGCGCACTGGCGGGCGCGGTCCAAGGCGGCGGACGCGCTGGTGTACGGGCGGATCGTGAACACCTCCTCGGAGGCGTTCCTCGCGGGTTCCGCGGGACAGCCCAACTACGCCGCGGCGAAGGGCGGGATCGTCGGGCTGACGACCTCGACGGCGCTGGCACTGTCCAA